>CP116038.1 GCA_027945135.1 Candidatus Phytoplasma oryzae | reverse complement strand
AATTAAAATTATATAAAATTAATTTTATTTTATTCTTATATTTGTTAATTTTTTTTAACAAAAAAAGAAACAAAATGAAGAGTTTGATCCTGGCTCAGGATAAACGCTGGCGGCGTGCTTAATACATGCAAGTCGAACGGAAATTTTCGGATTTTAGTGGCGAACGGGTGAGTAACACGTAAGTAACCTGCCTTTAAGACGAGGATAACAATTGGAAACAGTTGCTAAAACTGGATAGGAAATTAAAAGGTATCTTTTAATTTTTAAAAGACCTTCTTTCGAAGGTATACTTAAAGAGGGGCTTGCGGCACATTAGTTAGTTGGTAGGGTAATGGCCTACCAAGACTATGATGTGTAGCTGGACTGAGAGGTTGAACAGCCACATTGGGACTGAGACACGGCCCAAACTCCTACGGGAGGCAGCAGTAGGGAATTTTCGGCAATGGAGGAAACTCTGACCGAGCAACGCCGCGTGAACGATGAAGTATTTCGGTATGTAAAGTTCTTTTATTGAAGAAGAAAAAATAGTGGAAAAACTATCTTGACGCTATTCAATGAATAAGCCCCGGCAAACTATGTGCCAGCAGCCGCGGTAATACATAGGGGGCAAGCGTTATCCGGAATTATTGGGCGTAAAGGGTGCGTAGGCGGTTTGATAAGTCTATAGTTTAATTTCAGTGCTTAACACTGTCCTGCTATAGAAACTATCAGACTAGAGTGAGATAGAGGCAAGTGGAATTCCATGTGTAGCGGTAAAATGCGTAAATATATGGAGGAACACCAGAGGCGTAGCGGCTTGCTGGGTCTTTACTGACGCTGAGGCACGAAAGCGTGGGGAGCAAACAGGATTAGATACCCTGGTAGTCCACGCCGTAAACGATGAGTACTAAGTGTCGGGGGAACTCGGTACTGAAGTTAACACATTAAGTACTCCGCCTGAGTAGTACGTACGCAAGTATGAAACTTAAAGGAATTGACGGGACTCCGCACAAGCGGTGGATCATGTTGTTTAATTCGAAGATACACGAAAAACCTTACCAGGTCTTGACATACTCTGCAAAGCTATAGCAATATAGTGGAGGTTATCAGGGATACAGGTGGTGCATGGTTGTCGTCAGCTCGTGTCGTGAGATGTTAGGTTAAGTCCTAAAACGAGCGCAACCCTTGTCATTAGTTGCCAGCATGTTATGATGGGCACTTTAATGAGACTGCCAATAAAAAATTGGAGGAAGGTGAGGATCACGTCAAATCATCATGCCCCTTATGATCTGGGCTACAAACGTGATACAATGGCTGTTACAAAGAGTAGCTAAAACGTAAGTTCAAGCCAATCTCAAAAAAACAGTCTCAGTTCGGATTGAAGTCTGCAACTCGACTTCATGAAGTTGGAATCGCTAGTAATCGCGAATCAGCATGTCGCGGTGAATACGTTCTCGGGGTTTGTACACACCGCCCGTCAAACCACGAAAGTTGGTAATACTCGAAAGCGGCAGCCTAACTTTTTCGAAAGAGGGAACCGTCTAAAGTAGGATCGATGATTGGGGTTAAGTCGTAACAAGGTATCCCTACCGGAAGGTGGGGATGGATCACCTCCTTTCTAAGGACAAAATTTTAAATTTTCATCTTCAGTTTTGAAAGACTTAGTTCTTATAAGTTTTTCTTTTTTAAGAAAAGGAAAGGGCCTATAGCTCAGTTGGTTAGAGCACACGCCTGATAAGAGTGAGGTCAATGGTTCAGTCCATTTAGGCCCACCAGCTGAAAAAAAGATCATATCTCAATCCATTCTTAAAAAAAGTTCTTTGAAAAGTAGATAAACAAAGTTAAATAATAGAAATCAAAGGAATAAAGGGCGTACAGTGGATGCCTTGGCACTAAGAGCCGATGAAGGACGCAATTAACAGCGATATGCCACGGTTAGTTGTAAATAAATGAAGATCCGTGGATTTCCGAATGGGGCAACCTACTACAACAAACTTGTAGTTTTTTGGTGTTTTGCATCAAAAAGGGAAACGCAGTGAACTGAAATATCTAAGTAACTGCAGGAAAAGAAAGTAACAACGATTCTGGTAGTAGTGACGAGCGAATCCGGAACAGCCAGATACTATTCAACTAGTTATAAAATTTTAGTTAACTTGAATTTTTTGGAAAGAAAAACCAAAGAAGGTGAAAGTCCTGTAAAGTAATAGCTAAAATCTAGAGTATCAAAAAGTACGGCGAGACACGAGAAATCTTGTCGGAAGACGGGAGGACCATCTCCCAAGGCTAAATACTCCTTAGTGACCGATAGTGAACTAGTACCGTGAGGGAAAGGTGAAAAGAACCCCGGGAGGGGAGTGAAATAGACCCTGAAACTGTATGCCTACAATTAGTCAGAGCTCGTTAATGAGTGATGGCATGCCTTTTGCAGAATGAACCGGCGAGTTATGATATATAGCAAGGTTAAGTTTGAAGGAATGTAGCCGTAGCGAAAGCGAGTTTTAATAGAGCGTTGAGTTGTATGTCATAGACCCGAAACTGAAGTGAGCTAGCCATGAGCAGGTTGAAGTTTAGGTAAAACTAAATGGAGGACCGAACCAGGACACGTTGAAAAGTGTTTGGATGACTTGTGGCTAGGGGTGAAATTCCAATCGAACTCAGAGATAGCTGGTTCTCCCCGAAATAGCTTTAGGGCTAGCGTTGATTAATGTTTTTAATGAAGGTAGAGCACTAAATGATTGAGGGCTTCACCTCGAAGTACTGATATCAATTAAACTCCGAATGTCATTAAAAAAAAATCAGCAGTCAGACTATGAGCGATAAGGTCCATGGTCAAAAGGGAAAGAGCCCAGACCGTCAGCTAAGGTCCCTAAATTAATGTTAAGTGGTAAAGGAAGTGAAGACGTTTAAACAACTAGGAAGTTGGCTTAGAAGCAGCCATCTTTTAAAGAGTGCGTAATAGCTCACTAGTCTAATGACTTTGCGCCGAAAATATATCGGGGCTCAAACATTATACCGAAGCTACGGATAACAAAATAATTATTTTATTTTGTATATGGTAGGGGAAGCGTTCTGATGTCGTTGAAGCTATAGCGAGAGCAGTAGTGGAGAAGTCAGAAGTGAGAATGCCGGTGTAAGTAACGAAAAGATAGGCGAGAATCCTATCCGTCGAAAACCCAAGGTTTCCAGGGGCAGGTTCGTCCGCCCTGGGTTAGTCAGGACCTAAGGCGAGGTAGAAATACGTAGTCGATGGACAGCAGGCTAAAATTCCTGCACTAAAAAAACAACTGATGGAGTGACAAAGCAGGCTAAGCACACCCTTTATTGGATTAGGGTCGAAGAACCAAGTTTGAGAAAATAGGCAAATCCGTTTTCTTATTCCAAAAAATAAGGTTTAAAAGTAAAGTGACTGATGTCATACTTTCTAGAAAAGCTTCTAGGGTTAATTGTTTTTTTACCTGTACCGTAAACCGACACAGGTGGGAAGGTAGAGTATACTAAGACGCGCGAGAAAACTCTTGTTAAGGAACTCGGCAAAATTGCTCCGTAACTTAGGGATAAGGAGAGCTTTTATGATAAAAAGTAAAAGCCGCAGAGAATAGGCCCAAGCGACTGTTTATCAAAAACATAGGTCTCTGCTAAACTGTGAAGTGATGTATAGAGGCTGATGCCTGCCCGGTGCTGGAAGATTAAAAGGAGATGTTAGGTGCAAACCAAAGCATTGAATTGAAGTCCCAGTGAACGGCGGCCGTAACTATAACGGTCCTAAGGTAGCGAAATTCCTTGTCGGGTAAATTCCGACCCGCACGAAAGGCATAACGATTTGGGCGCTGTCTCAACAAGAGTCTCGGTGAAATCAAATTACCGGTGAAAATGCCGGTTACCCGCGACAGGACGAAAAGACCCCATGGAGCTTTACTGTAGCTTAATATTGAAATTGAGAATAATATGTACAGGATAGGTGGGAGACAATGATTTTAGAACGCTAGTTTTAAAGGAGTCAACCTTGGGATACCACCCTTATTATTTTTATTTTCTAACCTACGTGAGTGTATCACGAGGGACAGTGTTTGGTGGGCAGTTTGACTGGGGCGGTCGCCTCCTAAAGAGTAACGGAGGCGTTCATAAGGTTTCCTCAAAATGGTCAGAAATCATTTTTAGAGTGCAAAGGCATAAGGAAGCTTGACTGCGAGACCTACAAGTCGAGCAGAGACGAAAGTCGGACTTAGTGATCTTACGGTACCATATGGAAGGGCCGTAACTCAACGGATAAAAGCTACCCTGGGGATAACAGGCTTATCGCTTCCGAGCGTTCACAGCGACGAAGCGGTTTGGCACCTCGATGTCGGCTCATCGCATCCTGGAGCTGGAGAAGGTTCCAAGGGTTGGGCTGTTCGCCCATTAAAGCGGAACGCGAGCTGGGTTCAGAACGTCGTGAGACAGTTCGGTCTCTATCCGTCGTGGGCGTTGGAAATTTGAAAGGAGCTGTCCCTAGTATGAGAAGACCGGGATGGATATACCGCTGGTGTTTCAGTTGGTTCGCCAGAGCCACAGCTGAGTAGCTATGTATAGAAAGGATAAATACTGAAAGCATATAAGTATGAAGCCTCCCTTAAGATGAGATTTCCCTATGAGATCCCTGAAAGACTATCAGGTTGATAGGCTAGAAGTGTAAGAATAGTGATATTTTCAGCTTACTAGTACTAATAGATCCATTGACTTTGATTTTTTAAAAAAAACTTTTGTTTATCTAGTTTTGAAAGATCCTTGGTGATTTAGTTAAGGGGAAACACCTGTTTCCATTCCGAATACAGCAGTTAAGTCCTTAAACACCAAAGATAGTTTTTGATTTCAAAAGCGAAAATAGGCTTTTGCCAAGGATTACTTATAAAAAAAATTTAATTAAATTATTTGAATGATGTATTCTAATAATCGAAAAAATAAGAAGAGGATTAGCTCAGTTGGGAGAGCGTCTGCCTTACAAGCAGAAAGTCGGGGGTTCAAGTCCCTCATCCTCTACCATTTTTTATTTTACTATTTATGCAAATAATTAAATATTTAGATTTAAAAAAAAGAAGCCTATATAGCTCAGTTGGTAGAGCATCTGACTGTTAAGGGCGCTAGTTCGAGCATGAATTGAAGAGATTTAAGGTATCTCTTTTCTAATGGTAATGGAAAAAATCAACAGATTAACCTGCATTCGAAAGAATAAAAGGGACAATAGCATATCTGTAAAGTAACTGAAGATATAAAATCGTTTTTTTTTATAATAATATATAAAAAAATATCTTAAGAAGTTGCGAGATGAAGATAAAATAAGGTTGAACAATATATAAAAAAGTTGTGAAGAGCTAAGAATAATTGCAGAAAAAGCATTAGGGATGGTTTAACGATATATTCCAAATAAAAAACATTTTACTACCTAATATAGATATGATGTAAATATTATAAATATTAACAGTTATTTACAATTACCAATTTTATTTAATTTTTTTATTAAAAAAAACATATCTAAATTAAGAAATATTTTTAAATTAAAATATTTCTATTGTAAGACTCCAACCGATATTTATTATTAACCTATTAATTCATAGCTACCTAGGAAGACCTAAGATTCGTTGATTAAACAATAAAAAAATTGATAACCAGAGTTTAATCTATATATTTTGTTTTACCAAAATTACAAAATAAGAAAAGAATTATGGTTGCAGAGCTAACATAGTAGTCGTAGGCGTTATGACCTACCAGGGAAAAGGGGAAAGCCCTTTACAAGGCGAAGGAAAGCAGAGAGAAAAAAGATTTTTAAAAATATTTATTGGTAAAAATATTTTATAAATGTTTATAGATAGCTAGTATAAACCTTGTTTATCCACTAAAAAATAAATTGTTTTGTATCAATAATATTTTAATCTAAATATCTAAACTTTTAAAAAAGGTTATTTTAAAAGTTGAACTTGGAAAGCCGGATGCATGGAGACATGCCTGTCCGGTTTGGGTGAAGGCTTATTAAAACCTAGTTAATTTAAAATAAATTAATAAAGGCGTAATATTTCTATTCACATTCAGAGGGTCCTAGGTTCGAGCCCTAGTATAGGCGCCATTGTTTTTTTATAATAATTTTTTAGATTTATTATTTTCAAAAATAGTTTTTTTTATTTTAAAAAAGAAAGTAATTGAAGGAAATAAAAAAATGGATTCTAAAACTTTTAAAACTATTTTTGAAAATAATTTGTTAACTATAGAAATTAATAAGTTAGCTAAGCAAACAGATGGCACAGTTTTAGTTAGTTATAATGACAGCGTTATTCTTAGTGTTGTTATTAATAAAGAAAATGAAAAAAAAATAAATTATTTACCTTTGATGATTTTATATCAAGAAAAACTTTATGCAGCTGGTAAAATACCTGGTAGTTTTTCGAAAAGAGAAGGTAAACCTTCTGATAAAGAAGTTTTAAATTCACGTCTAATTGATAGATCTTTAAGGCCGTTATTTGATAAAAGATTTAAAAATGAAATTCAAATAATTAATACTGTTTTAAGTAGTAATGTTGATTGCAATAACGAAGTTTTTGCTCTTTTAGGTAGTTCTTTGTCTTTAATAATTTCTTCTGATATTCCATTTGAAGAGCCTGTTTCAGGAGTATGTATAGGAAAAATAGAAGATAAATTAATTATTAATCCTAATTATCAACAAAAGGATAAATCAGAATTTATATTATTATTAGCAGGTACTAAAAATAACATAAATATGATTGAAGCCATAGCTAAAGAAGTTTCAGAAGATGATTTATTAGAAGCTATTAAATTGGGTCAAGAAGTTATTAAAAAACTTTGTATTTTTCAAGAAAATATTAAAAAAGAAATAAATGTTAAAAAAAAACATATTTTATATTTAGAAAACAAAGTTGAAATGAAAGATGAATTATTGCAAGAATATAAAAATATGATTAGAACAACTTTTTATTCTCACAATAATATTTCAATTTCTAAAAAAGAAATTAATCAAAAAATTAAAAATATTAAAAATTTAATTTTAGAAAAATATAAATATGAAGAACAAGATATAAATATTGATTTGTCTTTGGAACAAAAAAAAGACAAATTATCTCAAATAGAATTTTTTTTAGATAGTATATTCATAGATGAATTACGTTTAATGATAATGCAAAAACAAAAAAGAATTGATGAAAGATCTTTAGATGAAATTAGAGAAATTGATATAAAAATAGGATTATTACCTAGAACTCATGGTTCAGCTATTTTTAGCAGAGGAGAAACACAAAGTTTAGCTGTAGTGACTTTAGGAAATTTAAACGAAAGCAAAACAATCGATGACTTATCCGAAGAAGAAGAAAAAAGATTTATTTTGCATTATAATTTTCCTTCTTTTTCTGTTGGAGAAATAGGTCGTTATTTAGCTCCAACTAGAAGAGAAATTGGTCATGGTATATTAGCTGAAAAAGCTTTATTGAATATTTTACCATCTGAAGATTTATTTCCATATACTATTAGAGTTGTTTCAGAGATTTTAGAATCCAATGGTTCTTCTTCACAAGCTACTATTTGCGCTACTTCTTTGGCTTTAATGGATGCCGGAGTTCCTATAAAAACATCTGTAGCAGGTATTTCTATTGGTTTATTTTATGAAAATGATTGTAATTATTTTCTTTTAAGTGATATAAATGGTTTAGAAGATTATGCTGGAGATATGGATTTAAAAGTAGCTGGAACTAAAAATGGTATTACCTGTTTACAAATGGATATTAAAATAAGAAATCTTAATTTAGATATTTTAAAAAAAGCATTACAAAAAGCAAAATTAGGTAGAATAAAAATTTTAAATAAAATGAATTTAATTATTGACAAATCTAAAAATAATATTTCTAATTATGCTCCAAAATTTAAAATAATTCAAATTAAAACAGAAAAAATAAGAGATGTTATTGGTGTAGGAGGAAAAATTATTTCTCGTATTATTGAAAAATATGATAATGTTAAAATAGATATTAAACAAGATGGAAAAATATTTATTTTTCATTTAAATGAAGAAATAGTTAAAAAAACAGCTGAATATATTTTAAATTTAGTAAAAGATATTAAAATAGGAGAATCATATAAAGTAACTGTTTTAAGATTTTTAAATGATAAAAAGGGTAAAAATTTTGGCGCAATAGTAGAAATTTTTCCAGGTACTGAAGGTTTTATTCATATAAGTGAAATATATGATTTCAGAATTAATAAAATAGAAAATTTTTTAAATATAGGTGATATAATATTTGCAAAATGTATTAGTATTAGTGAAAAAGGTCGTATTGATTTATCTTTAAAAGAATATAATAAAAAAAAATAAATTTTTAATTAAAAAATATATTTTTTGCTTAATTTTTGTTAAAATATTATTGTTAAAAAAATAACATAAGGTGATCGAGGTTTAATATTATTAAAATAATTATTATTAAATTTAGGAAAGTCCATGTTAGCACATGTTTCAGGAATAGCATGTAGTGTTTGTGCTTAAGGAAAAAATAACTTAAGGTACTTAAAATTTTTAAGTAACGGCTTTTTTATATTCTAATAACTTTTTTTATTTTATGAGTTTATGAATATAAAAAATAAAGTGCCACAGAGACGAGTTAATTAGAAATAATTAAGTGAAACGCGGTAAACCCCTCAAGCTAATAATCCAAAAAAAGGTAGGAGCACATAAAATAAACTTTTTCCTGTTTTTATTTGAAGTTAATTTTATGCTATTTGAATTTTATTCAATAGAGATAAATGATCACATCTTGTTTTTAAAAATATTTAAATTTTTTTAAACAAGCACAGAACATGGCTTATGCATGTTATTTTTTTCAAATAGAATCTTATTTATATTAATATAGATTCTTTTTTTTTATAATTAATTTTTTTGAATTTTGTTTAATTTTATATTTTTACTAATATTTTAATTTTTTCTATTTTTTTATAAATATTTATATTAAAAAAGGATTCATTTTATAAAAATATGATCAAAAAAGATAAAAAATCAGAACAATATTTAATTAGACAAGAAAAAATAGAATTTTTAAAAAAATTAAATATTCAACCTTTTATAAATAAGTTTGTTTCTTCACATTTAATATTTGATATATTAAAAGAGTATAAAAATTTTTCTCAAAAAGAATTGGAAGAAAAAAAAGTTCAAGTTTCTATTACTGGAAGAATTGTTTCTAAAAGAGATCAAGGTAAAGTAGGTTTTTTGTTTTTAAGAGATTTTGATGATTTGATTCAATTATATTTAAATCAGAAGATGATTTCATTACAAGATTTTCAAATTTATAAAAATTCTGATTTAGGAGATATTATTGGTGTTAAAGGCACTTTATTTAAAACTAAAACTAATGAATTAACGATTAAAGTTTTTAATTTTATTCATTTAAGTAAGAGTTTATTGCCTTTACCAGATAAGCATAAAGGTTTAAAAAATAAAGAATATATTAGGAAAAAACGTTATATTGATTTAATCATGAATTCTAAAACTAGAGATATTTTTATTACTCGTAATAAGATAATTAAATCTATTAGAAAATTTTTTGATGATAAAAATTTTGTTGAGGTAGAAACTCCTATTTTACATTCTTTTTTAGGAGGAGCAGCTGCTAAACCTTTTATCACTCATCATAATTTTTTAAATTCTGATTTTTATCTTAGAATAGCTACGGAAATACCTTTGAAAAAAATAATAATTGGCGGTATTAGAGCTATTTATGAAATAGGAAGAGTTTTTCGTAATGAAGGAATGGATGCAAGTCATAATCCTGAGTTTACTACTATAGAAGCTTATTTAGCATATTCTGATATGAAAGATATGATGGAATTAACTCAATCTTGTCTTCAAAATGTTTGTCTAAATATTTTTGGTAAACTTCAATTTGAATATCAAAAAAATTTGATTGATTTTAGTAAATTTTATAAATATGATATGTTGACTATTATTAAGGAAAAATCTGGTATAGATTTTAATAAAAAAATGTCATTATCTGAATATAAAAAAATAGCTGTAGAAAATCAAATTATTTTAAAACCTTTTTATACTAAAGGTCATATTATATTATCTTTTTTTGAAAAATTTATTGAACCTTATTTAGTTCAACCTACTTTTATTTATAATTATCCTTTAGAAGTTAGTCCTTTGGCTCAACAAAATTTAGAACGAAAAGATTTTGTGGACAGATTTGAATTATTTATTTGTGGAAAAGAATTAGTAAATGCTTTTAGTGAATTAAATGATCCTTTTGAGCAAAAAAAACGTTTTCAAGAACAATTATTACAAAAAAGTTTAGGAAATGAAGAAACTGAAGAATTAGATTATGATTTCATAGAAGCTTTAGAATATGGTATGCCTCCGACCGGCGGAATGGGTATGGGAATAGATCGTTTAGTTATGCTTTTAACTAATACTCCTAATATTAGAGATGTTATTTTATTTCCTCATTTTAAATCCGAAGATAAAAAATAATATTAATATTATAAAAAATATTATAAATTAATTTTTTATTTTTTTGACATTTTTTCAAAAATATTAAGAGGTTAAAAATATTTTTATTATGTTAGGTGTTTTTTATTTGCAAACTTTTTATAGTATTATGAAAAGTATTAATTCTGTCGAAAATTTAATTAAAAAAGCTAAAGAAAATGATTATGGTTTTGTAGCTTTAAGTGAAGATGAAAATTTATATAGTATGATAGAATTTTTAAATTTATGTAATAAATATGAAATTAAACCTATTATAGGTATTAAGATTTATTTATTTTTAAATTTTATTTTTTTTCAAAAAAAAATTGGAATTTTAGTTTATTCAATTAACGATAAAGGTATTCAAAATTTAATTAAAATTTCTAATTTTATTCGAACAGGAAAAGGATATATTACATTATCAGAGTTACTTTTATTTCAAGAAGGAAATTTTTTTATAATATCTAATATAGATTTTATAGATTTTGTTTTAAATGGAGTATTAGATACTGAAAAAATAAAAGATATTTTGTCAGAATTAAAGCAAAAAATAAAATATTTTTTTTTAGGGCTTTCTTTGCAATCGTATTTTTTAGAAATTTTTGCTAATATTTTTCTTGAGTTGGCATTAAAATTAAATATTAAAATAGTACCTGTGCATAAAACGAATTATTTGAAAGAAGAAGATATAAAAGCTTATGAATTTTTATTATCATTATCAAATCAAAAATTAGAAAAGAAATTTAATTTTTGTTTTTTAGATAAAAAAAAAATAAAAGAATATTATCAAGTTTATTTTTATGATTATAAAATGTTATTTTTGGATTTAAATCTTTTCATTAAAGACATAAAATATAAAAAAAATTTTCGAAATTTTTTTTCTGAATTACCTTTGACAAAAGAAGATAAATTATCATATCCAATTTTAGAAAAAATAGTTTATGAAAAATTATTTAAAAAATTTTCAAATTTTTCATTAAAATTTTCTAATTTATCTTTATATTTAGAAAGAGTATCAAAAGAATTAAAAATAATAAAACAAATTTCTTATGAAAAATATTTTTTAATTATTTATGATTTAATATCTTATGCGAAAGAAAAAAAAATTTTAGTAGGACCTGGTAGAGGTTCTTCAGCCAGTTCTTTGGTTTGTTTTTTATTAGGTATTACAGAAGTAGATCCTTTATTATATGATCTTATTTTTGAAAGGTTTTTGAATTTACATAGAAAACAAATGCCAGATATTGATTTAGATTTTCCTGATGATAAATTAAAAACAATATTAGAATATATTGTTGAAAAATATGGCATTAAAAATGTATCTCATATTGTTACTTTTTTAACCTTAACAGAAAAAATTTTAAATAAAGAGATATTTAGAAAAAAACAAAATGTTGAAAAAAAAAAATATTTATTAAAACTTTTAGAAGGAGTTCCTAAAAATATAGGAACTCATCCTGCTGGTATTATTATTAGTAATAATAATTTATTTGATTTTTTACCTATTCAAAAAAATAATCAAACTAATAGTCCTTTTTTATATCAAACTCAATGGGATGCTAAAAAATTAATTCAAATAGGTTTTAACAAAATAGATTTATTAAGTTTAAAAAGTTTAAGTTTTATATCAAAAATTTTAAAAAAAATTTCTGAAAAAAGAAAAATATATTGGCATCAAATTCCCTTAGATGATTTAGATACTTTTATAACACTACAAAAAGGAGACACAGATTATATTTTTCAATTAGATTCTTTAAATGCTAAAAATATTTTAAAAAAAGTTTTTCCTAAAAAATTTAAAGATCTGGTGGATGTTTTAGCTTTAAATAGACCTGGTCCTGTTTTTTTTATTAATAATTATTTAGAATATAAAAAAAAAAAACCAATTAAAATTATAGATGAATCAATTGATTTTATAATAAATAAAACTAATGGTATTATTTTATATCAAGAACAGATTATGGAAATAGCTTTTCATTTTGCAGGATATGATTTAGGAGAATCAGAAGTATTTATGAAAAATATAACTCAAAAAAAAAATAAAGAATATAATAGTATTTTTATAAAAAAAAAATTTTTTGAATATAGTTTAAAAAAAGGACATGAATCTATTTTATCTCATAAAGTTTATGATTATATTTTACAATTTTCTGATTATACTTTTAATAAGAGTCATAGTGTTTCTTATTCTTTAATAAGTTATCGAATGGCTTATCTCAAAACTCATTATTTTTTATTTTTTTATATTATTATTTTAGAAGATAATATAAAAAATCCTAAAATAACTTTACAAATTATAGAAAAAATTAAAAACAAAAAAAACATTATTTTTTTAAAACCTGATATTTTTAGAAGCACTTTAGATTATCAACTTTTAGAAAATAATGAAATTCTTATGCCGTTGAATATAATTCAAAGTTTAAATGAAGATTTTTGTCATTTTATTATAAAAGAAAGAACAAAAAAAATTTTTGATAATTTTGATGATTTTAAAAAAAGATGTAAAAATATTTTAAATAACAGTTTATTAAAAGATTTAATTTTATCAGGTTCTTTAGATAATTTTGGTTTCAAAAGAAAAACTTTGTTTCAAAATTCTAATCTTGATTTTTTAGAATATGAAAAATATTTAACACCTTTTAAAAAAGAAATAAAAGAAGAAGACGAGTATTCTTCAGAATATTTAAAAAAAGAAAATATGAGAATTTTTGGTTTTTATTTAGATGATTTTATTTTTAATTAAAAATAAATAGATGTATTAAGGAAAAAAAATGTTTTTAGTTAAATTATATTTTTTAAAAAAAGTATTGAATTATATTTTTTGTATTATAAAAAGAAAAAAAAAATTTATAATTATTTTTTTAGGTATATTGTTGTTGATTTTATGTTTAAGTTTTAATTTAAAAAGAGATATTTATAAAAAAAATCCTAATCATTATTGGTCCAAATTAAAATATGAATTAAAATATAATAATGATTATATTCGTTATAAAATACCAGATATAAAAGAAATTGATATAGACAACGAAATTAAATTTATAGGCTTAAAATCTATGTTTTTAGGTATAATTATTTGTGTAATTTTATTAAGTTTAAAAAAAGGATTAAGCGTATCTATTAGTTTAGGAACTTTTTTAGGTTCTTGTGTAGGTATTTGGATTTTTATTTTATTTCCTTCTTTTATATATTTATTAGAATTATTATTTATATATTTATTAGAATTAAAATTTTATAAATATTTATTCAGTAATATTTTTTTCACTTCTTTCTTTTATATATTTATTGGGATTATTGTTTATATATTTTTTAGAATTAAAAAATTCTAATTATTTTTTTAAGTATATTTTTTTGATTTTAGGTTTAATTTTTCATTTTTAAAGAGATATTTATTATTTATCACAAAAATACTAATCATTATTTTTAAAAATTAAAATATGAATGCAAATATAAATATAAATAATGATTATATTTGTTATAAAATATCAGATATATAAAAAAATGGAAAATAAAATTAAATTTATAGTCTTAAATATATTTTTCAGGTACAAATTTTATTTGTTTAATTTTGTTAATTTGCGAAAAAAAGGATTAATTATTAACTATTATTTTAGAAATTTTTAGATTATTTTTTATTTGTTTAGATCTTTATTTTATCTTTTTCTTTTATATATTTTTATTAGATTATAATTTTTTTAAAATTAATTTATTATAGAAAATATTGAGTAAAGAATAATGAAAACTTCTTTTTTAAAAAAAATTGTTATTATTTCTGTTTTAATTGGTTTCGCTATTGTTACTGATTTAATGTCTTCAATTAGTTTTATTAGTATTAGGATGCCTTTAGGCGGAAAAATATTTAAAATTTCTTTTATTATTCTTTTTTTCTCTAGTGTTATTTTAGGATTAAAAAAAGGTTTTATTGTTTGTTTGTTTTATGCTTTTTTTCATGCAGGGAAATTTTTGTTAAACTTCAGTTCTTTTGCTAAATTTTTTAATTTTGGTTTAAAGGAAATTTTTTTAAGTTGTTTTTTAGATTATTTAATACCAGATATTTTAATTTGCCTTGCTGGCATGAGAAGCCGAAAAAAAGAAAATAAAAATAAAAAAATAGATTTTAGTATTGAAAAACTTTTAAAATTATCTTTTTTTATTATTTTTTTGAGAATATTATTTTTTTTAATTTCTAGTTATTATGTTTATTGTTTTAAAGTCTCTGGTCAAATTGATTTATCATTTTCCAATATCTTTTTTTTAAAAAATTTGTCTTATCAAAATAGATTATCTTTATTTTGTTTTCTATATTGTTTTGTTCCTGAAATGATTAATTGTTTTATTATTAATTTAGTTATTATTTTTTTTCATTCTCAATTTAAATCTATTTCAGAAAAATATAATTAATTTTTTAAAATAAAATTTATTTTTATGATTTTTTTGGACTTATCAAAGTCTAAAATTTTTAATTTAAATTATTTGAATTTAAATTAGATTATAATATTTTGAAATAAATATAAAATTTATTATTAGAAGCAAATTAAAAAAAAAGATTTCATCAAAGAATATTCTGTTATTTTTTTATATAAAAAATAAATAAGAAATAAATGATAAATTTTTTTTTTAATTCATAGATATGATTTATTTGAATAATATTTAAATTTTTTATATAAAAAGTTGAAAAAAGTAATGAAATTTGATTATGTTCCTGAAAATAGTTATAATATTGTTGTGGTTATAAACGCTAATTTTTTCTTTTACTAGGATAGAGTAGTATAGGTTGTCATATAATAAATTTATTTTAAAAAAATGTTATTAACAAATTTATTTTTTATATGTTTTGTTTTTTATTTTAAAGAGTAAAAGTTTATCTTTATTTACATATAAAAACGTTTATAAATATAAAAATTAGTAATTAAATTTTTAATAATATTAAAATAATAAAAGACATTAATTATTTATTTTCTAAAAATATGTTTTTTTATTTTTATTTTTTTAAAATATCAAGAATAATTTTATATTTTTAAAAAATTTATTGAAATTATAATATTTTTATTAATTTTATAGATCCTAGATTAAATATAAAAAACGTTTTTTTGAGAATAAATTTTTTTAAAGTTACTTTATTTATATAACTTTATTTATATAATAAAAAAGTTTTTTAAAAAAATATAATTCTTTATTATATCTTGGATTTTATTTTATAACAAATATTTTTTTATTCAAGTTGGAAAATTATTTATTTGATTAATAAAATTAGACAAAATAAAAAAATTAGTTTATTTAATATCAAAAAATAATTTAGTTATTAAAAATTATTGTTAAATAATTTTAAAATAAAATTATATTTGAATTTTATTAAAATATAATTTACATTTATTTTTTTAAATAAATAAAGAAATAAAACAATAAATAAAATTAATATAAAAAGAAAGATGAAAGGTTTTATATTTCTTCTTATGTCAAGAGAAAAAAAATATTACATTATTTTATATTATTATTATGTTAAAATAGAAAAACCAGAATTATTAAGAAATTTACAATTGGATTTTTGTAAACAATTAAATCTTGTAGGTAGAATTATAATTTCTTCAGAAGGTATTAATGGTACACTTTCTGGTTTTAAAGAAAATATAAATTTATACATGGAAAATTTAAAAAATAACAAATATTTTAAAAATATAGAATTTAAAATAATAGATATTCATAAAAATGTTTTTAAAAAACTTTCTGTTAAATATAGAAAGGAAATAGTTTCTTTAAAATTAAAAAAAGATATTTTTCCAGATTATAATAATAAAAAAAATTTTTATTTAGAACCTCAACAATTTTATGATTATTTAATAAAAAATAAAAATGTTTTTTTATTAGATGTTAGAAATAATTATGAATATAATCTAGGTCATTTTGAAAATGCTATAAATCCAAATATTCAAAATTTTAGAGATTTGCCTTATTGGATAGACAAAGAGTTTCATAGTTTTAAAGATAAAAATGTTTTACTTTATTGCACGGGAGGTGTACGTTGTGAAAAAATTTCTTTTTTACTAAAAGAAAAAGGTGTAAAAGATGTTTTTCAATTAAAAGGAGGCATTATTAAGTATAGTCAAGATAAAAAATTGCAAGGAAAATTATTTCAAGGAAAAATTTATGTTTTTGATCAGAGGATTTCAATGAAAGCTAATGATAAAAAAAATAATATAGTTGGAAAAGATTATTTTGATCAAACTCCTTGTGAAAGATATATTAATTGTGCTAATCCTCAATGTAATAAACAAATTTTATGTAGTAAAAAAAATGAATATAAAAATTTAGGAAGTTGTTCTATTGAATGTATAAATAATCCTAAAAATCGTTATTTAAAAAAATAAAATTATTTTTTTATTTTTAATATTTTTTGAATTATTTTTTACTTTTGTAAAATATAATTATCATAATATATTTTATGATATAATTCTAAAAAGAAAGGCTTAAGAAAGAAATGTTTGCTATCATTAAATCTGGAAGTAAGCAATATAAAGTATCTCCAGGACAAGAAATTTTTATGGAAAAATTATCTTTAAAAGAGGATGAAATTTGTTTTTTTGAACAAGTTTTGTCTATTGAAAAAGATGATAAAGAAACTATTTTAGGTACTCCTTTTATAAAAAATGCTAAAATAGAAGCAAAAATAATAAAACAAGGGAAGTCGAAAAAAATTATTGTATTTAAATATAAAAAAAGAAAAAAATATCGTTTAAAAAGAGGACATAGACAATTCTATACTAAATTACTTATTAATAAAATTATTTTTTAATTTAATGATAAAATATTTTTTTTATATAAAAGATAATATTATAGAACAAATTAGTATTAATGGTCATTCTCTTTATTCTAAAAAAGGAAAGGATATTGTTTGTTCTTCTGTTTCTACAGCTATTATAATGACTTTGAATTTAATAGATATTTTTGGTTTTAAAAATAATGTTAAATATAGTTTAAAAAAAGGTTATTTTTTTTTAAAAGTTTTAATTTTTGATCCAAATTTAAATAATTTATTAAAAAATTTAGAATATACTTTAAAAGATTTGAATAAAGTTTATATTAAAAATTTAAAAGAAGAGAAATAATAAAAATAATTAGAAGGAAAGTTAATTTGTTTTATGTTAAGAATAGATATTCAATTATTTGCTTCTAAAAAAGGAGTAAGTTCTACTAGAAATGGTAGAGATTCACGTTCTAAAAGATTAGGATTTAAAATATCTGATGGTCAGTATGCTAATGCTGGTTCTATAATTTTTCGTCAAAGAGGAACTAAAATATTACCTGGTAATAATGTAGGCATAGGAAAAGATCATACTTTATTTTCTTTAATAAAAGGTATTGTCAAATATGAAACTAAAAAAAATAACAAAAAACAAGTTTCAGTTTATTTTTTTAAATAAGTAAACTTTTTGAAGAAGACAATAAAATAATTATTTATGAATTTTATAGATAAGACAATTAATTTTGTTCAAGCCGGAAGCGGTGGAAATGGTATTGTAGCTTTTAGAAGAGAAAAATATGTACCACGTGGTGGTCCTTCAGGCGGAAATGGTGGTCAAGGTGGATCTGTTATTTTTGTAGGTGATTCAGGTTTAAATACTTTATTAAATTTACAATATAAAAAAAAAATAAGAGCATTAGATGGCTATCATGGCAAAAATAAAAATAAAAATGGCGCTAAAGCTCCTAATTTTTTAGTTAAAGTTCCTTTAGGAACTTTAGTATATAATAACGATAATAATCAATTTTTAGGAGAAATATTAGAAGAAGGAGAAGAATTAATAATTGTAAAAGGCGGAAAAGGAGGAAGAGGTAATTATTCTTTAGCTAATAGCAAAAATAGAGCTCCTAATTATGCTGAAAAAGGGGATTTAGGAGAAAGTTTAACTATTAGAGTAGAATTGAAAGTTTTAGCTGATGTAGGTATAATAGGTTTTCCTAATGTTGGTAAATCTTCTCTTATTTCTACTATTTCAAATGTAAAATCTAAATCAGATATATATCCATTTACTACTTTAAAACCTTTTTTAGGTAAGGTTGATTATAAAGATAGTAGTTTTGTTTTAGCTGATATTCCTGGATTAATTAAAGATTCTCATTTAGGCAAGGGAATGGGTATTAATTTTTTAAAACATATTGAAAGATGTAAAATTTTATTACATATTTGTAGTGTAGATCAAAATAATATTTATGAAAATTATTTAAATTTAATTCAAGAACTACGAAATTATAATGAACAAATTCTCAGTAAACCTCAAATAATTATTATAAATAAAATGGATTTACCAGAATTTCAAAAAAAATTTTTGTTTTTGACTAAAAAATTATCTTTAAAAAATAAAATTATTCCTATTTCTGTAATTCAAAAAAAAAATTTAAATTTATTGTTAGACGCAGTTAATAAATATTTAAATCAATATAAAACGTCTTATATTTTAGATCAAGACACGAAAAAAATTAAAATTTTTACTTTAGATAAAAAAGATAGTTTTGAAGTTGTTAAAAAACAAAATGGTGATTTTTTAGTTCATGGAAAAATAATTGACAAATGGTTTAACAGAACTGATTTTAATAATTTAGAATCTTTGAAAAGATTTTCTTTCTTTTTAACTAAAATAGGGGTTGAAGATTTATTAAAGAAAAAAGGTATGACAAATAAAAATAAAGTCATAATTTGTAATCGTATATTTGAATTATTAGACTAAATAGGAGTAAAATTCAAAATTTATATGTTAAATAGAAATAAAAATTATTTTTTTTTAAGACAAATAGTTATTACATCTTTTTTATCTTCTCTTAGTATTATTTTGCGTATATCATTATTTTCTTTTAAAAAAAAATTTATTCCTTTTTCTCCATTTTTTTATAGAATTTTTTTAGTAGATCTTGTTCCTTTATTTTCTATTATTCCTTTATTATTTTTACCTTTATATTCTAGTATTTTTTTTTGTTTTTTAGGTGCTTTTATATCAGAAGCAAGTATTTTTTTTTTAAGAAGTTCTAAATATATTTATAATCCTTTTTTAAGTTTAACTTATGCTTTTTGTTTTGGAATATTACCTAGTTTTTTTTTAAAAAGAAAGAATTTTTTTTATAGTGTTTATTTTTCTTTACTTTTTATTTTTATTATATATTTTTGTTTTTATGTTTTATTAAATTTATTTTTTTTAAATTTTATAATAAAATTTAGAAATAATAAGTTAAATAATTTTAATATTCTTATATTCAAAAATTTTTTATTAATTAGATTTTTGTTTTTATTTTTTTATTCTTTTGTTTTTTCTTATTTATATTTAAAAATAAAAAATGTTATTTTAGGATATACATCAGAATACTACCGGCCGCACTAACATTAAGACTTTCTATTTTTTTAGAAATATCAATATTTAAAAAAAAATCAGAATTTTTTTTTATTAAATCGGAAATACCATTACCTTCATTTCCTAAGATTAGTATTCTTTTTTTATTTTTATTTAAAAAAATATTATCTATTTTATTTAAATTGATATTTTTTTCACAAACACAAGCACTAAAAACTATATATTTTTGTTTTTTCATAGAAATTAAGAAATTATATGCATTACCTTTTTCTAAAAATAAGTTAAAAAAAGCTCCTTGACTAGTTCTAATAATTTTTTCATGATACAAATCAACAGATTTATGACTCAAAAAAACATGTTTAAATCCGAATGCACAAGCGCTTCTTAGAATATTTCCTATATTTCCTGGATCTTGAATTTCATCTAAAATTAAAATTTTAGAACTAATTATTTTTTTTTGTATAATACTGCATAAAGCTATTTGTGGAAAAAAAGTTTTGTTGGGGTGAAGTTCTTTTAATAATTTTTTTTTTATTAAAATATTGTTTTTATTATTATCGATTCCGTATATTTTTTTTACTATTTTTTTTTTAATTGCTTCTTCTATAGAATGTTTGCCAAATACAAGGAATTCTTTGTATAAATTTCTGTATTTAGATGATTTAACTATTTTTTTTAATTTTTTGAAAGTAATATTATTTTGAGAAGAAATCATTTTTATATTGTTTCCTTTTTTATACTTAATTAATATATTCATTTTTTTTTGAATTATTTTGTTTTATATACGTTAATTTTAAAAAAAATAATAAATAATTTGTAATAAATATAGTTGTGAAGACAACATTTAGTTTATCTTTTAACTTGCTTTTGATAAAAAGATATAGTAAATTTTCTTTTTTCAAAAAAGAACCTTGAATAAAATGAGAAGGGATTGAATTATTATTTTTATATTTAATATTATCATTAAAACCTATAAAATTACCTTCTTTATCAAAACATAAAAAATTTAATCTAAAATTTTTTAAATTTATTTTTTCTTTTAAATTGAAGACAGAATCGAAAAAAAATGATTTTTTTTCCTCTAAAATATTTCCTATATTACTTTTGAAAATATGAGGAAAATAATTTTCATTATTAAAATTATGAATAAAATAAATTTTATCTCCTGTTGAGATTTTAGAAATAGGTGTTATTTGAGCTACTTCATATTCAAAATCTGATTCAAAATTCATTAAAACTAAATTATCTATATTGTTAGAGTAAAAACTATTTATTTTTATTTTTTCTTTTCCATATATGTTAGATCTATAGGTTATTATTTCAATATAATCAGAAAATATATTTTTTAATTCATCTAAAAAATTAACATAACCATTGTAATTTGATAAAACTAAATACTTAAATCGGCCATTATCTAATTTTTTTTTATGTATAATAACACCGTTTCCCTCAATATTATCTTTTGTTTCCCAAAAAATTAAAGATTTTTTTATTTTTTCTTGGTTATTAATTTTATTTTCGGGTATAAAGTGAAATAGTTCTAAAGATATAAAAGAATTTATATCTTTAATAATTTGAAAATTAATATCATCATCTGAATATTTTGTTAAATCAAAATATAAATTTTTAGTTTCAATAATTTTATTTTTTATATTTTTTTTTATTAATTTAATCAAAAATTGAGGTTTTTTATCATTTATTTCTATATTTAATTCTATTTCTAAAATTTCTTTTGTTGGATCTAAATAAAAATTTTGTTCTGGTACTTCTATTTTTTTGAATAAATTAATCATAATTTGTATCTCATTTTCGTTTTTTGGAATGATAGGAGTAGCGATTAATAAAACAGGTAATGTTTTTTTATTTTTTAAAATATCTAAAAATTTTTCTGATTTTTCTTTGAATAGATTCAAAAATTCATCAATAAAAATATTTATTTTTGGATTTGGCAAATTAGGATAAATATTTTGTTGAAGATCATTAATAAAATTAAATATTTCTTTTTTTAAAAAGTTTAAATTTTTTTGTTGAAAAAAATTATTTTTTTGCCAATATTCTTCTTTTAGAATTTTTTTAATATGTCTTATATTTATGGATTGAGTAAATTCATCCATTATGAATGTATTTTTAATAGTGCTTCTGTTTATCCCTAATATTTGTCCTTTTTTATTAAAAATAGGGCCTCCGCTATTTCCGTTATCAATTTTAATATTAAAAGTTATTGAATTATCGTTAAAAAGTATAACATGACCTTTTTTTAATAAATTTTTTTCTACTTTATTTTTAATATCTGTAGTTTTATAAATTTTAATCATATCATTATAAAATTCTTGATCAAAAAAACTATCTATTATGAAGAATGAATTATTTCCAAACCATTTTGATTTTAATGAAAAATTAATATTAGGTAAAATGGATATTTGTGAACCTAATGAGTATATTGGCTCTCCTTGGATTATTTCAATTTTTTGTTCATCTTTGGGAAATGCATAATCTAGAATTTTATTAACTTTTTGAAATTTTTTTGTACTTTTTTCATTAATTTCTTCTTCAAATGTTAAAATTCCTATATCATCACAATCTTTTTGATTATTAACAAAAGAAAGTGAACTTGTTTTGTTTAACATAAAAAATTTATTAAAAACAGTAGTAATTTCATTGTTAGGATCTTGTTCTATTACATGCCTATTGGTCATAATATAATATCTATATTTATTCATATTATTTATTTTTTCTGATTTATAAATAATTCCTGATCCTAAACTTAATTTTTTTAAATAAATTAAAAAAGTAATTTGAGATATTTCTTTAATTTTTTTTGTTAATTCTTCTTTTTCTTTTTGAGAATCTGATGAAAAAGATTTTTTTTCATCATCTTTTTCTTCAATTATTAATTTTTCGTCTATTTCATCTATTAGGTTATTTGTGATTTCCTTTAAACAGTTTAAACAAAGACTATATTTATTAAATATCTGATTTATTGTTAAAAATTTTTCATTGAATTTTAATCCTATAAAAAAACAGTTTTGATCTAAACAAATTTGTATTTTTTTTTCTTCTTGTTTTTGTTTATTTAATTCTTGTGATGTTAAAGATAAAGAAATATATTGTTTAGTGTTTTTACTCATTATTTCATTTTTTTTGAATAAATCAATATTATGATCATGCCAAATAAAACAATTCATTAAGTGAAAAATTAAATTGGATGTTATTATATAATTAATTTCTGATTTTTTATCTTGTAATGGTAAAGAAATACCTATAAAATCACCTTTTTGATTAAAAAAAATTTTATTATGTTTACCTTTAATAGAAATAGGTAAAAAGTTTATGTCATGTTCATAATATTCTTTACTTATTATACCTTCTTGAAAAAAATTTTGATTTTCTTCATTGTTATTTAAAACAAAAGCGTAGACATATTCTCCTTTTTCGAATCTATATTTTTTTAATTCTAAAATTTCATCTTTTTGGTTTAAATTATTTTTTTTTTGTTGAAATATATTTTTTATTTTTTCGTTGTTTATTTTAATTTTGTTATTATCAATATTTGTTTTTAAATTTTCTATTTTATGACTTTTTATTATATTATTCTGTATGATTTTCATTTGTTGTTTTTTAAAAATATTAAATATAATTTGATAATAAATTAAAATAATTATGATAAAAATAAATATTAAAAATAAAAAAAATTTTGGATTATAAAAAAATTCTTTTTTTTTTATATTACGTATAAAATTTTTTTTTTGCAATTAAATACTCCTACTAAATTTACTAATATTTAGGATTATATATCAATTTATTTATTTTATCTATTTTAATTAGAAATACCTAATATTAAAAAATTACTACATTAAATATTTTAACAAGTTATTTTAAGTTATTTAATAAAAGTCATTTAATAATTTATAAAAAAAATAAATTATAAAAAAATATAATAAAATTAAAGTATTAACAAAGTATTGACATTAAATAAAAAAAATAATAGAATATATTTGTGTTAGCAATCATTATAAATGAGTGCTAGAGTGAAATAAATATAGAGATTGATTCTAGAGGTGTAAAGTTGCTTTCCGATAGAAAAAAAATGATTTTAAAAGCTGTTGTCGAAAATTATTCTAAAAAAAATCAACCGATAGGCTCTAAGTTATTAACCTCTTTACCTTATTTAAAATTTTCAAGTGCTACCATTCGTTATGATATGGCGAAACTAGAAAAAGAAGGATATTTAATCAAAAATCATAAATCTAGCGGAAGAATACCTTCTTTAAAAGGATATATTTTTTATCTTCAAAATTTAATGACTCGTGAAGAATATAAAGCTCCTTTCAAAAAGATTTCTTTATTTGAAAAAATAATAAAGAGAAAAGATTTGAATAAAGAAGAGATTATTAAAAAAGTTTTGAAATTATTGTGTAATTTGACTAATTATGTAACATTAAATATTGTACCTGATGTATTTATGACAAGCAAAATTTGTAAAATTAGTATTATTTTTTTAGATTATGATCAAGTTATTATTTTGGTTATTACAGATAAAGGTGATTTAAGATATAGGAATATTTTTTTAACAAAAGAGGAGTATTTAATTTTTTTAAGTTTTGATAAAGTTATTAATTTTTTAAGTAAATTATTATTAAATAAATATTTATTTGAAGCTTTAGAAATTTTAAAAAATGATATTATTAAAAATGAAATTAAAAAAAGATGTTTTCAATATTCAGAAAAATTAATTCAATTTTTAATAGAAACTTTTAATTGTTTTAATGATAGTAATTCTCATATTTATGGTTTATCTAATTTTTTTGATAAATATGATTTTAAAAGTAATATTATTTTAAAAGAATTGGTTCGAATTTTTGATATTAAAGAATTATGTAAAATTTTTTTTAATTCTTCTCATTCTAAAAAAAATGTTTGTACATTAGTGAATCATATAACTTTAGTTACATATAATAATTTTATTATAATTTCTATTCCTTATAAAATTAATGAAAATGAAAAAGGTTTTATCGGAGTTTTAGGACCTCTTATAATGAAATATAATGAAATTATACCTCTTTTAGAATATTTATCTGCTCATCTAACACAATTATTTGAAAATATTTATAAAGCAAGATTAAGAATATATTAGTTTTTAAAAATAATTAAAGGAAGGGGTATGATTTTTTAAAATGGAAAAAGAATTAAAACAAAAAAAAACATTAAATAAGAAAAATTCAAATGAAAATAGTTCGGATTATAGTTGTAGATGCACTCAAGATAAAATATTCGAAAAAGAAGATAATGATGATACTTTAAATAAAAATTTATGTAATAGTGAACATATTGATAATAAAAATTGCCAATATTCAGAAAATAAAGAATGTGGTTGCCTCAAAGATAAAAATAGTAATAATATAAATAAAAACAATGATTATATTGACCCAAATGATTACTCACAGGATCAATTCACAAATATTATAAATGATTTAAAAAAAAATAATGATCAATTAAAAACAAATTTAATTGAATTAAATCAAAATTTAGTTAATGATAGATTAAAATATATAGCTGATTTGGATAATTTTAAAAAAAGATTAAATAAAGAGAAAGAAACAGAAAAAAAATATGCTTCTTTAGAGTTAATAAAAGAAATTTTATTACCATTTGAACAACTTGAAAAAGTTGTTTCTATAGAAACAACTGATGATTCTTTAAAAAATTTTTTATCAGGTTTTAAAATGGTTTATCAACAAATGCAAAAAATTTTAGAAAAAAATGGTGTTAAAGAAATTCCTGCTTTAGGAGTTAAATTTAATTCTGAACAACATTGTGCTATAGATAAAATTTCAGATATAAATAAACCAAATAATACAAATATTTCTGTTTTTCAAAAAGGTTTTTTTTATAAAGATATAGTAATAAAACCAGCTTTAGTTAAAATCAATGAATGGAGTGATGAAGATGGAGAAAAAAATAAAAACAAATAAAATTATTGGAATAGATTTAGGTACTACAAATTCCTGTGTTTCTGTTTTTGAAGGAAATGAAGCTAAAGTGATTATTAATAACATAGGAGAACGCACTACTCCTTCTGTAGTAGCTTTTAAAGGAAATGAGATTTTAGTTGGTAAATCTGCTAAAAATCAAATTTTAGTTAATCCTCAAAATACTATTGTTTCTATTAAGAGACAAATCGGTAAAAAGGATAAAAACGGAAAAGATATAAAAGTAAAGGCAGGCGGAAAAGAAAGAAGTCCTGAAGAAATTAGTGCTTTAATTTTGAAAAGTTTGAAAAAACAAGCTGAAGAATATTTAAGAGCTGAAGTAGAAAAAGTAGTTATTACTGTTCCTGCTTATTTTGATGATGCACAAAGACAAGCTACTAAAAATGCAGGTATAATTGCAGGTTTAAAAGTAGAAAGAATTATTAATGAACCAACTGCAGCTGCTTTAGCTTATGGAATAGATAAAATCACTGATAAGGAACAAAAAATTTTAGTTTTCGATTTAGGTGGCGGAACATTTGATGTTTCTATTTTAACTTTAGCTGATGGTAATTTTGCTGTTGAAGCTGTAGCTGGTAATAATGAACTTGGTGGAGATGATTTTGATAACAAAATTGTGGATTTTTTAATTGATTTATTGAAAACAGAAAATCCATTATATAAAAATGAAATATCTCAATATATACTCAATCATCCAGAATCAAAGACAAAGTTAAAAGAATCAGCTGAACAAGCTAAAAAAGAATTAAGTAGTTCTCTTTCTACTCAAATTTCTATACCTTTTATTGTTTTATTGAATAATCATACTCCTCTTAATATAGATTATAATATGACAAGAGCGAAATTTGATTCATTAACAGAGGATTTAGTTAAAAGTTGTTTAAAGCCTATTTATGATGCTTTACAAGATGCTCAATTAAAACCAAATCAAATTGATCAAGTTTTGTTAGTTGGTGGTTCAACAAGAATACCTTCTATTCAAAAACTTGTTGAAAAAGAATTAGGTAAAATTCCTAATAAAACTATTAATCCTGATGAAGTTGTTGCGATGGGAGCTGCTATCCAAGGAGCTATTTTAGCGGGAGATGTTAAAGATGTTGTATTATTAGATGTAACTCCTTTATCTTTAGGAATCGAAACTTTAGGTAACGTTTTTACCAAATTGATCGAAAGAAATACAACTATCCCGACTTCTAAATCACAAATTTTTTCTACTGCTATGGATAATCAAACTTCAGTTGATATTCATGTTTTACAAGGAGAAAGACCATTAGCCAAAGATAATAAAACTTTAGGAAGGTTTCTTTTGGATAAAATTCCTTCGGCTCCTAGAGGAGAACCTCAGATCGAAGTTACTTTTGATATTGATGTTAATGGAATTGTTTCGGTTAGAGCAAAAAATTTAGAAACTAATCAAGAACAAAAAATAACTATTACTAGTGATAATAAATTAACTAAAGAAGAGATTGAAAAAATGGTTAAAGAAGCTGAAATTAATGCTGAAAAAGATAGAATCGAAAAAGAAAAAATAGAAACTCGTAATGCAGCTGATCAATTAATTTTTCAAACTAGAAAATCTTTAGAACAATTAAAAGATGATGTAACAGAACAAGAAAAAAATAGTTTAGAAGATCATATTAATAATCTTGAAAAAGCCTTAAAAGAGAATAATAATGATTTAATTAAAGAGAAAATGGATATTTTGACTAAAGAATCTCAACCTATAATTATAAGATCTTATCAAAAAAAACAAGAAGAGAATAAAAACAATAGTAATCAAAAAACCGAAGAAAATAAATCTTCTTCTAGTGATGAAGTTGTAGATGCTGAATTTGAAGAAAAAAAGTAATTTGATTTTATTTTGAAATTATTTTCGTTTTCGTTATGAAACCAAAAGAAGAATAAATCTTTTTTTGGTTTCTTTATTAATAAATTATATACTTATATGAAAATTTTATAAAAATCATAAGGAGTTTTTGTTGTGAGTCAAAAAAAAGACTATTATAAAATTTTAGGTGTAACAAAAAAAGCTAGTGCAGAAGAAATTAAAAAAGCCTATAGAAAACTTACCAAAAAATATCATCCTGATGTTTCTAAAGAACAAAATGCAGAAGAAAAATTTAAAGAGGTACAAGAAGCTTATCAAGTATTGAATGATCCTGAAAAAAAATCTAATTATGATAATTTTGGTCATTCTAATTTTAATAATTTTAATAACAGCGGTTTTCAAGGATTTTATAAAGAAGATGTAGATTTAGGAGATATATTTGAGACTTTTTTTGGACAAAAAAGTAATACAAAAAAATATTCTGGTAAGGGCGAAGATAAACATATTAAAATTACAATTGATTTTTTAGAAGCTGCTTTAGGTACAGAAAAAAATGTTCAATTTAATATAGAAGAAGAATGTTATGAATGTAAAGGTACTGGCGCTAAAAGTCCTCAAGATATTAAAGTTTGTTATTATTGTAATGGTTCTGGTTATGTTACTGTATCACAAAAAACATTTATGGGTAATTTTACTTCTAAACAAGTTTGTTCAGTTTGTAAAGGTTTAGGTAAAACAATTTTCAACAAATGTTTTGTGTGTAAAGGAAAAAAAAGAATTTTAAAAAATAAAACAACTAAATTAAATATACCAGCCGGAATAGAAGATGGTATGAGTTTAAAATTATCTCAAGAAGGGCATCATGGTTTTTTGGGAAATGTTAGTGGAGATCTTTATGTTGAAATAAAAATAACACCACATAATATTTTTAATAGAAAAGGTCAGGATGTTTTTTCAACTGTTTTTATTGATTTTTTCCAAGCTATATTAGGAGATAATATTAATGTTTCTACTATTTATGGTTTAGTAAATTTAAAAATTCCAGAAGGAACACAGACAGATACAAAATTTAGATTAAAAAATAAAGGTATTTCTAATCTTCGATCTGCATATAAAAAAGGAGATCATTATATAACAATTAAATTGAAAGTTCCAAATGATTTGAATTTTGAAGAAAAAGAAATGTTAAAAAAATTAAGAGATATGCGTCAATCTCATAATAATAAAAAAAAAAGTAAATCTAGTTGGTTTTTTTAATTTTTTTATTTTATTTTTTTACTAAATTTTATTAATAAAAGTAAATATTTTTAATTGAATACTATATTTTATTTATTTTATTAAAAAAATATTCTATGATTTAATTTCATGTTATTATATCTATAGTATAAATAAGATAGAATAAGTAAATATAGTATTCTTTTTATTAATAATGTTTATTAAAATTAGATTAACAAAATTAAGTTAATATATTTCATTATAAATTTGAAAAAAAAGAAGGAAAAAATAATTTCATGATTTTGGTAAAATACATTAGAAAAGAAGATTTTAAACCATTTTTTTATTTTGCTTTAGAAGAATATATTTTGAATAATTTACTAAAAAAAAATGAGTCTTTTTTCTTTTTATGGAAAATAAAGGGAATTGTAGTTGGTAAAAATCAAGTTATTGAAAATGAAGTTAATTTAGATTTTGTAAGAAAAAAAAAGATCAATATTTTTAGACGTCCTACAGGTGGTGGATGTGTTTATAATGATCTTAATACACCTCTTTTTAGTATAGTTACTAAAAAAAATGAAAATTTTTCTTTTAAAAAATATTTATCTAAAATTATTAATGCTTTTCAAAAATTAGGTTTAAATTTAAATTTTAGTGGTAGAAATGATATTTTATTAAATGATAAAAAAATTTCTGGAAATGCTTTTATACAAAATTCAAATGGTGTTATTATACATGGAACTTTACTTTATGATTGTGATATAGAAACTATGATACGTTGTATTACGGTTGATGATGAAAAATTAGTTTCTAAAGGTATTAAAAGTGTTTCATCGAGAGTGACGAATTTAAAAGAATATTTAAAAAATTATGATCAAAATAAATTAAATGTTTATTTAGAAAATAGTTTAACTGATCAAGTTTATATTTTGAGTAAAGATGAAATAAATAAAGTTGAAAAAATGTCAGAAAAATATTCATCTAATGAATGGATATATCAAACTTACCCTTCTTATTCTAAGGTTTTAAAAAAACGTTTTGAATGGGGAACTGTAGAAATTTTATTATCTTTAAAAGAAGGAAAAATAGAAAAAATTTTTTTAACAGGTGATTTTTTTAATAAATATGAAAGTTTGTCATTTTTTTTAGAAAAATTTAAAGGTATTATTTATAATAAGGAAAATATAAAAAAATTATCAGAAAATTTGAATGTTGCAGATTATATTTTAAATTCTAATAATAAAGATTTTTTTAGTTTATTAGAAGATGGTTCTTTATATTAATTTTTTTAGATTTATTTTAAAATTTTTTTTGTATAATAAGGCAAGGTTTCTTAAAAATGAAGGTTTTTTTATTAAAAAAAATAGTAGTTATTTCTCTTCTTTTATCATTGGCTTTTATTACAGAATTTTTTTTCGATAAGTTTATATTTAATATTGATTGTTGTAAATCTTTTATTAAATTAGAGTTGTTACCTATTATTTTGATAGGTTTTTTGTTTGGTTTTAAATTAAGTTTTTTTTCTAATTTGTTTTATATTTTTATACATATAATGATAGAATTTGCTATTTCTAGTCAAAAACATAGTTTATTGACAGATGCTAAAAGTAATTATCAATTATTGTTAATTATTTTGTTATTTGTTTTTATTATTCCTTATTTATTATGTTCTATTTCAGGTTTATATTATAATTCAGAAAAAAGATATTTTTATTTCAAAAAGAATTTTTTCTTTGTTTTTTTTACTATTACAATTTTACAAATTATAAATTATTTAATTTTTACTTTTCTTCTTTATAATAATTTTTATGAACAAATTAATCATTTAATGCAAAATTTTTTATATTTAGTTCAAATTAAAAAATTTTTTTCTAATCCTGTTTATATTTTTTTAATTTATTATTTTTGTTCTATTATATTTAATAATATTATTATAGGTTTTATTTTATTTTATTTTTTAAATTATATTTTTCAAGAAAATAAAGATTTTTTTTAATACTAAATTTTTTTTATAAATTTATTTACTATGCTTAAATAATCAATTCGAGGACAATAACCAAATGGTATTTGTATTAATTCTTTTTCAAAAATTTTATAATTAATACTTTTAGTTTTATATTTTTGAATATGATTATTTAAAAAATCAATAGGTAAGTAAAAATACTTTTTTTGATATTTAAAATAAATAATAAAAAAAGATATTCCTTTTAACTTTTGAATTTGATTTAAATTTTGTATTTGATGAAAAGGAATATTTCTTAAAGAAAAACTATTTTTATTATTCGTTTCTTTAACATCGAAAGATAAAAATTTTCCTTTGTATAAACCATGGTAATCAGGTAATGAATTTGAGTGAAAATAAGCTTGTGTAATTTGAGTTTTTTGTCTTTTAGAGTATTCTACTTTTTTTATTTTAATAGGTATTGCATTTTTATATATTAAAGCTATATTTTGTTTTTGATAAAAACTATTTGTTAAATTAATATCTTTTTCTAAACTAATGCCTAAATTTTTTTTATTATAATTTTTTTTATTTTGAAAATTTAAATTTATTAATTTATTATTTGTTTCTATTTTATTTATTAATTTTTTTTGTGAAGGATAATTCATATAATAAAATAACTTCCTTTTTTTGTATTATTTAATAATATTTTGAAATATATTAACTTTCTTCATTATTATAAAAAAAATATAAAAAATATAAAAACTTATTTTATCCAATAAATAAAAATAAATAAAAAAATTCAATTTATATATTCATACTATATATATATTTAATAATATTGAAGGAGTATTGTCATAAAATGCAACAAGAAATCAATTTTTCAGCTTTAGGAGGTATAGGAGAAAATGGTAAAAATTTTTATTTACTAAAAATTAATTCTTCTTATTTTATTTTAGATGCAGGTATTAAATATCCTGATATTTTAACTCACGGAATAGATTGTATTATTCCTGAATATACTAAATTAGATCTTATTAAAGATCAAATTAAAGCTATTTTTATCACTTCTGCTTTTGAAACACATTCAGGCGCTTTATCTTATTTGATCCAGAACTTAAACGTTCCTATTTATTCTTCAGATTTCGTTATAGAAGTTATTAAAAATAATCTTCAACAAAATAATATAAATACTAAAAATGTTACTTTGAATATTGTAAATGAAAATTCTAAAATAAGTTTTTCAGACACTAATGTATTTTTTTTTGGTATATCACATTTTTTACCAGAAACTTTGGGATTATCTTTTGAAACTCCTCAAGGATTTATTGTTTATATAAGTGAAATGCATTTTTTGCAATCTAAAAATAAAAATTTTCAAACTAATTTTTCTAGTTTAGCTAAATTAGGAGAAAAAAAAGTTTTAGCCTTTATTCATGCTTCTCAAGGAGCTTTTAGTATTATAAAACAAAAAAAAGAAGAACTTTTAGAATATTATTTTAGTAGTTATTTTGCTAGTATTAAAAATAATATTATTATTTCTTTTTTAATACCAGATTTGTTGAAAATTCAATTGGCTATTGATTTAGCTGTAGAATTTAATTTGAAAATTGTTATTTTAGGAAGAAAAAGTGAAAAAATTATTGATTTAGCTTTAAAAAAAGGTTATTTAAAAATACCTGAAGATTTTTTAGTAGATTTAAAAAATTCAAATGATTTTTTAAAATATAAAAATTTAGTTATAATTGTAGTAGGTAAAAGATTCGAACCTTTTTATCGTTTACAGAGAATGTGTAAACAAACAGATCGTTTAATGAAATTAAATCCACAAGATCAAATTTTACTATTGTCTATAGAAGTAACAGGTATTGATGAAATTAAAAGCAAAACATTAGATATTTTAGCTCGAAATGGTTTTATTGTAGATATCTTAGAAGAAGATTTATTAACACTTTCTTATAATTATGAAGAAAATTTTAAATTAATGTTGCATTTATTAAAACCTCAATTTTTATTGCCTGTTGTTGGAGAATATAGACATCAATATCAAATAAAAAAAATTTCTAAAAATTTTAATTATGAAGAAAAAAATATTTTTATGTTGGAAAATGGAGATAAATGGATTTTTGATAGTAAAACTAAACCTTATATTAAAAAAAAATTTTTTAAAAATTTAGGAGAAATTTTAATAGATGGAACTCCTGTTTTAGATGGTAATAATTATATTTTAAAAGATAGAGAACTTTTGGCAAATGATGGAGTTATTATTATAGTTTGTGGTATTAGTATGAGAAATAGAAGAATTGTGGGTAATACAGAACTAGTTAGCAAAGGTTTTTTGGATAAAAGTAAAATTGAAAATCTTTTGGATAAAATAAAAGAAATTTTTATAAAAAATATTTATGATAATTTTTTGAATAATCAAAATCAGCTTAAATGGAGTGATTTTAAGAATAATTTAAAAGAAATATTGTCTAAATTTATTTTTAAAGAAACTAAAAAAAGACCTGTTATTATTCCTGTTTTAATTTCTATTTATTAATTTTTATTTCATTTTGAAATAAAATAATAATAATTTTTTATTATGTTTACATGTTTTTTTGGAAGAAGTGAAAGGATTATAAAATAAATGGATAATGTTCTTGAAAAAAATTTTTTAGCTAAGAAATATAATATATTTTTTTATGCTTTAGGTGGTATAGGCGAAATCGGTAAAAACATGTATATTTTTGAAATAGATCAACAAATTTTTATAGTCGACTCTGGTATTTCTTTTTCTAGTGATTCTTTTTTAGGTATTAATTATGTAATTCCTAATTATGAATATTTATTAAAAAATGAGAATAGAATTATAGGTATTTTTGTAACTCATGGACATGAAGATCATATAGGTGGCATCCCTTTTCTTCTTAAGAAAATAAAAATTCCACGTATTTTTGTTACTGGTATTGCTTATGATTTGATTGAATTAAAGTTAATAGAACATAAATTAAATAATTATGTGAACATAATGACAAGATATTCAAAGGATTCTAAGATAAAATTTGGTAATACAGAAATATCTTTTGTAAGAATGAATCATTCTATACCTGATTCTTATGGAATTGTTTTTAAAAATAAATTCGAAAATCAAAATAATATTCTTTTTTATACAGGAGATTTTAAAGTTGATCAAACTCCTGCTGGTCCGTTAGCTGAATATGAAAAAATTTCTGATTTATCTAAAGAAGGGGTTTTGTGTTTACTATCAGATTCTACTAATGCTCAACATAAAGGTATGATTAAATCAGAGAATACAGTCGGAAATACTATTTCTCAACTCTTTTATAAAATTAAAGGAAGAATAGTAATCGTTACTTTTGCTTCTAATTTTTATCGTATTAAACAAATTATAGAATCTAGTGTTTTAACAAAAAGAAAAGTTACTGTATTCGGAAGGAGCATGGAAAAAGCTATTGAAATAGGTATTAAAAATGGTTATCTGAAAATTCCTAAGGGTGTTATTGTAACTGGTAATAATATTGAAAAATATACTAATATAACTTTACTTTGTACTGGTTCACAAGGAGAACCTTTAGCTGCTTTAAGTAGAATGGCTAACGGAATTCATAGACAAATAAAATTAAATCAAAATGATACAGTTATTTTTTCTTCCTCACCGATACCAGGAAATCAAGATAGTGTTAACAAAATTTTAGATTTATTGTTTAAAATGAATATAAACGTTATTATTAATGGATTTCTTGTTGAAACTCATGCTTCAGGTCATGCTAGCCAAAGTGATTTAAAATTAATATTAAATTTAATTAAACCTAAGTTTTTTATACCAGTGCACGGAGAACATATTATGTTAAGAGCTCATAAACAATTAGCTGTGGAATGTGGTTTAGAAGAAAAAAACATTTTTATTTTAGATAATGGAGATGTAGTTGGTATTAATTCTGATAATGCAGAAATTATTTGTAAAAAATTTAATTCTAATATTTATATTGATGATTCTGGCACAGAAGATTTAAGTAATTTAATTTTGAAAGAAAGAAAAATTTTAAGCGAAAAAGGATTATTATCAGTTATTTTGTCTATAGATTTTAAGAAAAAGAGAATATTGAATTTTCCTATGATTGTTTCTAGAGGTTTTATTTATATGAAAACTAACAAAAAACTAATTCAAGAGGTTTCTTTAGAAATTAAACAAAAAACACAAGTTTATTTATTAAAAAATGAAAAATTAAATAAAAATTGTTTGAAAAAATATTTAATAGATTTTATTAGTGATAAAATTTATAATTTAACATTAAGAAGACCGATAATTATTCCTATTATTTTGTCTATTTAGAATAAAATAAATTTTTTTTAAAGCATTTCTACTATAATAAAATAGTATATTTGAAATGTAAATAGATAGTTTTTGTTAAATTTTAATACTCAATTGGAAATTAATATAATTGGAAAACAAATATAAAATTTTAGTATTAAAAATTTTTTATTTCCAAAATAAATTTTATTAATAAATTAAAAATTATTTTTATTATAAAAAAACAGATAAACTTAAAATATTTTATTAATATTATAAATAAATTTTTTTAACATAAGATTAATATTAGAAAAGGTATTAGGATGGATTTATGTATTTTTTAAAAAAAAATTTTTGTAACAATTCAAAAGATAATGAATTTATTATTTTAAGCAATATAAATATTAAAGTTTATGTTAGATATTTAAAATTAAAAAATAATGAAATTAAGAAAGAATGGTTTTTAAAGAATTTATTTTTTGTGTATGAAGGAAAAAAATATAGTTTTTTAGAAGTTATTGTATTTTTCGAACATATAGATGACGATAATCCTGAATTTTTTTTACAATCCGAACAAATTATTAGAATAGTAAAGGGAAAAATTACAATACAAAAAAATCAAAATGTTTTATTTATTGATCGATTTCAACAATTAAGCGAAGAAGAAAGATTAAAATCCATTAATTCTTCTTAAGTTAAAAATTGTATTTTATAAATAAATAATATTTTGAATATCTATTTTGAAAAAAATATATTAATGTTAAAGGAATAATGTAAATAATGCCAGAATTGCCAGAAGTAGAAATAACAGTTCAAAGTTTAAAAAAATATTTAATTAATAAAAAAATTATAGAATTAAAAGTTTTTTCTGAATCTATCATTTCTAGTATAGAATTATTTCAAAGAATTTGTTTTAAAACTTTTTTAGATATTCAAAGAAAAGGAAAATTTTTGTTATTTTTTTTAAGTGATGATTTAGTTTTGGTAGGTCATTTAAGAATGGAAGGTAAGTTTAATATTTCTCATTCAATAAAAATGTCTAGTGTTAATGATAAACATGAACATTTTAGGATAATGTTAGAAAATAATTTAATTTTGAGATATTATGATTTTCGTAAATTTGGAAGATTTATTCTTTTTAATAAACAAGATTATTTAAAAAAAAAACCACTTAATCAATTAGCTCCAGATCCTTTTGATATAAATGTTAAAAATTTTTATAATAGTTTAAAAAAAAGTAATATTTCTATTAAAAAAAATTTGCTAAATCAAAAAGTTATTTCAGGAATTGGTAATATTTATGCCAATGAAATACTTTTTATAACTCGTATTCATCCTGAAACTCGATCTTCTTCTCTTAGTTTTAAACAAATTAATTCAATAATAAAAGAGGCTAAAATAATTTTATTAGATTCTATCGCTTCAGGCGGTTCTTCTATTAGTACTTTTACAGTTTTAGGAAAAAAAGGATCTTTTCAAAAAAAACTTTTAGTTTATAAAAAAGATAATACCAAATGTTGTTTTTGTAGTGAAATAATTCAAAGAAAAAAAATAGATGGCCGAAGTTCTTATTTTTGTATAAAATGCCAAAAATTATCTAGATAGAAGGTTTTTTATGCATTTATTAGATCAAATTATAATTAAAAATCAAAAAAATTTAACTTTAGAAGATTATAAAATTATAATCTTGCTTTATTTACCTATAATAGGAAATGATTCTTTAAATATTTATCAAACTTTTTATTGGTTAAGTCAAGATCATAATTATTCACAATTTGAATATAATTACAAGTTTTTGTTAGATTTTTTAAATATTGATTTTGAAAATTTTAAAAATAATATAGATAAATTAGAAGCTATTGGTTTATTAAATACTTTTCAAAATTCTGGAAATTTTCGTAAAAAAATTTATTTAATAAAATCTCCTTTAAATTCTGATTCTTTTTTTCAAGATCCTATTTTAAGTCAATTTTTATTCAGTACTGTTGGTTCAGAAATTTATTTTAATTTAGAAAAGATATTTTTTCCTCAAAATAATATTAATTTTGCTAATTATCAAAATATCAGTAAAAAATTTCAAGATATTTTTAGTTTTCATAAAATAAATATTACAAAAGAAATAAATAAATATCCGATTAAAAATAATAATTTAGATCAGAATTTTTTTAATAATTTTGATTTTAATTTTTTTGTAAGTGAATTGCCAGAACGTTTTAAAAAACCTTTTTTGTTTGAATATAAAAGCATAAATTATATTATGAAATTAAGTTTTGTTTATGGTTTGACTCCTAAAGAGATGTCTTCAGTTTATCAAGAAGTATTTCGCAAAAATTTTGAAGAAGCACTAGATTTAAATAAATTAAGAATTTTTTTAAAATGTAAATTCATTAAAAAAGATTGTAAAGTTCAATTGATGAGTAATAAAAATTCTCAAAATGAAAAAGATAAAATGATTTTTTATTTACAAAAAACGGATCCTTACAAAATTATTAATAATTTTGTTAAAAATAGGGAAGCTTCTAATAATTTACAAAATATCGTTTTTAAATTGGTTGATCAAAATAGTAACATAGAAAAGGGAATATTAAATTCTTTGATTATGTATGTTTGTAAAGTGAAAGAACAAGAAGAAATCGCTTTCATTTCTTATAATTATTTTCAAACTATTTTAGATTCTTGGTTAGATCAAGGAATGATTTCTACTGAATTAGCTTATAATTTTTTAATAGAAAAAAATTCAAAAAAAATTAAAATAAATAAAAAAAATAATAAAATTAGACCTAAATGGTTAGAAGACATAAAAAGAGATTTAAGTTTAAATAATGAATAAATAATGAAGAGGTCGTATAAAATGTTTCCTAATAATAAACAATATTTAGAAAAAATTAGATCTTTTATATTGAAAAATGATGAAACCAAGAATTTGAAAATTGAAGATAAAGATCTTTTAATTGTATATAATTATTTAGAAAATAAAGATCAAATAGTTAGTTCTGGATATGAGATGGTTTTAAAAATGAAACCTTACGTACATGTGGTTTTTAGAGAAACATCTCAAATACAAAATATTCATTTTGAAGATGATTTGCAAAGATCTAGTATTTTATTTAATCAAAAAATTCAATTAAATGATATTCGTTTAAATAATTTAAAAATGATGAATTCTTATCAAGAAAAAGTTTTTAATAAAATTAAGTTATTTACTAAAAATTTAAATAAATTTAAAAAAGGATTTTATTTACATGGACCTTTCAATGTAGGAAAAACTTTTTTGCTTAAAATATTGGCTAAAATATTAATGAAAAAAAAAACTTCTTTTTTATTCTTATTTATGCCAGATTTAGTAAGACAATTTAAAACTTGGTATAATGAAGCTGTAGAAAATAAATTAAATTATTTGAAAAATGTTTCTTTTCTTATTTTAGATGATTTAGGTTCAGAGAATATGAATGATTTTTTTCGAGATGATATTTTTTTGTCTTTTTTGTATTATCGTTACGAAAATAAATTACCTATTTTTTTTAGTAGTAATTTAGATTTATCTCAATTAGAACAATATTTTGCATCTCAAAAAGATTGTAATAGCGAAATTAAAGCTAATAAAATTATTAATTTAATTAAATCATTAACTTATATTTATGATTTTAGTGTTTAATTAGCTATGAAATATTTAAAAACAATAAAAAATTTTTTTTTGTCATTTAAAAATATTTGGTTTTTATTAATGTTTCTTTTGACTTTTTTTATAATATATATTTTATTTTCTTATTTTTTCACAAATAATACAAAAAATCAACCAGAAGAAAAAGTTATTATTTCTACTACTACTATGTTAAATGATTTAATTAGTCATTTGATTGGAAATGTAGATATAAATGAAAATAAATATGAAAAAATTGAAAATATTAAAAGTTTTTCTTTAATGGGTTATGGAATAGATCCTCATAATTATAAAACTAAACTTTCAGATCGTAAAAAAATCAAAAAAGCTGATTTAGTTTTTATAAATGGTTTGCATTTAGAAGCTAAAATGGCTGAATCTTTAAAAATATTATCTGAAGAATATGATATGAAAAAATTTTTTTCAGTTTCTTCTGATATAGATCGAAAAGATATTAGAATAGATGCAGAAACCTTACAAGAAGATCCTCATATTTGGTTTAGTATAGATTTATGGCAGCAAGTTTTAGAAAAAATAAAAAATATTATAATATATATTTTGAAAAAAGAAGAAGATTTTAAAAAATTAGAATATAATTTTCAATTATATAAGAATGAGTTAGAAGAATTAAAAAAATATTTTCAAAAAAAAATAAGCGAACTGAATAAAAAATGTAATACTTTAATGTTAGTAACTGCTCATGATGCTTTTAGTTATTTAGCATATAAAAACATTGTTCAATTTGATTTACGTTCTATACAAGGTATTTCCACTCAGACAGAAACTAGTATTGCAGATATTAATCTTTTAGCTGATGAATTGGCTCGAAAAAAAGTAAAAGCTATTTTTTCTGAATCTTCTCTTTCTCATGAATCTTTAAATAGTTTAAAAGAAGCTGTTGAAAATAAAGGTCATTATATTAAAATAAGCGAAAAAGAATTATTTTCAGATTCTTTAGGTCAAGATGATGGTTCTTTTGAAGTTTTTGATGATAATCAAAATAAAAAATATAAGCTTTCAAGTTATATAGGTACTTTTTTACACAATATACATATTATAGAAACAGAATTATCATAGTTTTTTGAAAAAATATTAAAATAAAATTAAAAGAAAGTGAAAAATGAATAATAAGATTGCTATTCAAATTAAAGATTTAACAGTTGCTTATAATATAAAACCAGTTTTATGGGATATCGATATTGATTTTTTTGATAGTTCTTTGACAGCCGTTGTGGGTCCTAATGGTGCAGGAAAATCTACTTTAGTTAAAACTATGATAGAATTAATACCTAAAATTTCTGGTAATATTTTGTTTAATAATCAAAAATATAAACAGATTAGAAAAAAAATATCCTATGTTCCTCAAAGAAATTCGGTCGATTGGCATTTTCCTATTACAGTTTTTGATGTTGTTTTAATGGGTAGATACGGACATTTAGGTTGGTTCAAAAGACCTACACAAGAGGATAAAAAAATTGCTTTGCAAGCTTTAAAAGAATTAGACATGATTCCTTTTATGAATAGACAAATATCAGAATTGTCAGGAGGACAACAACAAAGAATTTTTTTAGCTAGGTCATTGGCGCAACAAGGAGAAATTTATTTAATGGATGAGCCTTTTCAAGGAGTAGATATTCAAACAGAAAGAAAAATTATTTGTTTACTTAAAAGTTTGAAAAAAAAAAATAAAACTATTATTGTAGTGCATCATGACTTAACAACTGTTCAAAAATATTTCGATTATGTTGTTTTCTTAAATGTTCAAAAAATAGCTAGCGGCCCTGTTTCTTATGTTTTTAATAATGAAAATATTCAAAAAACTTATTCTAATCAAATGTTAATAAAATTAAATAATTAGAAAGAGATTTTAAAATATGGGGTTGTTAAATTATACTTTTTTAAAAGTATTGTTGGGAATTTATTTTTTAGGTTTTGGAGCTAGTGTTTTAGGAGTTTTTATTGTTTTAAAAAAACAATCTTTAGTAGGGGATGCTATTTCACATACTGTTCTACCTGGCATATCTTTGGTTTATATTTGGGTTAGAAATACTAGTGAGTGGGTTTTATGGATAGGTTCTTTTTTGGGAGCTTTTATTTCTTTAACTTTGATGGAAATAATAAAAAAATATTCTAAAATTAAAATGGATACTATTTTATCTTTAGTACTTTCATCTTTTTTTGGTTTAGGTAATATTTTGATTTGTTTTATTCAAAATAAAATGACTGATAATAAGATTGCTGTTTTGGAAAAATTTATTTTAGGACAAGCCGCCTTGATTTCTTTAAAGAATGTCTTTTATATAGGGGTTATGACCTCAATAATCTTGGTTTTAGTTTTATTGTTATGGAAAGAACTTAAAATTTTTATTTTTGATGAAATTTTTGCACAAAGTATAGGTTTTAATACAAATTTAATTCGATTTATTTTAAATTTTTTGTTAATTGGCATTATAATAAGTAGTTTAAAATTAATAGGTATCATTTTAACAAGTGCTTTTTTAATTGTTCCGAGTATTATTTCTAGACAATTTAGTGATCATTTAAATATTAATATTTGGGTATCTATTTTTATTATTTTGTTAACAGGTTTTATAGGAACTTTTATTAGTAATAAAATTCCGCATATGCCTACAGGTCCTGTTATTATTGTGATTATGTTTTTTGTTTTTTTATTTTCTATTTTATTATCTCCTAAATACGGAATTTTTCAAAGTTATTCTAAAAGGTTAAAATATCGTAGAAAAATTATTAAATTTCAAAAATTAATTCATTTTTATTATGAAAATAATGGAAATTTTGATATTAAGAAAAAGGATAAATTTCTTTTTGAAAAAAAATATCTTATTTTAAAAAAAAATAAAGTTTTTATGACTAAAAAAGGATTAAAAACAATAAAAAATTTATTTAATAATAGATAAAAATATCGTGAGATGGTTTTGTAAATATGATACAAATAACAAAAATAATAGAAAAAATTATTATAAATTTTGAATTTGATGTTTTTATAGTATTAATTTTAACTTCCCTTTCTTTATCAAGTTTAGGTATTTTTTTAATTTTAAAAAAAATAACTATGATTGTTGATGCTATGAGTCATAGTATTCTTTTAGGTATTGTTTTATCATTTCTTTTAGTACAAAATCTTGATTCTCCTATATTGATTATTGGTGCTACTTTTGTAGGTATTTTGACTTCTTATATTATTAATTTTTTAAGCCAGAATAAGAGAATACCTGAAGACGCTTCTATTGGTATTGTTTTTACTTTTTTCTTTGCTTTAGCTATTATTATTATAAGTATATCAATTAGAAATATACATATTGATTCAGATGCTGTTTTTTTAGGAAATATAGAATTAACACATAAAAAACAAATTTTTAAAATATTTCCTATTCTTTTTTTAAATTTGTTTTTTGTGGGTATTTTTTATAAAGAATTAAAATTTTTTATTTTTGATCCGTCTTTGTTTTTAATTTTAGGTTTTTCTCATACAATAATGAACTATTTGTTAATGTTTTTAGTTTCTTTAACAGCAGTTATTTCTTTTGATGTTGTTGGTTCTGTTATGGTTATTTCTAGTTTTATTGGCCCTTCTGTTACTTCTTTTTTAGTTAGTAAAAATTTATTTAAATGTTTTCTTTTATCTTTATGGATTTCTTTTGTTAATTCGAGTATAGGTTATTTTTTAGGAATTTTATTAGATTTACCTGTAGCTAGCTTAATTTCTTTTTTAAATTTAATAAATTTTATTTTAATGCTTATTTTAGAACCACAAAATGGTTTTATAATGAAACTCATTAAAAACTATAAGCAAAAAAAAGATTTTATGTTAATTACTTTATTAATTCATTTAGCTAATCATAAAAAACAAAAAACTGATATAAAAGAATTAAATCAAAATTTAAAATGGTCTAAACTAATTTTTAAAAAATATCTCAATAAAGCTTTAAAAGAAGATTATATTAATTTTAAAAAAAAAAATATTATTTTAACATTAAAAGGTTTGATTTTTTTAAAAGAAATAAAAAAAAAATTTGAGTTAAATATAGATGTTTAATAATTTAAATAATAAGAATAATAATTTAATTATTTTTATTATTTAAAAATTTTTATTTTTTGTTTAAAATTATGTCAATTAATAAAACAGCAATAATGAAAGAAATTAAAGAAAATATATATTTCATAAAAATTTTTTGTTTTTTATCTATCTTTCTTTTCCAATCTAAATAAAAAGAAAAAATAATTATTATTCCATCAGTCATTAACAAAATAGCTTTTAAATTATTTAATTTAAATATTTTTTTAATAAAAGCAAAAATAACATCTGTTCCTCCTGTAGAACCATTATTTAATAAAATAAAACCACAACTTATACCTACATTAATTCCTATTATTAAGGAGAAAAAAAATAATCTTAGAAAATCGTTATTTTTTAAAATAAATGGCATTTTATTTATAAAAAAGTTTCTTTTAATTTTATAATATTCTAAAATTTTAATAACAAAAGAAAAAAATAAATTTATTATTACTGTATTAATAAAGAAATATTTTACATCTTTCATCAGATAACCAAAAATAGAAATAATTATGATACGTATTAATATAATATTGTTATTTTTACTAAAAAAGTATTCTTGTTTTTTACTTTTTTTGTTAAAAAAGAAAAATTTATCTAAAAAAATTAAGTTACTTTCTAATCCTCCAATAATAAAATTTTCTGGCAAAATAAAAAAATAAACATTAAATATTAATAAACTAATACTTAACAAAAATTTAAAAAAATTAATTTGAAAATATTTTTTAAATATGATTAAGTTATTGTAAATTAAAAAAAAGGTTAATGTTATGGAAAATAAAACAATAGATGTTAAAAAAATTTTTTTTTTTATATTTTTCATATTATCATCTTTTCTATTTTCTTTTTTTGGATTTTGATTTTTGATTAACAAAAATAAAAAAATATTTTTTTAAATTTAAATATTTCAAATGTTATTGAAGAACAAAATTAGCTAAGATTTAATATCTTATTTTCTTTTGTCTAAAATTATTGTCTAAATATCCGCTAATTATTATAAACTATAATCTTATTAATTATAATTTTTTTTATTTTTTTTTCAAGTAACAAAAAAATAAATTAAAACTAAAATTATTTTATTATCATATTTTATTAATTTTTTTTATATAAAAACAGTTTATAATATAATTACAGTTTTTTATTATTTTTTTATGTTTTTTTGATTTTTTTTAAAAAAATAAATTTATATTCTATATGTTCTATTCATTATATAAAACAATTCAATTAAAAGAAAGAGTAGATTAATTTTATAAAATGTCATTTAATATATATTCAGTTTTTTTAAAAAAATATTATAAAATAATTTCTATTGTGACCATATTTTTTGTTTTATTGAGTGGTTCTGTATTGGTATATTTTTTTTTACACAAACAAAAACAAAACGAAACTAAAAATAATATTTTAAAAACCAATTTTATTTCAAAACCTTTACAAAAAAAACAAAAAAATTTATTTAAAATTTTATCTGATGGAACAATTCAAGAGTATGATAGCGTTGGACAATTAATTAGAATACAAAAAAATGATTTAATACAAGAATTTAAAAATCAAAAATTGTTTAAAGAACAAAAAAATGTTGGTCCTCTTAAAACGGTAATTAAAGAATTTAATATTGAAAATGGACAAATCCAAAAAGAAACACATGTATCTAAAGAAATTGATAATAAAATTTATATTTATAAAATAAATGATTTTAATGAAAAAGGTAAATTAACTAAATTCACAATTAAAAAACAAAAAGAAGGAAAAAAAGAAATTATTGAACAAGAAACATTTTTAGATGATCAAGAAAGAAAAGAAAAACAAAATTTTTATGATGAAGAAGGTTTATTAAAAGAAACTTGTTTGTATGATGATTTAAAAGATAAAAAAATTTTAATAAAGCAAATTGGGTATTCTAAAACAGGTAAAATGAAATATGAAAAAGATATGAATAAAGTCGGAAATGTTATAAAAGAAACTATTTTCAATTCAGATGGCAAAAGTATATATTTAGAAAGAGAATATTATGAAAATCTAAATTCTCAAGATAAATCTTTAATTTATAAAGAAACTATTTTCGAACCAATAGATACTCATACTGTTAAAAAAATAGTATCTATATTTGATGAACAAGGCTTAAATATTCAACAATTTTCAACACAAGAAATAATTTAAAAATGAATGAATTGATAATTAATGAATTAATAAAAGTATAAAAATAAAATATTTTATACTGAAGTAAAAAAATGAAAAAAATTTATTTTTCATTTTTTTCAGTTAAAATATATTTGGGGATGTTTATAGGATTTGCCAAGGTTAAAAAGTTTTATTCAGCATATCTTGGTTATGCAAGTAAAAACATTAGAGGTTTAATAAAAGGCGATAAAAATAAAAAAACACATTTATCTGATCAAGAATTTGATAGAAAAAGTGTTATTAATGGGTTTACAAATCCATCTTTAACTTCAAGAATATTTTCTGCTTCAGTTTAATTAATTAGTTTAATTAACAAATGCAAAAGTAAAAAAATAACTTAATTATTGATAGCTGTTTATTTAGTTCATTTAATTTCTTTAAACAGATAATAAAAGTTCTGATAAACTTAGCGAACTAGAATATTTTTATTATTTCAAAGTTTATAATATAATTAAGTATTTTTTAAAAATTTTAAGAATTAAAAAAAAGAAATGATATTATTTTTAAATTAAAAAAATATAAATAATATCTCTAATCTTTATTTATTTTCAAATTTATTTCGTTTTTAATAATTAATAAATTTTGTTTGTTTTAAAATAAAACAAAATAAATATGTAGAAAAAATAAAGCTTTTTAATGTTGTACAGGGGTTCGAGTCCCCTCATCTCCACCAAATTTATTTAATTTTAAAATTCAATAAACAAAAAATTTATTGTATTTACATATTATTTTTGATATTTTTCAAAAAGTTAAGTTTTAAATATAAAAACATTTTGTTTTTTTATATATTTTGAAATATATAAACAAATTTTGATTGTAATTTTTGCTGATGTGGCGAAATTGGCAGACGCATTTGACTCAAAATCAAACGAGCATTCAAACTCATATCGGTTCGAGTCCGATCATCAGTACCATTAAAAAATATCAAAATTTAGAAGAAATAAAATTTTTTTTATTATTATTCACATATTTTCCTTAAATATGAATAATATTTCGGAATTTAATATTATTTTTATAATAAATAATAATAAAAAAAATTTTTTATAAGAAATAATAATAACAAAACAAAATTTTTTTCCATTAAATCAAAATAATAATTTATTTATTATTAAATTTGAAATAATAATGAAAAAATAAAAAATAATTTTCGGTACAAAAGAAGAGCAAAATAAAATGTGGATTGATCAATTTCAAGTTTTTAAAAAAGAAGAATTAAAAGAAGATGATTTTAAATCTTTCGAATTTAAAAAAATTTTAGTTAATACAAATGAAAATTCTTTTACTTTTAAGATTTATTTAGAATTATTATTAGAAAATATTAATAAGTTAAATCTTTTTTCTAAAAAACTAAAAGAATTTATGATTAAAAAAACATATAAATTAACAAGAAATTTAGCAATTAATATTAATTTTACTTTTATAAATATAAAAAATATGAATAATAATCTTTTTAAAAATATTTTACTGGAAATAATTAATCAAAAAAAAGAAAATGAAATATTTTATATTTTATATAATTCTTTTTATTCTATTGATATAGAAAAAAAAATATGTAAATTTAAAATAGATCCTTTTATTTTGAAATATTTAAAAAAACCGAATATTTTAAAAAATTTACAAATTTTATTATTTCATCATTATAATTTAGATTTTATATTTGAAAATGTTAATAATAACGAAAATTATTTTGTTTTTTTTGAAAATTTTATTCAAAAGAATGATATTGAAACTAATAGAGTTCAAAATGTTTTACTGGAAATAATTAATCAAAAAAAAGAAAATGAAATATTTTATATTTTATATAATTCTTTTTATTCTATTGATATAGAAAAAAAAATATGTAAATTTAAAATAGATCCTTTTATTTTGAAATATTTAAAAAAACCGAATATTTTAAAAAATTTACAAATTTTATTATTTCATCATTATAATTTAGATTTTATATTAATTGCAGAGATGGATGTCGAAGATATGGAAAATAATAAAAATATCATGAAAAATGATAATAATGTTGTAATAAAAGAAAAAAAATCTAAATTGCCTGAATTAAAATATGATTCGAATTATAATAAATTTCAAAATGATAAAATTATAGAAGTTGTTTTTTCCCAAATTCCTTTTCAAAAAGATTTAGCAAAAGATTTTTTTAGTCAATATAATTATTTTAAAATAAAAGGATATATTCAACAACCTAATTATATTTGGACTAGAAACAATAAAAGTATTTTATTTTCTTTTTATTTATTAGATTATTTAACTAAACAAGATTCTATTATATATCGAAAATTTTTTTTACCTAATGACCCTTATCTCCAAAAAGTCAAAAAAGATTTAAAAGAAGGTGTTGAAATTCAAATTATTTCTTTTATGGACAAATTTGAAAAAAAAGAAGAATTTTTTTTTAGTTTTGATTTTAATAAACGAAATAATTTTCAACCATATCAAATTTTAAATACAATCCCTTTAAATTTAAAAAGAATTGATGATTATCCTGGTAAAAAAAGAATTGAGTTTCATTTGCATACAAAAATGTCTAATTTAGATGCTATCACAAGTGCGGAAGATTATTTATTTATTGCTTCTAAATGGCAACATGAAGCTATAGCTTTTACTGATCATAATGGTGTTTATGCTTATCCCGAAATAGCAAAATTTTCTAAAAATAAAAAAATTAAACCTATTTTAGGATTAGAAATAGATTTTTTAGAAGAAAAAGATATTTTTATTACTAATCAAAGTGAATATTCATCTTTTAATAATTTTAATTTAAAACAACAAAATTATATAGTATTTGATTTGGAGACTACTGGATTATCTAAAATTAGAGATAAAATTATTGAATTATCAGCTGTTAAAATAGAAAATGGTAAGGTTACAAATAAGATTTTTAGCGAATTAATTAATCCTCAAATTTCTTTGAGTAGTAAAATAACAGAAATAACTGGTATTACAAATGAAGAATTACAAAATAAACCTATTTTAACAGAAATTTTACCAAGTTTTTTAAATTTTATCAGAGGCCATGTTTTAGTAGCTCATAATGCTAATTTTGATATAGGTTTTTTAACAGAAAAAATAAAAGAATTAAATATTGAATTTACAATGTTACCAGTAATTGATACTTTAACTTTAACACAAAAATATTTTGGTCATGAAATGAAGTTTTTTAATTTAAAAAAAATAGCTAATCATTTTAAGATTAAAAATAATGCTGAAGGTAATTATCATAGAGCTTTATTTGATGCTCATACAACGGCTTTAGTTTTTGTGGAAATTTTAAAAAAATTATCAGATCAAGATATTATTTATTTTTATGATTTAAATAAACCTTTACCAAACATTTACGAAAGAACTTATCATATTAATATTTTAGTACAAAATCAGAAGGGTTATAAAAATTTATTTTATTTAATAAGTCGTTCTTTAACAAAAGATTTTTATAAAAAACCTAGACTTTTAAAATCTCAATTAGAAAAAAATAGAGAAGGATTATTAATAGGTAGTGGTTGTTCTCAAAGTAATATTTTTGAAATTGCTTTGAATGATAATGTTCAAGAATTAGCCAAAGCAATTTCTTTTTATGATTATATAGAAGTTCAGCCTATTCAAGCTTATAAAAATATAATTTATGATTTAGGAGAAGATCAAAATGCTATAAAAATTATTCAACAAACTATTTTAAAAATTATTGAAGAATCTAAAAAACAAAATAAAATAGTTATTGCTACAGGCAATGTTCACTATTTGCATCCTTATGATAAAATTTATAGAGAAATTTATATTAATGCAAAATTAATTGGAGGAGGTATACATAAATTATATAAATATGCATCAAAAAATTTACCAGATAATCATTTTTTAACTACACAAGAGATGTTAGATAGTTTTAGTTTTATTAAAGATGAACAATTAAAAAAAGATATAGTTATAAATAATACTCATTTACTAAATGAGAAAATTGAAAAAATTAAAATTTTTCCTGATAAACTTTTTTTTCTACCAGATGATACTTTTAAAGAAAATCTTAAAATTTTTAGCATTAAAAAAGAAATCAAGAGATTAATTGATAATAAAATTCAACAAAAATATGGAAAAAATTTACATCCTTTTATTAATAACCGGATTAATAAAGAATTAGATAGTATTTTAGGCCAAAATAAAGATAAAAATAAGAATAATCTTAGTATTGCTCCTATATATTTTTTATCTTATCTTTTATCTAAAAAATCCATCGAAAATAATTTTCCTGTAGGCTCTAGAGGTTCTATCGGTTCTTCTTTTATTGCTAATCTTTTAGATATTACAGAGGTTAATCCTTTAAAACCTCATTATATTTGTTACAATTGTAAATATACTGTTTTTTCAATGTCTTATTTAGAAAAACAAGATCCAAATTATCAAAAATATATTAATAATATAGGCGATGATATTAATAATTATAATTTTTTAGAAAATTTTTTTTCTGGTTATGATTTGCCTGATATGTTTTGTCCTTTTTGTAAAATTAAGTTTAATAAAGATGGACAAGATATACCTTTCGAGACTTTTTTAGGTTTTGATGGTAATAAAACTCCTGATATCGATTTAAATTTTGCTGGAGATTATCAAAGTCAAGCTCATAATTATATAAAAGAATTGATGGGAGAAGATAATGTTTTTCGAGCCGGAACTATTCAAACTGTTGCTAAAAGATATGCTTATGGTTATATTAAAGGATTTATTAAAGAAAAAAAAATAGAAAATCAAATACGTTTTTCTGAAATTTATAGAAGAGCCAATATTATAGAAGGAGTTAAAAGGTCTACTGGACAACATCCTGGAGGTATTGTAGTTGTTCCTAAAAAAAATTCTATTTTAGAAATAACTCCTATTCAATATCCTGCAAATGATATAAAATCAACTTGGAAGACAACTCATTTTGATTATCATTCTTTTGAAAAAAATTTATTTAAAATAGATATTTTAGGACATGATGATCCTACAATGATTAAGTTTTTTATGGATTATGTTAAAAAAAATCCTCAAGAATTTTCTTTTACAAATTATCAAAATATTCCGGTAGACGATCCCGAAGTTTATAAAATTTTTTCAAATGAAATTTCTAATAATGGTCAAAATTTTATTTCTTCTTTAGCTATACCAGAATTTGGTACGAATTTTGTTATAGAAATGTTAAAAAATATTTATAAAAAAGAAAAAAAAGATTTTAATTTTGCTAGTTTAGTGAAAGTTTCGGGATTATCTCATGGGACTGATGTTTGGTTAAAAAATGCTCAAGATATATTAAATAAAAAAGGTGATTTTATTAATTATAAAGAAAATATTTGTTTTGATGATGTTATTTGTTGTCGTGATGAAATTTTAAATAATTTGATTAAAAAAGGTATAGAACCTTTAAAAGCTTTTGAAATTATGGAATTTGTTCGTAAAGGCCAACAACATTCTTTTCCTGAAGAATGGAATAAATTAATTTTTCCTTTACGAAATAAAATTGAACAATGGTATTTAAAATCATTAAGTAAAATAAGATATTTATTCCCAAAAGCGCATGCAACTGCTTATGTTTTAATGGCTATAAGAATAGCTTGGTTTAAAGTTCATCATCCTTTATTATTTTATAGTGGTTTTTTTTCTAAAAGAGCAGATCAATTTGATTATGAATTAATGTTGCAAGATTCTGATAATATTCAAAAAAATATAACTAAATTAGAATATGATGCAATAAAAAAGAAAATTACTGTTAAAGAACAAAGTATAATGAATACTCTTAAAAATGCTTTAGAAATGAAACAAAGAGGATATCAATTTTTACCAATTGATTTGAACAAATCAGAAGCTTTTTTATTTGTTATTGAAAATGATAAATTCTTAAGAATGCCTTTTATTACTATAGATGGTTTAGGCGATGTAGCTGCAGAAAATATTGTTGCAAATAGAAAAAACAAACTTTTTAGCAAACAAGATATAAAAGAAAGAATAAAAGTTAATAAAACTATTTGGAAAAAGTTTGAAACATTAAAAATATTAGATCAATTACCATAATAATAATAAATAAAATTTTATATATTTTTTTAAAAAACTTTAACGCTTTTTTTAAATTTTTATTATTATTTTCATTAATATTATTATTTTCATTAATTTGACACTTAAATAAATATGTTTATAATATAAAGTTGTAAACATTTCCCTTCTTATGCTATCTTACTTAAAAAAAGATGTATTATAATTGAAAATGATCTTTTATATACGTTCGGGAAATGTCGTATATATTAGGTCATTTTTTTTAGGTTTATAAATCAAAAAAAATTATTTTTATCTTTTTCTTATTTAAAAGATATTTTTTGATCGTTTTTCTGATTCGAAAAAGTTTTCCTGATTATGTTGGAGTCTTTTTCGATGTCTTAGGAAATATTCCGGATAACGCTACTTTGAATGATTGAAAAAAAGAGCTTTCAATGTCTTTATCAAAGACTTTAAAGCTTATCTTTTTAAGGATAAATAAAATAAATTTTTTATAATAGAAAGGATCTTCAAAAAATGTTAAATAAAGTTCAATTTAAAGTTCAATTGGCAATAAGAAGATTTTTTGCTTCTTCTGTTTTATTATTTTTTTTATTATTCATTCCTCATAATTTTATTAAAGCAAATCAAAATTCTGTTATTGAGGCCTATTTTATTGCTGAAGAAAATTTCATGCTTGAACAAATATCGAAAAAACAAGATCGAGCTCATGAAATTGTTAGGAATTTTTCGGATAAAATGCAAACTAATGATTTTGCAAAAAAAAATTTGTCTCGTATGTATGATCTTTATGTAAAATATGTTAATTTAATAGATGAAAGCGTTAAAGAATTAACTTCTGATAATTGTTCCTCAACTTCTATTGGTCGACAGAGATTAATTCAATGTATTTTAAGAGTTGTTGATCGAACAATAGATTTGGGTCAAGATTTGATAAATAGATTAGAATTTTTAGAATCTGTAAAAAAACAAAATTCTATTTTAAAAACAACACTGCAAAAGTTCGAATATGATCGAAACCAGAAAAAAGAATATGAAAAAAAAAATTCGGGTTATGAGATTAGTATCAATTATTAAGTAATGCTGGTGTTCTTATTGCAACTTTTTCAGAATATTTAGTTTCTTTAGGAATAGATTTAAACATAATTATCATAATCTTATTGAACATTTTAATCCTAAATACCAAGCTTTAAAAAATTTCAGTCATACTAATATTTTCTATTTTCCGTATGGTTTTACTAAAGCTTTTAAAAATATCTTAAAAAGAAAAGAAATGATTTTACATGAAGGTTTTTTTGATGTCATGAGTTGTCATCAAAACGTTATTAATAATGGCTGTTGGTTTAATTACTATTACCCAGTTATTTTTCCGAAACAGTTTTAAAATTATTAAAAAAATATCAAATCAAAGTTTTAATTGCTTTCGACAAAGATGAATAAGCCGGAAAAAAATGCTAATCGCGTATTCAAAAACAACTAAACCAACAAAAAATTATTAATGAAATTAAAAAAATACTTTAAGGAATATTCAAATTGTAAAGATGCAGATGATATTTTACGTAAATATAATGTAAAAATATATCAAAAAATTTATTTTTAAAAAAAAGAGCCCGAGGGTAAAAAAGAAAAATATTTTTTACATGTAGCGTATAGTTTTAGGAGTCAGGAGTCAAACGGGGGTATGAGTAACTAATATTCGTTATAAAGTTGATGAAAAAGTGACTCCGTTGACTCCTTGATTTTATATATCTTATGTAAATTTTATTTTTTTTTAAAAAAAATGTTTTTCTTAATAATTAAATATTTATAATTATTATGTTTTTTTTATTAAAAATTTTTATTAAAAAATTTAAAAAAATTTATATTAGAAAGATATTTTAAATATGTATTTAAATTTAAAAAAAATAAAATTTATTTATCCATTTTTTTTAATTATTTTATTAGTAAATTTTTATAAAACAAATTTAGTTTTTGCTGGTAAATTTTATTCAAAATTGAAAAAAACAGAATCTTCAGAAGAAATTTTTGATTCCTCAAAAAAAGAAATTGAAATTTTAACATCTCAAATAGATGATTTATGTCATCAAAAAAATTTAATTTCACAAGAAATAAATAAATCAGAAAAAGATTTATTATTTTATTCAAAAACTCAAAGTAATAAAAATACTAATATTTCAGAAAAAGATTTAATTTATTTAAAATTTCGAATACAATTTTTAAGCAAAAAGAAATCTTTGCTTATAAAACAATTAAATGAATTATCTTTAGAACAAATAAATCTAGAAATTAAATTGAGAAAAATTCTTTATTCTGGTAAAAATTAGTTTAAGAATTATTTTTAGATATAGATATTAAAAAAAAGATTACAGAAAATATTTTTCTTTTTTACCCTCGGGCTCTTTTTTTTAATTTGCTTTTTTAATTATTTAAACATTTATAATTATTATGTTTTTTTTCATTTTGAAAATTAATTAGAAAGAAATTAAAATATTGAAAAAATATCAAATCAAAGTTTTAATTTCTTTCGACAAAGATAAAGCCGGAGAAAAAAATGCTAATTGTATTCAAAAACAACTAAACTAACAAAAAATTATTAATGAAATTAAAAAAATACCTCAAGAGTATTCAAATTGTAAAGATACAGATGATATTTTACGTAAATATAATGTAAAAACGTATCAAAAAAGATTTATTTTTAAAAAAAAGTAAGTTATTTTTAAACAATTTATTATATTTTTTTAATATTTTTAATGTAGTATATTATATGGTACACCCCTCTTAAGTTGTTCCTTAATTTTTTACCTTTAAAAAATTAAAAAAAAGAGGTTTAAAATAATGAATTTAATAAATAAAAGTTATAATTTGTTTTTGAAATATTTTGTTTTAATATTTATTAAAATTTTTTTAATTTTAGCTTTTTTAAAAACTCATAATATTTATGGTTCTGATAAAGAAAATTTGTTTAAACAATTAGAAATCAGTTTATCTAATCAAAATGCGGAAACAAATAAATATAAAAAAACTTCAGAAAATGAAAAAGATTATTTTTATTTTAAAGAGCAAATTTTAGATGTAGCTGATGAAGAATTAAAATTAAAAGTTAAAGAAAATTATATTCCTATTTTTTTTGATCATTCTAAAACTGATGAAGAGATTGTAGAATTTTTGCGAGAAATTAGTGAAGAAACTCTTGTCGGATTTATGAATGAAACTTATGATAATAGAAATAAAAATATTTTAGATTTTTTTGTAAATTTACAAATAGATTGTTATGAAGATTTTAAAAAAAATATTTTAGATGATTATGATTCTAAAATGATAATTTCATTTAAAAAAAATTTTATTTCAAATATTATTTTTAATAAAAGAATGACTAATGAAAAAATTATGGAATTATTGAGAAATAATGGCGAACAATTTTGTTTATATTTAGTTGTTGGTGGTAGATTTAAAGTTTATAGAAATGAAGATATTCAAGAATTTTTTTCAAAAATAAAATTTATAAATAATTTAAAATTTATAGTTTAAAAATTTTATTAAAAATCCATCACGCTTTTTTTTAAAGTTACTTTTTTTTAGACAAAATATTATATTTTTTTTAATATTTTTAATGTACTTAAAATCTCTAAATATTGTTCTTAATTTTTTACCTTTAAAAAATTAAAAAAAAGAGGTTTATTAAAACAATGAATTTAATAAATAAAAGTTATAATTTGTTTTTTAAATATTTTGTTTTAATATTTATTAAAATTTTTTTAATTTTAGCTTTTTTAAAAACTCATAGTATTTATGGTACTGAATTTTTTTTAATTGAACAAAAAGTTATTAATTTAGATAAACAAGTTTTAGAACAACAAAAAAAAGAAATTTCAACAAGCGAAAATGTTTATATTTTTTTTAAAGAAAAGATTTTAGATGTATCAGATAATAACTTAAAATCTCTAATAGAAAAAACATTTAATGAAATTATTTTTGATCCACAATCGAATGATGCAGAAATAATATCTATTTTAAGAAAAAATAGTAATGAATTGGTAGAATCTTTGATTCAATTTTCATCTGATATGAGAAATAAAATTATTGAAAAATTCTTTTTAGATTTTTTATTAAGTTTGTTATAAGAATAATAATAAATCTGAATATAATTTATTTTATATTTGTATTTTAGTATTTTATAAGTCGCTTAAAAATGACATAATTAATATATTTATCTTTTTTTTAAAAAAAAGACTCACGCTTTTTTTAAATTTTTATTATTATTTTAATTAATTTTACATTTAAATAAATATGTTATAATAATGATGTAAAAATTCCTATACTTATTTATAGAAAAATTAAATAATTATATCAAAAAAAATATATAATTATAATAAAAATGACTCTGGTTTATACGTTCGTATGAAGAAAAATGTCCGTATAATAACTGGAGTCATTTTTTTAGGTTTATAAATAAAAAAAAATCATATAACTTTCATCTTCTTTCCATGGAAAGAAAGCTATATGGTTGGGTGGCGTTGGTTGACCATAGGTAGGTCTTATATTATGAATACATTCGTATTATATCAAAAAATAGATAAATTTTTTAACTTTATTATTCCTAAATTAAAGAAACTTTTTATTAGTATTTACAACATTAAATATTTTAAATGGGGGGCGTGAATTAAGTTTTACAAATCTTAGTTATATTTTTTGGTTTGTTTTAAGTTTTTATATTCTTAAAACTATTTATTTTTGTTTTGTAGAATTTAAAGAAACTACTAAAGGATTTTTTAAATTAATTCATACCTTTTTTAAAATATAAATAAATTTATTTATATGTAGAAATATAAATCAATATCAGAGGAGGTTATAAAAAAAGTGGAAAATAAAAGAATTCAATATAAAAATATTTTTATTTTATATTTAGATGAAAAAGAAATATTTAATGAAAAAGATGTTCGAGAATTTTTTTTAAAAATTTAATTAAAAAATATGATAATAAAATTAATTATTTAATTGTAGGAAAAAAAAATAAAAGTTTTAATATTTTATTAATGTTAGATAAAAAACCTCATTTTAGAAATATAGAGATTTTTAATTTAGTTTTAGAAAAAGAAAAAAGTTCTAAAGTTGTTGCGTCTTTAGAACCCATAAATATAGAGAAAATAATTTCTCCTAAAATAACGTACGAATATATTATATCACAAAGTCATAAGGCTTGTGGATATGGTATATTTCCTAATTTTATAAAAGATATTTCAGATAAAAAACATAAAGAACAAGATGTGAAGATACACATGACTACATCAAAAAATTAAAAAGAGAATTTGATGAAAATATTGAAATGACTACTGAAAAGGAACAATGAAGATTTTATATAAATATTTAAATGAAACTAATAACTATTGGTATATTGACAAAACATCGACATTAAGACAAGTAGAAAAAACCACTTTACCAGAGTAAAAAATAGCCTATATATTAAATATTAGAGAATTAAAAATTTATAAAATAATATATAATATATTATATATGTTTTTCTTTTAATTTTTCATTTTATTTATATTTAATTCTATCATTAAATAAAAGTATATATTATAATTATTTATATAATGATAATTTATTTTAGAAATAATTATCATTCAATAAAATATAATAAAAAATATAATAAAATTTTAAATAATTATTAAATATTTAATATTTTAAATTAAAAAAAAGAAAGGATTTAATTGAATGAAAGTTATTATAATAGGTTGTACACATGCTGGTACTACTGCCGCTAAAACAATGTTAAAACAAAATAAAGATATCCAAGTTTCTATTTATGAAAAAAATGATAATGTTTCTTTTCTTTCTTGCGGAATAGCTTTATATATTGGCGGTGTTGTAAAAGATAAAAAAGGATTGTTTTATTCTAATCCTGAAGAGTTATCTCAAATGGGTGCTAATGTTAAACTAAAACATGAAGTATTAAAAATTGATTTTTCTAAAAAAGAAGTTTTAATTAAAAATTTGGAAAATAATGAAGAATTTATTGATTTTTTTGATAAATTAGTAATTTCTATGGGATCTTGGCCTATTATTCCTCAAATTCCAGGTATTAATAGCAAAAATGTTCTTTTATCTAAAAATTTTGAACATGCTAATAAAATTATAGAATGCGCTAAAAATGTTAAAAAAATAGCTGTTATAGGTGCTGGTTATATTGGTGTGGAATTAGCAGAATCTTTTGCTAAACAACAAAAAGATGTTCTTTTAATTGATGTTCAAGACAGAATAATGTCTAAATATTTAGATAAAGAGTTTACTGATTTGGCCGAAGAATGTCTTGTAGAAAATAATGTAAAATTAGTTTTAGGAGAAAAAGTTATTGGTTTTGAAGTTCAAAATGATTTAGTTAAAAATATAAGAACTGATAAAGGCTTTTATGAAACTGAATTAGTTATTATATGTATTAGTTTTAAACCAAATACTGAATTAGTTGGAACAAATTTACAAAAATCTTCTAATGGTGCATTAATAGTTAATGAATTTTTACAGACTTCAAATCCTAATGTTTATGCTTGTGGTGACTGTACTAATATTTTTTATAATCCTACTGGAGAATATTTATATATTCCTTTAGCTACAAATGCTGTTCGTATGGGTACTATTATAGGTTTTAATATTAAAGAAAATCAAAAAAAATATTTAGGGACTCAAGGTACTAGTGGTATTAAAATTTTTAATTTGAATATTTCTTCTACAGGTTTAACAGAATATGTTGCTAGATGTTCTAATATTAATTACGGATCAGTTTTAGTAAAAGATGCTAATAGACCTGAATTTATGCCTTATTATGATTCTGTTTTATTAAAAGTTGTTTTCGATAAAAATACTAAAAGAATTTTAGGTGGACAAATTTTATCAACAGATGATATGACAGAGAAGATAAATACTTTAAGTGTTTGCATTCATAATAAAATGATTATAGATGATTTAGCTTTTTTAGATTTCTTTTTCCATCCTCAATTTAATAAACCTTTTAGTTTATTAAACTTAGCTGGTTTAAAATATTTAGATTTAAAGAAAAATTAATTAAATTATTATTAAAAAGATAAAAAAAAATAAACTAAATTTAGTTTATTTTTTTTTATCTTTTTAATAGAAAGAAAATATTTTTAATATAAATAACTATAAGTATAAATATCTTGAACAATTGAAGTTGAATTGTTTTGTTTTTTTTCATAAGTTATATACATTTTATTTTTTTTTATTTTTTTAATTTTATTTCCTTTTTTATCGTATTGATTTTCTGTTATAATTTTATTTATTTTTTTTCTTTTTTTAAAACAATAAAAATTAAAGAACGGAAACTTAATTATTGGTTTAGTGTGACTGTAATATATTTTATTTATTTTTTGTCCTTGATTATTATATTGAAAATAATATTTTTCTTTTGAAAAATATTTATTTTCAATTAATCTATCATTAAAATAAAATATTTTTTTACTTTTTAATCTATTTTGCTCATCATAAGTATATTTAACTTGAAATTGGTTTTGGGGGTTTTTTATACCAATGAGTTGATTTTGACTATTATATTCAAATGTATATGAACAAGAAGAATTTTTAGTTGTTTCTATTTTTTTTATAATTTTGCAGTTTTCTTCATCATTATCATAAATATATTTATGAATTTTGTAAAAACTATCATTATTATTTAGAATAGGATAATAGTATTTTTTTGAAATTATTCTAAATTGATTATTTTTTAATTTTTGATATTCATATTCTATTTCTGGTTTAATATTATTATCATTAATATATCTAAATACTTTTAATGAAGAATTCTGATTACCATATATTTTAGATTTTTGTAAAATGCAAAAAAAAATAAATATTAATGTTAATATTTTAAATATTTCAATTTTAAAAATTTTATTTTTATTTTTTTTTATTTTTGTTAAATTCATTGTTTGAGTTTTTTTCTTTCTAACTATTTTAATTAAGAATTATTTTGTAATTTAATTAAAATTTTAAATCACAACATTCTATAGTATAATTGATTATTTTCAATTTTATTGAAAATATTTTTTTATTTTTAAAAAAACTAATTAATTGTTTTTTTTATTAAAATTAATATAATAAAGTTTGTATTTAGTTAAAAATTTTTATTTATTTTTTTATTTATTAAGTTAACTTAATTTTTGAGAAAGAAATGTTATTAAAATGTTGGAACAATTATTTGATGAAAAAAAATTTAAATATATTATTTTATTTTATTTTATTATTTTTAGTGTAATTGTTTTATATTTTCAGAAATGTAATTTAAAATCGGATCAAATATTAAAAGATAATTATTTTGAATTAATATCAAAAGTTATGCCCCAATTTGAAGAAATTAATTTTTCTAATAAAAAAATAGAAGAACAAAACGAAATCTTGAAAAATATTTTGATTTCTAGTATATCACAAAAAGATAAAAATTTGAATATTTCTAAAATAAAAAAAAAAGAAGATGGAACAATAGAAGAATTTGATCCAAATGGTATTAAGTTTAAAGAAATAGATAAAAATGGTAACATAACTTTATTTAAAGGTTCTTGTTATACGGTTAAAGATTTGAAAGAAATGGGTTATTCTTTCCAAGACTTAAAAAGAAGCGGTTATAATATTTCAGATCTAAAAGAATTTTATTCAATACAAGAATTAAGAGATATGGGTTATTTTACTGATAAAGATATTGAATTTATGAGTTTAAGCGAACCAGAACAATATAGAATTATTTTGGAAAAAAGTTTTTTTGTTTAAAACAAAATAATAAGGAGATTTTTTTATGTTAAAAATTTATAAAAATAAGAAAAAAAATATTTTTTTGTTTTTTATTATTTTATTATTTTTTGTTTTTGTCAATATAAATAAAAAAAATTCTTTTGTATCTGCTATGGATGAAAAAGACAACAAAATATCAAATCATGATCATTTATTAAAAAGGTTTTATAATTTTAATTATTTATCTAGTTATAATTCATCAAGACATAAAAGAAGTTTGAGTGATTCAGAATTATTAAATGATTATAAATCTAATTTTAAGGAAAGTTTTTATATAGTTAGCCAAGAAAATTGTCTAGAAGAATTCGATTTTTCAAAAAATTTTCAAAATAAATCTTTAAATCAAAATAAATCTTTAAATAAAAAAAATAAGTCATAAATCTTTAAATAAAAAAATAAGTAAAATAAAAATAAATTATAATTTTGTATTATACTTATTTATATAATAAAATTGTTTAAAAAAATATTTTTTTAAAAATCAAATTTTTTTAATTTGTTCAAAATAAAATTTTTTTTAATCAACAAAAAGATTTTTTATATGAAGAAAATTTCTTAATTCTTTTTTATACATTTTAAAATAAAAAATTAAATAAATAATTTTTATTATAAATAAATATAATATATAATAAATATAATATATTTTTTGATAGAATTATATTTATATTTAATTTTTTTAGAAAAGGATTATGAAAAAATGAATTTTAATTTTAAAAAAAATAAGTTTTTAGTTCATTTTTTTTTATTTTTAATTATTTTTGTTTTTATTTTATTTAAAATAAGTTTAAAATATGATAAAAAAATTTTAGCATTAGGCAAAAAAAATTTTTTTAAGAATATTATTAATTTTTCTTTAAAAGACATAAATAGAATATCATCTTCGAATACAGAAGAAAAGAGAAGTAAAATAAAATATACAATTTCAACAAGAGATCAAGCAGTAGATACAACAGAAATAAACGAAATAAAAAAAATACAAGAAAAAAGAGAAAATTTTCTTTTCGAGATATTTTCTTTTAAAATTGAATAATTTTTTTAAATATTTTTAAATTATAGGAAGTTTTTTTAAAAAAAAGTTGAAAAAATTTAAAAAATTTTTTATTTTTGAATTTTATTATTTTCTATTTTATTAATTTTTTGTTTTATTAAAGATTTTTTTATTATTATTGGTTTTTTTATTATAGTATCAAAAAAAATTATTATTAAAATTAAAAATTAAAATTTTTTTATATTTTTTTTTATAAAAATTTTAAAAAAAAGAAGAGTGTGATTTTTTTTATGTTAAAAATAAAAAATATAAAATTTTTTCAAATAAAAAAAAATACAACATTTTTATTTTTTTTATTAATTATATTTATATTTTTGATTAATATCCCGAATAATATAAAAGCTATGAATAATATAAAAGATATGGAAAATGATAGTAATAAACCAAATAATTCAGAACAAAATTTTTTTCCTTGTGAATATAAAACCAGCGAAAGAGAACGTAATAGGGTTAAAAAATATTATCAGAAAAATAAAAAAAAAATATTGCAAAGAACTAAAGAAAAAAAACAGCGTAGTCAAATATTTTTTATTTTAGACACATCAGGGCTAAGACCAATAGAAGAAGATAAAGAAATTTCAGAAAAAATAGAAACAGAAGAAGAATATAGAAACAGAAAAACATTAAATTTATTTTCTTAAGATTTTTTTTATCTACTCAATGATCTATGATCTATTTAAATTAAATCTACCTAAGACTAAAACTAAAATCTTAATTGTTTTTTTTGAACAATTATCGGAACTTTCAACTGGTGTTTTGGCTAATTTTTTGAAAAAAAATTATTATTAATCTTGATATAATAATAAAAAAGGTTTTAATATTTTTTTTGAAAATCATATATATTTATATCCGTTTAATAAAAAAATATTATTGTTAATAATCAGAGAGATATTTATTAAAAAAAGAAAATTGTAATAACCATATAAATTAATAAATAATTTTAATAATTTTTTATATAAATAATTTTTTTATATAGAAAAAATTTATTTATTTATTTTTTCATTAGTATAAAATAATATTATAAAAAAGGATTATTATAATCATAATATGATAAAAAAAGATTATTTTATTTTATTAATAAATAAATACATTGATTTAATTACCGAAATTGGAGTTAATATACAAAAAGAACAATATGTTTTTATTCAATCTCCATTGGTATGTAAAAAAATAGTAGATTTGATCGTTTTGAAATCATATAAAATGGGCGCTAAAAAAGTCGATTGTATTTGGGAAAATTCTATGGAAGAAATCGATTATATTGTTAAAACAAAATCTAAAGAGCAATTATCAGAATGGTTAGAAAAAATTGTAGAAAAATATAAAGAAATTGTTCAAAAAAAAGGAGTTTTTATTCATATTTTGTCTCCTTGTTTTAATAAAAAAAGATTATTTTCTTTTGATTTTATTAAAATTTTTAAAAAAAAATTACATTTTTTTTATAAATATATTATTAACTTAGAAAGTCAATGGACTTCAGTTATATGTCCTAATAAATTATGGTCAAAAAAGATATTTCCTCTTGAAAAAAAGGATAGTTTAAAAAAATTTTGGAATATTATATTTGAATGTTGTTTAGTAAATAATTTAAATAATGATTTATTCGATGTATGGAATAAACACAATGAAAAACTTTATAATTATACTCAAAAATTAAACAGTTTAAATTTAAAAAAAATTATTTTTAAAAATAATCTAGGAACTGATATTTATATTGAGTTAGTAAAAGATCATTTATGGCAAGGAGGTAAAATTAAATCCAAAGATAATATTTATTTTAACCCTAATATACCTATGGAAGAAGTTTTAACTATGCCTAATAGTAAAAAAACTTATGGCAGAATTGTTACTACGAAACCTCTTGTTTTTTATGAACAAATAATAGATAATCCATTAATTATAGATTTTAAAAAAGGCAGAATAGTTAATTTTAAAGCCAAAAACAATCATGATCAAATATTTTTACAAAATTTAATAAATTTTGATAAAGGTTCATCTTTTTTAGGAGAAATTGCATTAGTTCCTTTTAATTGTTATATGAAAAAATATAATCAAATTTCTTTTTTTGAAACTTTGATAGATGAAAATTTTTTTTGTCATTTAGCAATAGGTAATTCTTATCCTGCTACTATCCAAAATTATTTAATTATGAATGAAGAATGTTTGATGAAAAAAAAAGCTAACTTTTCTTATATTCATATTGATCTTATATTTGGTTCTGAAGATTTGTTAGTTGAAGGTATTTGTTATAAAAAAAATAAAATTAATATTATTAATAATGGTAATTGGGTAATATAAAAAAATCTTTTAAAAAAATATTAATGAAAATATATTTTTTATAACTTATTTTTGAAAAAATATTTTAATATCGAAAAAATATATAAAAATTGAATAATACAGGTTGAATTTTATTTTTTTAATTTATATTTTTATATATATACTATTAATATATAAATACAAAATCATTTTTTTAATATCTTTTTTTAATATCGCTATTTTTTAAAAAAATTTTTTAATAACTTTTAGCATTTTTTTTATTATATTTTCTATAAAAATAAGAAAAATAAGAACACAAAAACCCCCTTTCTCTTTATAAAAAAAAGGTTTAATTTTATACTTTATTTATTTTTTTATTATATAAAAGAAATAATCATCAGTATCCGCACAAATATACCAATAAGTAATAGAACAAAAACAACAAAAAAATTTTTTACTTTTTTTTGTTTTTTTTTATTTCGTTTATTTCTGTTGTATCTACTGCTTGATCTCTTGTTGAAATTGTATATTTTATTTTACTTCTTTTTTCTTCTGTATTTAAAGATGATATTCTATTTATGTCTTTACAAAAATTTTTTTTGCCTAATGCTAAAATTTTTTTATTATATTTTAAACTTATTTTAAATAAAATAAAAACAAAAATAATTAAAAATAAAAAAAATGAACTAAGAATTTATTTTTTTTAAAATTAAAATTCATTTTTTTATAATCCCTTTCTAAAAAAAATATTAAATACAAATATATTTTTATCAAAATATATTATATTCGTTATATATTATATTTATTTATAATAAAAATTATATTTATTTGATTTATTATATTTGATTTCTTTATATAAAATATCTATTATATTAGAATTAGATCATTTATTATATTAAGAAGTGTTTTTATAGATTAAAAGAGATAAAATATATAAATATCCTCTCCTGTTAAACTTAAAATAAATATTTATATTTAAAAAAAACTCGCGCTTTTTTCAAAGTGATTCTTTTTGTTGATGAAGAACTTTGTATTGATAAGAAATAAGATTTAATTTAAATTTGGTATTATTAATGTTTTTTTTGAACTATTAATTGTTTTTCTGTGATTTAATCACATACATAAATATAACTTTTATATACGATACTAATAAAACAATAAAAAAGATAATATTTTTTAAAAAAAATAAAAAAACTATATTAGAGGAGAAAAAAGTTATTAAAATTTATTGTGAAACACTTTTTTTGTGTTAAAAAAATAATTTTAAACTTTTTTTTAAATTTAAAAGAAATCTTCTTTCTTAGTTTTTTATTTTTAACTTTTTTAAAAATAATTTAATTTCATATTCAATATTATAAGAGAGAGAGAGGAGAGAGAGGGGTGGTTCTCCGGGGGCATAATAAGTTTTGATGTGATAAAGACACGTTTTCATAAAATTTTAGCTATATTTCATGTCCTTTTTACCATATATTTAAAAAATTACTAAAACTTTTTTATTTAATTGTTATTATTCATAATTTAAAAAAATAAAAAGTTAACTAATATAAAAAAATAGGTAATAAAAGTTTTTTTAAAAAAAATTATAAAATTTTAAGAGTGAAAAAAAATATAAAAAAATAAATCTATTAAAATCGATTTTTTTATAAATTAAATTTTTTTAAATTTAATTATAAAAACTCCATTTTTAAAAACAAAATAAAAAAACAATGAAGAAAAAAAAGATTTTTCCTTATTTTAAATCTTGGATCTTTTTATTAAATTTTAAAAATTTAGTTTTTAAAAAAATTAAAATAAAAAAAAGAAAAGCAATAAAAAAAAATTAATATATAACTTACTTACTAAATTAAGTAGGTTATATATGCTATTTGTTAATTTTAACTAGTATAAAATAAGAATGATAATTTTTTTTTTCAAAATATTATATTTTTAAATGTAATTTGTTTAATATAAATCTCAATAAATTTCTAAATTTAAAATATTTTATTTATTTATTACAAAAAAATGTCATCTAACCAGTTTAATAAATCCCTTGTTACTTCATTTTTATCTAAATCATTAAATAAATTATGATATGATTCTGGATATAAAATAATTTTTTTTTCTGAATTTGAATTGGCCATTTTGTTAAACATTTCTACGCTATTATCATAAGAAATTTGTGAATCTTTAATACCATGAAGTAACAAAATAGGTTTGGGGTAATAAAAAGATCTTTTTTCAAATTCTTTTTCAAAATATTGAATAATATCTATCATAGTTGTTTTTACAAAGTTAGGTGTTACAAAAGAAATGCGATATTGTTTAAATTCTTCATTTAAAGGTATTCTAGAAAATTTTTCATAAGAAGGCACCGGAATATTATTCATTTTTTTAATTTTTTTTTCATCTGAAAAATCTTTTACTTCATTTATAAATTTTGTAGGTGATGCGCTATTAACAACTCCAACTATTTTATCTTCACTATATTTTAAAACATAGCTATTGTTAATCATTCCGCCTAAACTATGTCCTAATAAAATAATTTTTAAATTATTATTTTTTTTAATATAACTAATTATTGAATTTAAATCTTCTAAAAAAATATTATAGTCATTAATATCAGCTATATTGTTTTTGTTATAACTTCTTCCGTGACTTCTTAGATCATAAATAAATGCATTATAACCAGATGAAGTAAGAGTTTCCGCTAATGTTATATATTCTTCTGAACTTTGTCCAATACCATGTGTTATTATTATATTTGCTTTGGCATTATTTGTTTTTAGAAATTTATTATAAATCTCAGTATTTTGTTGTAATAAAGAATAATTTTTTGTATTGTCGTAACTCGTGCTTTCTTGATTTAACATAGCTTTTATATTGTTATTTTTACATAAAAATAAAAGCAAAATACAAAAAAATATTAAAAATGTGAAATATTTTAATTGATTAATTTTCTTAATATTCAATTTCATCACTCCTTTTAATTAATAAATTAAAAATAAAATATTTAAATAATTAAAATTTTCTTAGTGAATAAACAATTTTAATTTATTTTTAATTTAATTTTTTTAAAAATTTTAATAAGTTAATAATAACTATTTATAAAATCATCTTTTACTATAATAATCACAAAAATATAAAAAAATTATTATAGTCTGATAATTATAAAATCCAAAATAAAAGAAAATGTTTAAGAAAGTATTATGGTTCTCTCTGTTTCAATTTAAAAAATAAACTAATAAAATATTAATTTTTAAAAAAGATAATATTATAAAAATATTTTTTTTATCTTCAAAAATTTAAAATTAAATATAAATTTGTGATAATTAATAAGGAAAAGTGTCATAATTTTAACAAAATTACTATTTAACTTTGGTTATTAACGCTACAAAATAATGTGGTGCATTGATATTATCTGTTGAAAAATTTCGTTTTGATTTGAAAAAAATAATAAAAAATTTTTTTTATTTTTTTTAAGAAAAAATTTTTAAGAAAATCAAATTTTTTATTAACCATCGGTAGTATAACTCAAAAGGAAAAAAAGTCAACATAAAAAAAATATTTACTTTTTTATTTACACTGCTTTTTTTATTGTTTTTTTACTATTTATGAAATTTAAAAGAAAATTTAAAAAAATAGATATATAAAATATAAGTAAAATGTAAAATAAAACTTAATTTTAATAGTTGACTTTTTTACTAATAAATAAATTTTTTGAAAAAGAATTTTTAAAAACTTTTTAATTTCACATTTTATAATAAAATTACTATTATTCGTAATTTATTCTCTAAAAAAAATAAAATTGCATAAAATAATTTCTCTTTTCATAACATCTTCAGTTGAGCTTTTATATATACAAAATATAAAATATGAAAGATTTAGAGCGAATTTTTTTCTAATTCTAAATCTTATATATTTTTATTAAATTTTAAAAACTTACTTTTTATTAAAAATTTAAAAGAAAAAAAGAAGTAACAAAGAAAAAAATTATATAATTTACTTAATTACTAAATTAAGCAATTTATATATATTTTATATATTGTTCAATAAAACGTTCACTAGCATTTTATCTCAATTATTTTATTTCGCAAAAATTTTTTGTTAAGAACTTTTTTAAATTTCTTTCTAAAAAAGTAAAAAGAAAAGTTTTAAGGAAGCGGTTAGAGGAAAAAGGAGGATGTTACTTAAACTGTTTTAGTTTGGTTTTTATTCCGGAGATAGTTCGTAATGAAGGAGTTTTGAGTTTTGATAAAAGTCGGCTAGTATCCGAGAAAATATGTTTCATCTTTTTAATTTTGAATTTTTTTCTTGTTATATTACTAAAATATAAAACGCCTTTATCAGAATGAAGTAAACAATTTTTAACTTTAACAGAAAGTATTTTTTTTAAAATTTTTAATTCCTTGCGATTCATCTTTGAATTACTTTTTTTTAGTTTCTAAAGATTATTTATTCATAAATTGCGATTTTTTTTAATCCTTTTTCTTTTTTTTAACTTTCGTTTACAACATTTTTATTATAAGTATTTTTAAGAATGAATGAGTTAAAAAATTTTTTAATTTCTTTGAAAAAAATAAAAATCTTTATTTAGTATTAAATTTATGGGTATAAACACTTAAAGTGTTTCTAACGGGATTAAAATGTAAATGATATTCTTTTCTTTTAATAAGAGGATTTTTTTCATCATAATTTAAATTAGCTTTTCCAATATAATAATCTTTATCTTCTTCTAAGAAGTATCTGGGTCCTTTGAAACGAAAAAACAAGTAGTCATGAACATCTTTTCCTATTAATTTTTTAATATCAAAATCTTTTAAATAGGAAAATAATAAAGAATCTTGTGTTTTAATAAAGGTTGCTTCATAAAAAGCATCTTGATTATATTTATTAATCCATTGACTAAAAGGTTTTTGGATAAAAGATAAAATGTTGTTTGGTTCTTTTTGTGTTTTTATTCTTATTTGGTAAAGTTTGATTAAGGTAGGATTTTGTTCATTTTTTGGTTTCTGTTGTTCTTTGTCTAATTCCTTTTGATAATAACCTAAGCCGTTTAAGTCATAAAAAGTATATACTTTTTCAGTCATCTCTTTTCCTTGTGCTTGCCATTTTCTGATTTCTTGGATTTTAGGAGCGATAATATTTACGGATTTATTTTGATGATTTTTAAAATTAGAAGTAGAAAACCAACGATAATAGATAATAAGATTAATTACAGCTATAAAAAAAACCAATAAGATCCTTTTTTTGATCATCTTTTTATTATCCCCCGTGATATATCATTTTTTTATTATTCCTTTTTTTTCTTACTACCTTTATTTTATAAGAAAAAGTTTAGTTTTTATTTCGTATTAAATTTTTACGTATAAAAACTTAAAGTGTTTCTCGCAGAGTTAAAATGTAAAATGTGAATTACTCCAAAATCTGACTTAAAATTCCATCTTGTCAGATTGGGTCAAGATTGATTCTATTATTGAAATTCTTTCTTTTAAAATAGAAATTTTATTGAAAAAAACTTTTGAAATCAAAAAAGTTACTTCTCTACCTAAATATCCTCTAAGAACTTTAATTTACTTCTTTTGTGATAGAAGAAAAAGATGAATCTTTTTTTTTAAAATTACTGTTTAATAAGCAAATATCTAGTTTCTTTTTCTAGCAAAGAAGGGCGGGGGTTCTTTTTGAAATTGTTTTTGATAAAATTCTTGGGCTACTGAAAAATTACTTTTTTTTATTATGCTGTTTTACCGGGGTATTGATTTTACTTTCATAGTAAAAGGAATCAAATTTTTTTTATCAAATTATATTAAATCATGATAACTCTTTTTCTTTTATTTTCTTTTTTTATCAACATGTTTAAATTTTTTATTCAATTTTTTCAAGATTTTATTGATCTTTTAAAACTTTTTATTAATCTCTCTTTAAGATTTGGCGTTACGTAGTTTAATTGCTTATTTTATAGATCATATTTTTTGAAATTTTACTATCATCAATCTGTCTTTTCGGTTTAATTACCACTTCTTTAAAAATGGTTTTAAAACCAATAGAAAGTTTTTCTGAAGTTATTAAAAATTTAAGTAGTCATTTACAAAAAACTTTTGTTCATTTTATCAGTGTTTTATTTAATCTCGTCTTTCAATTTATTTTTTTAGTCTTTAATATCGGCAGAGTTATGATTCAATTATCTATTATTGTTTTAGAACCAAGTATAAAATTTTTGATTTTTCTTTTTCAACAATTTACTATAATAATAGTAAAATTTTTAACTAAAATAATCATTAAAATATTACTTTTGTCTTATTTAAAATAAAGTTATGTGTCAGAAAGGTTTTTTTAAAAGAAGATGAGTATGAAAATTTATGGTAAACATTATGAAAAAACTGTGCCCACTCTTATTACTTTGAATGTTTTATTTTGGTTAATCATAGCTATTTGTGCTGTTTCTTATCGTTATCATGTTGTTATTCAACAAAGAAAAGTTTTAGAAAATATAGATATTGAAAAGGAAGCCATTAAATTAAATGAAAAAATCGCTGAAGAAAACGATAGTATTAAAGAATCCGTGAATCAATTATTAAATCATCCTGTGGAAGTGGTGAGACCTGACGGTACCAAAGAATATTTTCAATCGGGATCGGATGAAAATAATAATACCACTGTTAAAAAAATCAAAGTAATACAACCAGATGGTTTGATTAAATATTTTACTCCTCAAGAAGAGATTTATAAAACTGTTGATCAAAAAAATAATATTCAAATTATAGAAACTCTTAATTATCCTATCAAAATTTTAAAAGAAAAAAGGATGGTTTCTTTAGAAGAATTATTTCAAGCCGGGTTATTAAATAGTGTTGAAGAAGCTAAAAAAATTGGTTTAACCGCAATAGAACTTAGAAAACATTTTGATGATTATTCTCTTTATCAATTTGGTTTTTATGATTTAAAAAAAATTATTAAAATGTATGTTAATGAGAATTCTTTAGAATATTTATTTTTGAATATTATAAATAAAGATAAATTTTTTCATTATGTGCAACAAAAACCTTTAAATTCTAGACAATTTGTTTATTTTATTATGTTTCTTAAAAAATATGATTTTGACAAAATTTTGAATACAAAACGTACATTTAAAGAATATATAGAAGCAAAAAAAGCACTACAAAATGTTTTAGGACCTTTATATTCAATATTTTTTAGATAAAAAAATTTATATAACGCCTAAAGTTTTTTTCTAGACTTCCCCATAAAAATAGTACCGAGAGAAAGGACTAAAATGAAGTCTTATTTAAGTCAAAAGTCAAATTGTTTATTAATAAATAAAAAAACAGCTTGGCTTTTTTTCTTTTGGTCTTAAAATCAGGCTGTAATAAAGGAGATTAACAATGAATCTTTTAGAAGTATAATTAGAAAATCAATAATAACCTTATTTTATCTTTTTTAATCAAAGAAGTAGTTTATTATGGGCGTGACCGAGTCTGACCCATATAAAACGGTACTGATACAAAGATAAAAAAAAGACTAAATAAGAAAGTCAAATTGTAGATTAATAAATCAACAATTTGGCTTTTTTCTTTTGTCAAAAGTTAAGTTGTTAATAAAAGGAGATTAACAAATGATTTTTTTAGAAGTTGAATTTAGTATCAATGATGACTTAATTTTATGTTTTCTACCTCGAGAAGTAATTTATTATCCTCATTCTGAAAAAACCTTAATTAAAGAAATGGTTATTATCAATTCGGAAAACCAAATTAGACATCAGTGGTCTTTTTTCAAAAACCAAGTTTTAAGGAGTTACCAAAAGTATTCTTTCACATATCAAAAAGTTATCAGTGAAAAAATATATTATTCCTCAGGAAAACTTCAAAGATATACCGAATATGATGTCATCAATGGTGGTTTTCTTTATACTGAAAATTATGATCGAGACGGTGTTTTAAATAACAAAATAGGTAAATGTCATGTGGAAAAATAACAACCAAGAAAACTATTTTAAAAACTTGCCAGCTCCTTATTCTTTGGATGCTGAACAAGCTGTTTTAGGTATTTTGCTTCTAGATGGTAAAAATTTTCAAGAAGTAATATCCGAATTAAAAACGGAAGATTTCTTTAATGTAGATCACCAAAAGATTTACCAGGCCATGAAAAGTTTATACCGAGAACAAAAAGAAATTGATTATCTATCAGTATATCTTTGGTTAAAAAACAATCAAATCCAGATTGAAGGTGGTCAAACCTATTTATTCAAACTAGGTAGTTTATTTCCTTCTGTTTATCATTTGAATAACTATCTGGAATTTCTAAAAGAAGCAACCATGAAAAGAAAAATTTTAAAACTTCTTAACCAAATGGTGCACCATACTTTAAAAACCGAAGAAACCAGTCAGTTTCACCATTTAATTGAAAAAAGCAAAGAACAGTTAAATCAATTGATTAATTTACCGAAAACGACTTTCATTACAGCCAAAACTTTGTTTCAACAAATTAAAGAAACCATGACTAATGGAAATCAAGATATTCTTTCAGGTTGGAAAACTGGTTTTCAAAGTTTAGATGAAATTATTTTAGGGTATCAACCAGAAAGTTTTATGATTCTGGCTGCCCGTCCAGGTATTGGAAAAACTACCTTCATGCTAAACATGGTTTGGCAAGCTTTAGAATGGCAGGAAGATTTAAAAACCGCCATCTTTAGCTTAGAGATGAATAATTCTCAATTAGGTTTAAGGTCTTTAAGCATGAAAACTAAAATTTCTTATCGTAAACTTCAAACTACTAATTTTAAACAATTAGAGATAGAAGAACAAAACCAAATAATAGAAAAATTCGAAGAAATGAGTGATTATAAACTCTTTTTAGATGATGAAGGCTTAAATACTATGACTAAAATTAAAGAGAAATGCCGTTGGTTAAAGAAAAACCAAGGCTTAGATTTAGTTTTCATTGACTATCTCCAACTTTTAAAAGCTTTTGAAAGTGAAAAAACTTTAAAAAGCTATGAGACAGTATCCCAGATTTCTAGGGAACTTAAATTACTAGCTAAAGAATTAAAGATTTGTATTATCTGTCTTTCCCAATTATCCAGAGAAATTGAAAAAAGAGAAGATAAAAGACCGAAATTATCCGATTTGAGAGATTCGGGGAGTATTGAACAAGATGCGGATGTGGTGCTATTTTTAGCTCGTTCTCCTCAAGAAAATCCTTCTCTTTATCAAGAAGTAATGGAAACTAATTTGATTATCGCTAAGAACAGGCATGGAGAAACAGGAGAAATTCCTTTTAACTTTTATTTAAAAATTCAAAAATTTGAAGAAAAGGGGTTTTATTAAGATGAACAAAAACGAAATAGAAACCATTGAGATTAAAAACCAAAAAGAGATATTTAGTTTTTTAAGACAAAACCAGTTAATGCGTCTTAGTAAAAAACAACAACATCTAGAAAGAATGAATTTACTTTTAAGAGGACATAATTTTGATTGTTATCAAGAAAAAGATTTAGAAGGGGTGTTTATTTATAAACCAAACGGTAGTTTGCCTTGTTTTTACTACAACTACTGTGGGTTCGTCGACTTGAAAGATTTGATAAATAATCATTTAAATTGTTTTACTAAAGCCAAAGTTTACTTTTTTAGAAAAAAAGATAAAAAGAAGGAAAGAAAAAATGAATTTGGAAATGAATAATATCGAAATTATATGGATGATTCTTTTATTTATTGGGTTCATCGTGATTATTTCGATCCCCCTTTATGTTATTTATTATTTAATCCAACTTTTAGTTAATTTCAGTCGTTATTTAAAATCTAAACATCAATTAAATCAATTAACGATAAGCAAACAAAAGCAAAAATTAGCTCGTCGCAAAAAAATAAAAGATAAGGCATCGCCATCAGATCAAAATTAATACCGATTGATTTTTAACAAAGATAAAAAGGAGAAAAAAATGAAAATTGATTTAAAACAAAATAGTTGGGCTTGGTTTAAACATCGAAAAAACTATGTCAATGCTTCCGAAATAGGTACTATTATGGGTTTAAATCCTTATGAAACAGTGGAAGAATTAATCAAAAAGAAACTTTTTGGGAATAATTTTGTGACTAATGAAGCAGTTGAACATGGTAAAAAAACCGAACCTCAAGCTCATCTCTTCTTTAGTGTTTTCACCAAAAGAAACTATGAACCAGCAGTTTTTGTACAAGAACCTTTTTCAGCTTCTTTAGATGGTTATCATGAAGCATCCCAGACGATGTTAGAAATTAAATGTCCTTTAAAAAAAGAAAGTCCTGCCTGGAAAGACTTTTGGGAAAAACAAATCATTCCTCCTTATTACTGGGCTCAAATCCAATGCGGATTATATTGTTCAGATACCTCTAAAGCTTACTTTTTAGTTTATTTTAATTCCCAAGACTACATAGTAAAAGAAGTTTCTTTAAATGAAGAGTTTATTAAAAAGATGGTAGTCAAAGGTCAGAGTTACTTGCATCAATTAAACCAATATAAAGACCTTTTAAAAGCATAACTCGTCCTCAATAAGACATTAAACTGTTGGATGTTTCAACATTGAATTCTTTACTACCATCTGTAAAGAAATCAAATACCTGGATATTGTCTTCGACATACTCCCATTCCAAACAATAGAAAATATTTATTCCTTTCTTACCAGTTTTCAGACTGGTAAGAAAGAATTAAAGCAAAGGAGGCCAAAAAATGGCTAAAAAAAACATTAAAAAAGAAAGTAACAAAATAACTCAACAAGAATTAATACGCCAAATAGCCAAACAAGCTCGTTATAGTGCTAAAGATGTTCATAATATTTTACAAGCTTTTAAAGAAAATTTATATAAAGCTTTTTCCCAAGGAAAAGATGTTTCCTTCAGTCCTATTGGTACTTTTAAAATTAAAGAAATACCCGCTTGTCAAAGATTAGATATGAAATTAATGAATCCAAAAATTCCTAAAAACAAAAGAATTAAAAAACTAATTAATTATCCCGCTTATAAAACTGTCAAATTTAGTCTTTCGGATGAATGCCGTAAAGCACTTAAAAAAGCTTTAATTTAACATCTTTAACTCAATAACTCTGTTACTTTAGTATTGGACAAGGAAAGGAAGTTTATCACATTCGTTAATCTCCTGCTTCCTTTCTTTGTCCAAACTAAAGAACAGAAATGGGTCAGAAAGGAAGTTAAAAACATGATTTTTATTTGGCAATGGTGCTTAACTTTAGGTACTCTTCTGAAGAAATATGCTCAGTTATGGTTTCTTAGTTTTGCTACTCTTTGGTTAGATTACATACGTGGATTTACTCAAGCAGAGATTGTAGCTCGGAGAACTGATTGGTTTTTAACTGTTTGTTTAGCCACAATGGCCATCAATGGTTTTCGTCCAGGGTTTATTTTTTGTAAAAATATCTTTGTTTGGCTTCAAAAAGGAATAGATCAAGTGTTAAGTTGGTTTTTTAAGAAGAGAAAATATAATTTGTTAATCAAAAAGAAACGAAAACAAGAAGCCGTAATTGATCATTTGATAGTTCGACAAAAGAAGTTAAACAAAAAAAATAGAAGCTTTCTTAACCAGTAATCCCAAATTAAAACATGCCTTAGAAGCCCAAAGAACTATCCCAGAAGAACCAACCCCCTCTTTAGAAAAGAAAGGAGAACCAGATAATGAATAGTCAAGCTTATTTATTTAGCTTAGGGTTTATCCTGGGCAGTAGCTTTACTTGTTTTTTAATGTATTTAATTAAAAAATTGTTTTATCCTACTTCCCCAATTTCTCCCAAATTTTTAAAAAGTTTGCAACAAGAAGTCAAAGCTACTCAAAAAGAAAAAGAAAAAGTGTTTAAAGATTTATCTTTAACTATTAAAAATTTACATTTCAATCCTGAAACCAAGCCTCCTCAAACGGCTTGGTTAGAAGAAAAAAAGAAAGAAAAAGATAATTTTAAAGACCATGTCTCAAAAAATCATGACTAAAAAAAAATTTGCCAACCCCGTGGCTATATTATTATGGCTCTTAGTAATTAGCGCTATCGTAGTAGGGATTGTTATTTATAAAGATGAACAAAAAACCCCAAATAAGTCAGCGGAAACTAAAATAGAAGCGCCCAAAAACCAAACTGTGCATCAAGCTCTTCAAGATACCATCAAAAAATTAACGGATTTATATTCTAAAAATCAATTTGTGCAATATTTAATTCATACCAAAGAAGAAGAATTAAAAAATGCTACTTTACAAGAAGATGAAAAAACTTTACTGCAAGCTCTTTTGGATTTGAGAAAAGCTCAAAAAGCTCTTTTAGATGAAAGAACTGCTTTAAATTATTATTATTATAATTTAACTGAAGAAATTCAAGAGTTAGAAGGAAAGATTCAAAAAAGCACAACAGTAGATGAAAAATATCGTCTTAAAGAAGAACCAAGGCAAAAAAGAAAAAGAATGCTTAAAAATTAAAGAAACTGAAAAGTTAATTGATGAAAAAGAAGAATTAAACAAAGTCATTTCCCAGTTAAAAAAACAAATTGAAGAAGCTAAAAGTAACGAAACTGAAAAGAAAACCAAATTAACTGAAGAAAAAACTACCAAAGAAACAAGATTGATCACGATTAAAAATCAAATTGATAAATATGTAACTAAACAATACGTTCGAGAGGATCTAAAACGCATTTCCTCGCAACTAAAAGTATCTTTTTTAAATGAAGAAATTACCACTAAGTTAAAAGCTTTACAAACTTTCAAAGAAAATGCATTGAAAACTTTAGAAAGTAATTAAGGTTGTGGGGATGATGTCTAAATTTAGTTGGTTTTATCTGATCGGCATAATAAGTTTACTAGGATTATGGTTTATAGGCATCAAAAGACAACCATTGACCTCCAACCAATCTGCCATCACCACTCTTTTACTGCAAGAAATAAAAAATCAACAAGTTTTTCCATCTCGAAAAGTTTTCTTCCCTTCAACGAGCCTGGCCAAAGAAACAATAGAATGGTCAGCTGGCCAAGTTTATCATCTTTGTTTAGGAGAAAAAGCCAAAATGCAAGATGCTTTAACATGGTTAAAACAACATTTTCCTGATAAAGAGTTTGTTTTAAAACATTTTAGTTATGGATTATATAACTATACTGATGCCGAAAAGATGATTAGTTTTGAAGACCGTTTAAGAGAACCTTTACCAGCTGGTTTTTTATTAGCTTACTTAAAAGGCGGAACGAGAATTGGTGCTTCGAACATTTATACTTTAAATCAATTAATCAATCAAAATAAACATCAATCGACTCTTTATTTGTTTTGGAAAAAAGATCCGCTTCAAGCAAATCCTTTCCCTTTTTCGCCGGATAATTATCATTTAGAAATTAATTATGATCAGGGTACTCATTTTGGCGGTAATAGTTATATTGCTATTAACCAAATTATCTTCCGTCATAAACATAATCAAGAAGTGATAGCTTCTTATCCCATGAATATCAAGATTGAAGAACCTTTTGTAATCTTTAATTATGATTTTCAATTAAGATTCCCTTTTTATAATTATCAAAAAGAAGGGGTTTTATGGGATACCAATCACATTAAAAGTTTAAGAAAAATTGAACTTTATGAAAAAAGAACTGGCCAATCTAGAACACTTTATTACGATGTGGAATGAAGAAAAAGAGATGTTTTTCAAAAGAAATAAGTTTAAAAATAACAATTTGTCCTGAATAAGACGTTAAACTGTTTATTAAAAACTTTAAAAATCAATGGAGGTTGATTTTTAAAGAAAATTTCTCAATTTTTTTATTTTTAAAAATAAAAATAAAAGTAAATTTTATTTTATTATTTTTATTTCTAATTGAAAATATTTTTTTGATTGTTAAATTTATATACGCGTATTTTTTCAAGAAAATAAATATTCAAGTAGTTTGATACGGTAATAAATTTAACAATTCTAAGGTTGTATATAGTTGTATATACATTATTACACTCCTTTCTAAGTCTTTTTTAATGTCTTATTCAGGACATGAAAAGGTTTAAGAAAGGAGTGAAATATCTTATTTATTATAGAAAAAAAGAAAAAATTAATCCAAAATATAAAGAATTAAAATGATTAACTCATCAGAAAGGAGATAGAAAAAATGAAATTTATCGCTTTCGAAGGCTTAGATGGCAGTGGCAAAACCACTCAAATCAACCTTTTAAAAGAAGTTTTAACTAAAAAATATCAGAAAAAAGTAACTGTTGTCCAAGGATTGGGAAGTTCTATGATCGGTTCTATGGTCAGAGAAATGTTTTTATCTCAAGCCCAATTAACTCCTATGACCAGAATATGGTTAAGTTTAGCTAATATGGAACAAACGCAAAGCGAGATTATTAAACCAGCTTTAAGTGAAAACCACATTGTTTTAGCTGACCGTTGGGTAGTTTCAACTTATGCCTACCAAGTTTTTGGACATTATTTAGATTTAAAAATGCCTTTAAAGAAATTTAATCAACTATATCGTCATTTTTTCTTCCAACCTTTGATTACTTTTTATTTAAAGATTGATCCAAAAATTGGTTTAATTAGAAAACAACAAAAAACAGCTTATGAACCCGATTTGTTTGAAAAGAAAGGAATAACTTATTTTGAACAAGTCCAAAGAGGTTATAATTATTTCTTTAAATCAGATCTTTCAGTTAAAAGTTATAACGCTTATATTCCTCAAACGATTCTTTTAAAACAAATAATGACTTTTTTAAAAGAAAGAAAGTTTATTTGATTTCAAGATATTCATAAATAAAACTAGGAAAGGAGGTTTTTAAATGTTATCAGCTCTGCTGCAAAAACTTTATTGGTGGACAATCGGTATTATAACCATGATAGTAGTGGGTTTAGGCCTTTATGGATTCTTCAAAGCCCAAAATAAAACTAATTATTCTTCCCTTTCATCTAAATCATTAGCATCTCAAACTAAAAAAGAAGAAGAACGGTTATTAGAACAATATTTTCAAGAAATGGAAAAACAACTACAAGAAGAAAAAGCTCAAAGAGCTCAAGAACAAGCCGTTATTCAGACACAAACTAAAACTATTCAAACTCACTTAACTGCTATTAATCAAGAAATTAAAACTCTTAATGATCAAATTAAAACGTTAGAAGAAGAATTAAAAGATGCTAGTTTAGAAGAAACGACCAAGCAAGCAAAAGAAAACCAATTAGCGAGTTTAAAACAACAAAAAGAAAAAAAAATTCAAGAAGGTCAAACCTGGCAAGCTAAAATTCCTGCACTTTATGCTCAAAAAGAAAGTAATACGAAACAATTAGAATGGTTGACTTATCAACATCATAATCTTCGTAAACAAAATGATTTAGAAAACAAAAGTAAAACTTTGGAAGCAGCCATTGCCTATAATAAGGCCAATAAAGCTCGTCTTAAAGTTTTATTAAGTCAAACCAGCAATAATCAAGAAACTTTTGATCAATTAAAGGCTTATGATCTCTTTTTAGATAGTCAGTTAATCACCTTTAGTCGTCAATTAGAAGAGATTAAAAAAGAATTACTAGCTAGACAATCAAATCAACCTTGGAATCCTCAGAAAAAGAAAATTACTTTCGAAGATATTTACGGCATGGAACGAGAAAAAGAAGAATTAAGTGATTTAATTACTTATTTAAAAGTGGACCAACCGTCTTTAGTAAACTTTGACCGCATTAAACCTCGAGGTTACTTATTATACGGACCACCTGGCACAGGTAAAAGTTTTTTAATGAAAGCTTTATGTGAAGAAACCGGAACTTATTACTTAGAAGTTGACCCCTCCCGTTTTGATAAAACTTATGTAGGAGAAGTAAATGAAGAACTAGAAAAGATTTGGAAAGAAGCAGAAGAACATGAAAAATGTATTATTTTCATGGATGAAATCAGTGGGTTAGCTAATCGAGAAAACCGTGGGGATAGCAAAGTAGCAGCAAACATCGTAAATAACTTATTGTTAAAACTTGATGGTTTTAAAAGTAATGAGAAAAAGATTATTTTAATGGCAGCGACTAATCATTTAAACCAAGTAGATGCCGCTTTAAAGAATCGTTTTAGTAAAATTATTAAAATTGATGTCATTAAAGATGAAGAAATTGAAGGTTTTTTCAAACATCAATTAAGGAATTACCAAATTAGTTACCATACTTTTACTTATTTAAAAGAGATGGCCAACAGATGTAAAGGTAAAGGTTATTCTAACCGTGAGTTAACTCAATTCTTAGATAATGCCTACCAAAAAACCTTTAAATATCAACAACAAAATCCCTTGCATAACGTGATGTTACCTTCGGATTTAGAGGAAGTGTTAGACTTTAAACAAGGGATTTCCAAAACTTCATCCCAAATACAAGAACATCGTTTAGCTTCGGAAAAAACATATCAAGATTGGACAAAAGGTTTAAAAACTCATTTACCGAAAAAAAAAGATATGACAGAAGTCACTAAACATTATTATTTCACAACTTTAAGTTGGCCAGGTCATGATGAACCCAGTGATATTTTATCTTTTGTCAGAAAACCTTTTATACAATGGGAGACTGATGAAGGATCACCGGCATTTGGGTGGTCTACTTTCGATGAAGAAGTAGGAAGTAATACTGAAATCAGCGGCTGTCTTAAAGACATGCAATGTGAAAAAGCTCATGGTCAATTCACTTTTAGTTATAAAGGACCTCAATATCTCTTAGAAGAAGATAAAGATTATTATATCGGGAAGGCTCGTTTACCTTATGATCCTAATAATCAAATAGGAACTGGTTCTACTAAAGAATATCATTTACACTTTAACCCCGTTAAAAAACAAATCATGGTTTATAACCAGAAATTTAATCTTAAATAATTAAACAATAGAAAGGCACGTGTTAATTATGAGTAAATCATTTTTTAATAAAATGACTCCTTCCAAGAAAACCAAAGTACCCAAAAATAATCCTCAAAAGACTCTTTTAAACCATAAAATCATTATAGAACCCACTTTCCCCCGAGTTAATAAGTTAGATAAAATAACGGCTTTTTGTTTAAAACTTTTAGCTATTTTACCTTTTATCATCTTATTAGGAGGTTTATGGTGGGTTTTATACAAATTTTTTCCAGAAGCTTATGCCATTATTGGTGGTAAATTTAAAGGTATATGGCAAAAAATCCAACAAGTTTATGATTGGTTAACCAATAAAGTTGACCAATTCACTAAATTACTTAATTTAAATTGGCCTAGAAATAAAACCAAAATCTTCACTATTTTGTTAGGGACTATTGGTACCGGGCTTTCCACTCATGTGTTGAAAAAAACAATCACTAGTAATCTCTTCCTCAAATTAGGAGTAGGTAGTCTAAAATGGTTTAGTCGTGGTTGTTTTTGGGTTAGTATGTGTTCATTAGGTTATGAAATATACCAATTAAAAAACCAAAAACCAGCTACTACTAGTCCTGCCACTCCTTTACAAGAACAAGTGCCACAAACAACTTCTCAAACCACCCCTACTAAAAGCTTTTTAGAACAATTTCAAGATGCCCAAAAAAAGAAAATGAGCCCATAACCCCAATTCATTCCCAACCATCCTCCTCTACTACTCGTTATAAACAAAAAGAAGAAGAACAAACCATTAACACTCCTTTAAACAAAGATGTTAAACAGAGGATGGAGGATTATTTAAGACAAAGCAACCATGCGCAAGAAAAATTAGAACAAGAAAAAATCGCCTTAAACTTACAACTCCAAGCACAACAATTAGAATTATGGGCTTTAAAAAACCAACAACTCTTAGCAAAACAAACCCAACAACAACAAACCACCACCATTCAAACTCAACAAGCAGAAATTACTCAATTAGAAAATGAATTAAAAGAAAAAGAAACCGAAATCCTGCGTTTAAATGAAGAATTAAGTACTAAAATCGATGATTGGGTTAAAAAAGGAACGGAAATTAAACAACTAGAAGGAAAAATAGCCGGAATGGCGGAAGCTAATGAAAAGAATACTCAAAAAAACGAACTTTTAGAACATCAAATAAATCAATTAAAAGAAGATTTAAGAAAGGAAAAAGAAGCATATTTAGAAACTAAAAAGGATTTGCAAGAGGAAAAGGATAAACTTGTTGTGAAACGAAATGAATATGACGTATTGTCTCGAAAATTAGAAAACAAAACGCAAAAATGGTCTGGTATTCACAGTACTGTACGTACTAAAATAGCTGATGATGTGGGAAAAAAATGGAATACCTTTAAAAACTGGTTTTCTTAATCATTTTCCTTTACAATAAGAATAGAAAAAAAACACTAAAAAAGGAGTAAAAAAAAGAATGAAAATCAGCTTTAAGTTTAAAAAAATCTTTAAATGGATAGTACTGATTTTACTCCTTTTCATAGGTTTGGTATTAATCATCAGTTATTTTTTACCTAAACCGCCTTTTAAACAAATTCCTATTCCGGCTCCTCACATACACGAAGCTCACAAATGGTTAGACCAAGGGCAAACCATGGTAGAAAAAAGATATGTTTTCTATGGTTTGAACGGCTTAGGTTATTACCAAAAAGAGTTAACCCAAGCACAACAAAAACCCACTACAGAACAAAATCCTTACCTCATTTCTTTTTTACAACATCGTGTCAATACTCAACCCGAACCCAGTGATATCTTACCTTTTGTAAAAAATCCTTTTATAAAATGGGAGACTGATGAAGGATCACCGGCATTTGGGTGGTCTACTTTCGATCGAGAAGTAGGAAGTAATACTGAAATCAGCCATTATCTTAAAGACATGCAATGTGAAAAAGGACATGGTCAATTCACTTTTAGTTATAAAGGACCTCAATATCTCTTAGAAGAAGATAAAGATTACTATATCGGGGAGGCTCGTTTAGCTTATGATCCTAATAATCAAATAGGAACTGGTTCCACTAAAGAATATTATTTACACTTTAACCCCGTACGTCATACCCTAAGTGTTTATACAAAAAAAATGAATACTAAAGTAAATTAAAGATAGAAAAAGGTGATATAAAATGGTTAATAAACAAAATGTTAGTCTAGATTTAGGTTTATTCGTTTTTAGTTGGTTAGTCTTTCTATTAGGTATCGTTAGAGGATACCAGAAACCTTTTTATTCTTTTTATTTATTTACTAGACAAACGGTTTTACTAATCAACCTTTACTTTTTAAGTAAATTATTGTTAAAAAAAGACCATAAATATTTTTCATTTCTTTGTGCTTTAGACAGTTTAATGATGATGCTGATATATTTCAAAAATGAAAACCGTTTTTTATTAGCTCAAAAAACTAATTTTCAAGTTTTCGTTTCTATCTTAGAACACTATGTCTTAACCACTCTTTTTTTACTTTATTATTTAATTATGGATCCCACTATTTTAAAATTAAAAAATTTTTATATTGGGACGATTCATTTATTAGTTTATTTTATAACTGCTTTGTCTTTAGGGCACAAGTATCATTATTTTCCTTATGATTTTTTAAATCCCTATTATCCTTTCTTTTGGGTCAAAACAGTTACTTTAAGTAGTTTGACTATTAGTATGTCGTTTTCTTTAATTTATCTTAAAAACCAAAAAGTAAAGTGGCAGATGCTTAAAACTAAAAATAATTTGATAGCAATAACCAAATAAAGAACTTATTTTATCGACACAAGACGCTTTTAGTCTTTTTTCTTTTAACTTTTTTTTACTTTTCTTTAGGAGATTAACCAAAAAAACCTGATTAATTACTAAAAAACCTTTTATAATAGGAATGTTCGTATTTTAGTAATGAAAAGAGAAAAAAGAGGATCAAAAAGCTCATAATGTCTCCTAAAATAATTAAATATTATTCTTTAGAAACCAAAAAAGCTGTTGTTAAAGCTAAAATGCAAGGAATGAAGGATAAAGAAATTAAACAAAAATTCAATTTAAATACTTCTAACATTCTTTATAAATGGCTTCGTCAATGGAAAATTACTAATTACCCTCACCAAAAGAATCAATATTCTTTAGAAACTAAATTAAAAGCTGTTTTTGCTAAAAAGGAAGGTTGGTCAAATAAAAAAATTCAATCTCATTTTGGTCTTAAAAATATAACTATTCTTTATCGTTGGCTTAAATGGTTTGATCAAAGCCAACTTCATCGTCTTTCACAACTAAGAGGAAAACATTATAATGATCAAAAAAAATTTAATAATCCTTGTTTTAAGTTGATTAAAAAAGAAATCAAACAACTTTTAGGAATAAACAAAAAAGAAAATAAAGAACTTTATTTAAAAATAGTAGCTAAGTACTCCAGAAAAGTTGGTTTAAACCAACTTTTAAAATATTTAAATTTACCTAAAAGTACCTATTATCTTTGGTTAAAAAAAATATCTCTTATCCCTCATCATCAACCTTTTTCTTTGTTAGAAAAAGCCATTCTCAAAATTAGTAAAAGAAATCGTTATTATAATTTAAGAGGAAGAAGTAAATTTCTTTTAGGTTATCGGCGTTTACACTTAAAACTAAAATTAATAGGATTTAAAGTCAATCCTAAAACTGTTTATCAGAAAATGAAAAAACTCGCTTGTTTATGTCAAACTCTTAAAAATTATTATTATCGTGGTAAAAATGCTTATACTACCAAAACAGCTTTTACCAATTTACTCCAAAATAACTTTCAAGCTCCTCAACCTTATCAAAAATTAGTAACTGATATTTCTTATTTACCATATGGTTCAGTTCATAATCGAAAATATCTTTATTTATCAGCCATCATGGATTTATATAACCGAGAAATTGTAGCTTATCAACTAGCCGAAGCTCAAAACGAACAATTAGTCATTCAAACCCTGGCACAATTACCTTCTTTTCAAGGTAAAAATTGTTTACTTCATTCTGATAAAGGTGCTCCTTATGTTAGTAATCAAACAAGAAAAACCATTCAAGCTAAAGGAATCAAACATAGTTTTTCGGAGACTGGCAGACCTTCTCAAAATTCCTGCATTGAGTCATTCTGGTCCACTTTAAAAAGCGAAATATTTTATTTAGAAGATTTGAGTTTATTAACTCCTCAAATTATTAAACATAAAGTAACTCGTTTTATTAAATACTATAATCGTAAAAGAAGATTAAAATACTTAAATTATTTATCACCTCTTCAGTTTAAACAACAACACGTTCAAACTATTTAAGATGTTAGTGCTCTCTTTTTAGAGGGCTTGACCTGTTGGGGCGGCGGCGGATATATATTTTTTTCTTTTTCTTTTTTTTACTTTTTTTCTTTCTTAATCATTAAATTATAGTTTAACTATTTATTTTTTTTGTTTTAAGGAAGGAGAAAGAGGGAAACGCCTCCCAGCGTTTTCCCTCTGAATACTTCCTTAAAAAACTTTTCTTTTACTTTTAGCAAAAAAATTTCAAAAAATAATTGACAAAAAGCTTTTTTTTAAATAAAATAGGGTGTGAGCGTTAGCGAACAGATATATTTAGAGGTTACTTACTTACTAACGTAAGTAACCTCTAAATATATGTTCACTAAATATATGTTCACTTCTTTTTCTTTTTTCTTTGTTACTTTCTTTTTTCTTTTTCTTTTTTTTCAAAAGTAAATTTTTAAATTTTCATAAAAATATGAAATGTTTTAAATTAAGAAAAAGTTTACTTTAAATCTTTCATATTTTATATGTTTTATATAGCAAAGCTCCACGGAAGAGAGTGGAGTAGTATTAATATTAAAGTATCTCTTTTTCGAAATTTAAAAGAAATTATTTGAGAAATGAAGATGTTTTTTATTGATTATTTTTAATTATTAACTATGAATAATGGTAATTTTATCGTTCAAATTAATCTTTTTTTTGGCAGTTAAAAGACATTTTATTCAATATTATTTTTTCTTAAAAAAGTCAACAACGATAGTTGACTTTTCTTTTTTATGAGTTATACTGTCATTAGTTGATCTATAATTTGATTAAAACTTTTTTGAATCAAGTTATATCTTTATCTTTATAACAGTATCACTTAAATGGAGCAGTTCAACCCAAAAAAATGGTACCGTGTGAAAAGAATATTTTTGACTTACAAAAAAAAGAAATAAAACTTTTTTATTTTCTTTTTTTTAAAAAAATAATCAAATTATTTATTAACTACTGGTAGTATAACTGAAAAGAAAAAAAGTCAACATAAAAAAATAGCTAATTTTTAAAAAAAAGTTATTATAAGAGTGAATATAATATGTAAGAAAGGGATTGGAAAAGTTATTATGTTTAAATCATTTGAATCATTTTCTGTTATGTTTGAATCATTTTTTATTATTTTTAGTGAATTTGTTTTATTTTTATTTAATATGACGAGAATTTATAAATATTTTTTAAAACCTTTTTATTATTATTTTAAAAAAGAATATAAAATATGTTTTTTAAAGAATAAGAATATTAAATCCAATATCAATCATCTAGAAAAAAAATATTTTATTCGTTGGTTTCCTGCTATTGAAACTTGTTTAATCTCAATAGCTTTATATCAGTTTTTATTAAGAATATATATATTACTTTTCGGATATAATTATTTATTTTTGTTTAGGTATTTCTATATGATTTATATTTTTTGTCCTGTTATTTTTTTTATTTTTTATTTGATATCTACAAAATTAAAAAGAAAATTTAAATAAAATAAATTTAAATAAAATAGATATAAAAAATATTAATAAAGTAAAAAAAAACAACTTTAATAGTTGGTTTTTTTTAGCTTTTTTTTACTAATCAAATATATCTTAAAAAAAACTTTTAAAGACTTTAAAATTCCTCATTTGATAATAAAATTACCATTATTCGTAATTCATTTCTTAAAAAACAAGAAAATCGAAACATATAATCAATTTTTATTTAAAAAAAAGAGATACTTGAATATTACTACTACTCCACCCTCTTCCGCGGAGCTTTGCTATATAAAAAATATAAAATATGAAAGATTTAAAGTAAACTTTTTCTTAATTTAAAACATTTCATATTTTTATGAAAATTTAAAAATTTACTTTTGAAAAAAAAGAAAAAGAAAAAAGAAAGTAACAAAGAAAAAAGAAAAAGAAGTGAACATATATTTAGAGGTTACTTACGTTAGTAAGTAAGTAACCTCTAAATATATCTGTTCGCTAACGCTCACACCCTATTTTATTTAAAAAAAAGCTTTTTGTCAATTATTTTTTGAAATTTTTTTGCTAAAAGTAAAAGAAAAGTTTTTTAAGGAAGTATTCAGAGGGAAAACGCTGGGAGGCGTTTCCCTCTTTCTCCTTCCTTAAAACAAAAAAAATAAATAGTTAAACTATAATTTAATGATTAAGAAAGAAAAAAAGTAAAAAAAAGAAAAAGAAAAAAATATATATCCGCCGCCGCCCCAACAGGTCAAGCCCTCTAAAAAGAGAGCACTAACATCTTAAATAGTTTGAACGTGTTGTTGTTTAAACTGAAGAGGTGATAAATAATTTAAGTATTTTAATCTTCTTTTACGATTATAGTATTTAATAAAACGAGTTACTTTATGTTTAATAATTTGAGGAGTTAAACGTTTTTTATTTTGATAGAAGAATTTTTCCCCTTTTAAGTTGCTGAAAAAACTTTCGATACAAGCATTTTGAGAGGGAGATGATTTTTCAGATATACTCGTTTGTAAGCCTTTTTCTTTTAAAATAGTTTTTATATGGTTATTAGTGAATTGTAAACCTTGATCAGTATGAAAAATCCCTTTTAACCCTGAAGGTAAAGGGTTTAATGTTTGTTTAATGAGGGCAGTATCTTGATATTCTGACAAAGAATAACTTACTATTTCTCGGTTATATAAATCCATAATCACTGCTAAATAAAGAAATTGATTCTTTTTTCCATAAGGAAGATAAGTAATATCTCCACAAAGTTTTTGATAAGGGCTTTGAGCTTGAAAATTATTTTGAAGAAGATTATCATAATGAACTGGTTTTTGATAACCACACACTCTTTTTTTATAAGCTCTCATAAAATAACCATTTTTAGGAGTTTGACATAAACAATCCCATTTTTTCATTTTACGATAAACTGTTTTCAGATTAACTTTAAAACCAATTAAACGGAGTTTTAAATGTAAACGACGGTAACTTAATAAATAACGTCCTTGACCTAAATAGTTATAATCCCGGTTACGGTTAGCTATTTTTCGAATAGCTAAATCTAAAGTAGTGGGATAGGATGGTCGTTGTTCTTTTGTTAACCAACGATAATAGGTACTTTTCGAAAAATTCAACCATTTTAATAATTGGTTTAAACCCACTTTCTGAGCATATTTATTTATTATTTTTAAATAAAGTTTTTTATTTTTTTTCTTCTTTAAACCTAAAAGTTGTTTAATTTCTTTTTTGATAGAGTCAAAAAAAGGATGATAAAATTTTTTTTGATAAAGATATTTTTGCCTCTTGGTTGTTCTAAGCGATAAAATTGTTTGTTATTAAACCATAAAATCCATTGATCAACTTGTGCATGCCTTTTTATACCGAAATGAGTTAGAATTTTTCGATATTCTCAACCTGCTTCTTGTTTAGCCCAAATTACTTTTAGTTTTGTTTCTAAAGAATATTTAGTTAGGGTATAAGGATAGTTAGTAATATTTAATTTTTTTAACCAATGATAAATTAGAGTATTATAACTTAATCCGAACTTTTGAACAATTTCTTTATCCTTCATTCCTTGCATTTTAGCTTTAACAACAGCTTTTTTGGTTTCTAAAGAATAATATTTAATTATTTTAGGAGACATTATGAGCTTTTTGATCCTCTTTTTTCTCTTTTCATTACTAAAATACGAACATTCCTATTATAAAAGGTTTTTTAGTAATTAATCAGGTTTTTTTGGTTAATCTCCTAAAGAAAAGTAAAAAAAAGTTAAAATAAAAAAACTAAAAAGAGTGTCTTTTTAACAAAATAAGTTCTTTATTTGGTTATTGCTATCAAATTATTTTTAGTTTTAAGCATCTGCCACTTTACTTTTTGGTTTTTAAGATAAATTAAAGAAAACGACATACTAATAGTCAAACTACTTAAAGTAACTGTTTTGACCCAAAAGAAAGGATAATAGGGATTTAAAAAATCATAAGGAAAATAATGATACTTGTACCCTAAAGACAAAGCAGTTATAAAATAAACTAATAAATGAATCGTCCCAATATAAAAATTTTTTAATTTTAAAATAGTGGGATCCATAATTAAATAATAAAGTAAAAAAAGAGTGGTTAAGACATAGTGTTCTAAGATAGAAACGAAAACTTGAAAATTAGTTTTTTGAGCTAATAAAAAACGGTTTTCATTTTTGAAATATATCAGCATCATCATTAAACTGTCTAAAGCACAAAGAAATGAAAAATATTTATGGTCTTTTTTTAACAATAATTTAGTTAAAAAGTAAAGGTTGATTAGTAAAACCGTTTGTCTAGTAAATAAATAAAAAGAATAAAAAGGTTTTTGATATCCTCGGATAATACCTAATAAAAAGACTAACCAACTAAAAACGAATAAACCTAAATCTAGACTAACATTTTGTTTATTAACCATTTTATATCACCTTTTTCTATCTTTAATTTACTTTAGTATTCATTTTTTTTGTATAAACACTTAGGGTATGACGTACGGGGTTAAAGTGTAAATGATATTCTTTAGTAGAACCAGTTCCTATTTGATTATTAGGATCATAAGGTAAACGAGCCTTCCCGATATAATAATCTTTATCTTCTTCTAAGAGATATTGAGGTCCTTTATAACTAAAAGTGAATTGACCATGAGCTTTTTCACATTGCATGTCTTTAAGACAGCCGCTGATTTCAGTATTACTTCCTACTTCTTCATCGAAAGTAGACCACCCAAATGCCGGTGATCCTTCATCAGTCTCCCATTGTATAAAAGGTTTTCTGACAAAAGATAAAATATCACTGGGTTCATCATGACCTGGCCAACTTAAAGTTGTGAAATAATAATGTTTAGTGACTTCTGTCATATCTTTTTTTTTCGGTAAATGAGTTTTTAAACCTTTTGTCCAATCTTGATATGTTTTTTCCGAAGCTAAACGATGTTCTTGTATTTGGGATGAAGTTTTGGAAATCCCTTGTTTAAAGTCTAACACTTCCTCTAAATCCGAAGGTAACATCACGTTATGCAAGGGATTTTGTTGTTGATATTTAAAGGTTTTTTGGTAGGCATTATCTAAGAATTGAGTTAACTCACGGTTAGAATAACCTTTACCTTTACATCTGTTGGCCATCTCTTTTAAATAAGTAAAAGTATGGTAACTAATTTGGTAATTCCTTAATTGATGTTTGAAAAAACCTTCAATTTCTTCATCTTTAATGACATCAATTTTAATAATTTTACTAAAACGATTCTTTAAAGCGGCATCTACTTGGTTTAAATGATTAGTCGCTGCCATTAAAATAATCTTTTTCTCATTACTTTTAAAACCATCAAGTTTTAACAATAAGTTATTTACGATGTTTGCTGCTACTTTGCTATCCCCACGGTTTTCTCGATTAGCTAACCCACTGATTTCATCCATGAAAATAATACATTTTTCATGTTCTTCTGCTTCTTTCCAAATCTTTTCTAGTTCTTCATTTACTTCTCCTACATAAGTTTTATCAAAACGGGAGGGGTCAACTTCTAAGTAATAAGTTCCGGTTTCTTCACATAAAGCTTTCATTAAAAAACTTTTACCTGTGCCAGGTGGTCCGTATAATAAGTAACCTCGAGGTTTAATGCGGTCAAAGTTTACTAAAGACGGTTGGTCCACTTTTAAATAAGTAATTAAATCACTTAATTCTTCTTTTTCTCGTTCCATGCCGTAAATATCTTCGAAAGTAATTTTCTTTTTCTGAGGATTCCAAGGTTGATTTGATTGTCTAGCTAGTAATTCTTTTTTAATCTCTTCTAATTGACGACTAAAGGTGATTAACTGACTATCTAAAAAGAGATCATAAGCCTTTAATTGATCAAAAGTTTCTTGATTATTGCTGGTTTGACTTAATAAAACTTTAAGACGAGCTTTATTGGCCTTATTATAGGCAATGGCTGCTTCCAAAGTTTTACTTTTGTTTTCTAAATCATTTTGTTTACGAAGATTATGATGTTGATAAGTCAACCATTAAATCTTTTGGGCATTATTTTGTTATTGTTTGATTAATCTCCTAACGAAATCATCTGCAAATGATTCCCTTGGATTGATGAGAATATCATTTATTAAAAATATTTTAAGAAAAATTATTTCTTTTATATTGACTTTAATAAGTTTTCAAAATATTAATTTTTTGTTTCTTAAAAAATTACTTATTTTTATTTTTTAGCAAAATTTAAAACATTTTTTAATCTTAGACTTGTTGTTTCTAAACAATAATTATTTACAAATTTAAAAATATCAATTTTTAACATTATTTAAAATAATTCCATCACATATCTCTTTAAAATAGATATACTAGTTCTTGAGAAATTTGAGAAACGGTTTTATAACTTTTTAAAACTTTATCGCTTTCATAAGCCTTGAGTAGTTGAAGATAATCGATAAAAACTAAATCTATACCTTGGTTTTTTTTAAACCAACGGCATTTCTCTTTAATTTTGGTCATCGTATTTAAGCCTTCATCATCTAAAAAAAGTTGATAAGTACTCATTTCTGCCAATTTTTCTATTATTCGTGTTTGTTCTTCGGTTTCTAATTGTTGAAAATGAATAGTTTGTAGTTTACGATAAGAAATCTGAGTTTGAGTGCTTAAGCACCTTAATCCTAATTGAGCATTATTCATCTCTAAACTAAAAACTGCTATTTTTAAATTTTCATTCCATGCCAAAGCTTTTAAAATCATATTTAACACGAAAGTGGTTTTACCGATCACAGATCGAGCGGCCAAAATAATAAAACTTTCTGGTTGATAACCTAAAATCATCTCCTTTAAACCAGAGAAACCTGTGTAGGCCAACCTCTAAAAAACTTTCAGAAGTGTTATTCATAATGGTTTCTTTTAGTTGTTTAAACAAAGTCTTGTCAGTAATAAAAGAAGTTTTAGGCAAAACTCATTAATTGGTTAATTTTTTGTTGTTCACTTTCTATCAATTGATGAAAGTTTGCTACTTCTTCTCGTTTTAAAATGTGATGAACCATTTGATTAAGTATTTTCAATATTTTTCTTTTCATAGATGCTTCTTTGAGAAATTCCACGTAATTATCTAAATGGTAAATAGAAGGAAATAAACTACTTAGTTTGAATAAATATTCTTGGCCACCTTCAATTTGTATTTGATTATTTTTTAACCAAAGATACACGGATAAATAATCAATTTCCTTTTGTTCTTGAACTAAACTTTTCATGGCTTGGTAAATTTTTTGATTTTCTCTATTAAAGAAATCTTCCGTTTTTAATTCAGATATTACTGATTGAATATGCTGACTATCTAATAAGATAATTCCTAAAACAGCTTGTTCAGCATCCAAAGAATAAAAGTAACTGGCAAATTTTTAAAATAGTTTTCTTGGTTGTTATTTTGCCACATGGTATTTACCTATTTTCTTATTTAAAACACCGTCTGGATCATAATTTTCAGTATAAAGAAAAAAACCACCATTGATGACATCATATTCGGTATATCTTTGAAGTTTTCCCGAGAAATAATATATTTTTTCACTGATAATTTTTTGATATGTGAAAGAATACTTTTGATAATTTCTTAATACTTGGTTTTGATAAAAGAGCCATTGATGTTGAATTCGATTTTCAGCATCAGTAATAATTATTTTTTTGATAAAGTTTTTAGCAGAATGTGTATAATAAACTACTTCTTTGATTAAAAAAGATAAAATAGGGTTATTATTGATTTCTAATTCTACTTCTAAAAGATTTATTGTTAATCTCCTTTTATTACAATCTGGTTTTAGATCAAAAGAAAAAGCCAAGTTGTTTATTTATTAATAAACAACTTGGCTTAAATAAGACTTTATTTTAATCTTTTCTCTTGGTACCACTTTTCTGGGTCATTCTAAAGTGTTCCCGAGGAATAATATATTTTTTCACTGGTAACTTTTTGATATGTGAAAGAATAATTTTGATAATTTCTTAATACTTGGTTTTGATAAAAGAGCCATTGATGTTGAATTCGATTTTCAGCATTAGTAATAATTATTTTTTTGATAAAGTTTTTAGCAGAATGTGTATAATAAACTATTTCTTTGATTAAAAAAGATAAAATAGAGTTATTATTGATTTCTAATTCTACTTCTAAAAGATTTATTGTTAATCTCCTTTATTACAGCCTGATTTGAGACAAAAAAGAAAAAGATAAGCTGTTTTTTTTATTTATTTAAAAAAAACAACTTAGCTTTTTTTATTTTCTTTTTATTTTGGTATTTTTGTAACAGGGTGTCGTTTTCAGATTGGGTCAAAAAACAACCCCTAAGAACGTTTTTCTCTTTTCGTAGATATTCGAATCAAACAATAAATAATGATAACGAATCATAAATATTTTTCTAATTTTTTTATTTTTTACAAAAGTATTTATAAAAAATAAAAAAGTATTTATTAACTATAAAAACAAATACTTTTACATTGTAATCAAAGCTACACAAATTCTAGGAAGATCTTTTCTTCCACAAAGACAATAACATAATATAAAAACGAAATTTATAAAATACATTAAAATCTTATTTATTGTTTTTGAAATTATATTAAGAACATTTTCTTTTTTATATTGACAATTTATATTGTTTTTATCATTAGACAAAAATTGATTACATTCTTTTTTTTGTTGAAAACAATTTTGATATTGTTGAAAACAATTTTGATATTCTGAAGCTAAAACAAAATTAGTTTTTAGACTTAAAATTGAAGAAAATAAAATAATATAATATAAAAATTTTTTAAAACTTATTTTTTTTATTTTGTAATAATTAAAATTCATTTTTTTAAAAAACCTCTTTTATTTGTTTATTTTTTTAAATAAATAAAAAGATAAAAACTAAAAAAATAAAGTATTAAAATTTTGATCAACATAAAAATAATAAAAAAAATTTATTTTAAATAAATAAAAAAAAGTTGAATTTTTGAAAGAATTAAAAAGGAAAATAATTTGTTTTTCTTTTAGATAATATAATCGTTAAAGAAGATTAAAATATTTAAACTATTTATTATAGTATCTTTTCTTTTTAAAAAATCAAATATTTTATTATTCAAAATCACTAATATAAATCTTTTATATAATTATTTTTGTAATAAAATAATTTTGGAAATACATTATAATTTATATAATTTTATAATTAAAATTGTATTATTAAGAGATTAATGATTTTTTTAGTAAATTAATTTTTATGGAATGCTTATTATTTATTTATATTTTTTATGTTTCATTATTTGATTTTTTTATTTTATTTAATTAATTTTTATATATATATGGTTTAAATTCGAAGATAAAAATATTTATAAATAATATTAATAAAAAAATCATTATAACAAATTTTATCTTGGTTTTTATCCTTTTATATGTTCATTTTTATTATTTATTGTTCGAATTTATAATTTTTTTATGAGATTTTTTCAGTTTTTAATCCGAAAATAAAAGTAATTACATTAAGGATCCCCCTCACATAATTAAAAGAATTTTTTAATTAAAATGGTTTTTAATTTTTTTATATTTGTGAAATATTAAATAAAAAAAGACTCTGTTAAAAAGTTGTTCTTTTATAAATAATTAAATATTTTATTTTTTATTAAAAATAATTAATTATTTTTATTATTTAACATTTTTAAAAGTCTTTGATATTGTTTTAATTGTTCTTTTTGATTATAAATTAATTTTTCTAAATTTTGTTTTAATTCTAAAAGAATATTTTTTTTAGAACTATCATTGGATAATTTTTTTATTTCTTTTTCTATATTTATTTTTTTAACTGCGTTTTCTTGAATTTTATATTTTAAATTAATTATATTTTCTTCAATTTTTTCAATAGAAAAATTATTTATGTTTGTATTATTATTACTAGTGCTAGTAGTAGCAATATCTTTATTCATACCAATTATTTTTTGATTATTAGTAATCAAAAATAATCCTATTAAATAAAATAAAAATACATTCAATAATAATAAATTATTTTTTATTTCAAACATTAATTTAATCTCCTTTGATTTTTATTTATTTTTTATTTTTATTTATTAAATTTTAATATATTAGAAATTGTGAAGTTTTTTATCATCATTCAGATTTGATTATTTTTTTATTTTGTTTTTATTTTGATTTATCATATTTTTTTTATCTTGTTAAATAGATAAATTTTTATTGGACAATTTTGAAATAGTGATTAAATTTTGTTCAATTCAAAGTTAGCATCAAAAAAAACATTCTTAATTAGTATAATAGTATAAAATAGTTTTTGTCTTTTTTTATCAAATATTTAGGAATTTATATTTAAAAATTAAGTTATATATTAACTACTGCGCTGACCTTTTCTTTATTATGTTGATGTTTTTCAAATTTTATATATTTTTCTAAACAACTGTCAAATCTGATATCAAAACAATAAAAAATTAAATTTATTAAAATATTTATGATTATTAAAATATTTTTTTTGGTTAAAATGATCAAAATGGTTACGGTATTTGATTTTTGATTTATATATTATACAACTATTATACAACGTTGTTAGAAAATTAAGGATGGCCGGTATTTACGAAGTATAATTTATTTTTTTATCTGATTTATAAAAATTAGATCAGTAAAAATTTAAAATTAAAAATAATTAAGTCATATTTTTTATGAATAAAAAAGATTAGCTTTTCTTTTAACTAAAGTCTTTTAAATATTATTATTAAGTTTTTTAAATTTTTATTATTCATAAAAGGAGATTAAAGAATGACTTTTTTAAAATATAATTAAGTATTCTTGAAGATATAATTTTTTTTTATATATAAAAATAGTTGTTATCATAAAAGAATTAAAAAAAGTTGTTTTTATATATTTTGTTTATATATTTATTAACAACCATCTCATTAGTTATCTCTATTATTTATCTCTTCTATTATTTATCTCTCAGAAAAAGTTTTAAAGTTATTAAAAAAAAATGAAATAAAAGTTTTAATTTTTTTTTAACACAAAATAAAGATGAAAAAAATATTTTTATTATATTAAAAAAAGAGACAATCTAAAAATATTATTAATTAAATTCAAAAATAACTGCGAAACGAAAGAAAGGAAGTATAAAAATTGTAAAGATATAGATAACATTTTACGTAAATATAATATAGAAAAAAAATGTATTTAAAAGTTTTTAAATATAAAATATTTTCTATTCTACCTACAATTTTTTCTATATTTTAAAAGATCTAAAAAAATCTCGTTTTACGTTTTTCTTTTCTTACAATTACCTATAAACTAATTGTGTTCTTTATTTTTAAATTGTTCCTTAGTATTTTTATTATTTTCATCATTTATTTTTTATTTTTTTTCACCATTTCTTATCATTTCTTAATAAGATTTTTTCTTACCATTTCTTCATAAAATAATTGGTTTTTACGTTCATATAATTTTGATTTTATGTTTTTAATAATTTTTTTTTTTTTTAATTATCTTTGATAAATGATTTACTAAATTTGTTTGTATTTCAACTAAATTTGTTTGTATCTCAAATGCTTTTTGATAATCTTTTTGTTTGATATATTCTTCAATTTTTTCTTTTAATTCTAATTCAGTTTTTTTTAAACTTTTTGATGAAGCAAAAACATTATTTGAGTAATTATTTATGAGAAATATAAAAATAAAAATTAAAAAGAAAAAATTATTTAATAAATTTAATTTTTTTTTATTTTTTTGAAAATTCATTTTATCACTCCTTTATTTTTTATTACTTCTTTTATTTTTTATTAATTTTTTATTACTCAAATTGAAAAAATACTCGAATTTAAAAAATAAATTTAATAAAAAATAAATTTAAAAAATATTTATTTCAATATTTATTTATTATTATAATTATAATTATTAAAAGTACATCAAATACATTCTTTCTTTATATAGAAAGATAGGTAAATAGTTTAATATTTATATATTTTTTTCTTTATATAGAAAGATAGTTAAATAGTTTAATATATAGTTTAATATTTATATATTTTTTTTATTTAATAAAAAAAAATATGCCGATATTATTGCCATTTTACTATTTATCTCTAAGGAAAAGTTTTAAATTTATTAAGAAAATATGAAATCAAAGTTTTAATTTATTTTGACAAAATATGAAAATTAAAAAAAGATTTTTATAATATTAAAAAAAATTCGTTCGACAAACTAAATTTATATAAAATAAATATTGTTAATTAAATTTGAAAAATACCTGAAGAATATCAAAATTATAATTATATAGAAGATGACATTTACGTAAAATATAATATAAAATATAAAAATATATTAAGATTTATTTATAAATAGGATTTATTTATAAAAAAGAGCTTTGTTATAAAAAAGATATAAAATTTTTATATATAATATATTTTTATATTACTTCAAATTAACTTAATTTTATAAAAAAAATTATTATTATTTAAAAAAAATTGTAAATATATTAACAGTCTTTTTTAAGTTTTTTTTATTTATTATAAAATAAATGTTAATAAATATTATTAATATAAATTTTTTTTCATTTTAATTAATTTTAATTAAATTATTTTCTTTTTTTTAGACAATTAGAAATAATTTTTTTATAATTTAATCGTATTTTTAAAATTTTTTTTCATTATTTTTTCATTAATATTAATAAATAAAGATAATAAAATAAAAACATATAATAAAAATATAAAATTAAATGAAAAAATATTTTAGATGCATAAAATTTATATTTCAAAAATTTAAATAAAATAAGAAAATTAGGATCAATTTTAATAAAAAATATAAAAATAGTTTTATTTTAATTTAATTTTAATTTTTTTTTAGAAATTTAAGTTTTTTTTAGAAAGGTTTGTGAAATATTGAAAAAAGAAAAAAAATTATTATTTTTTCAAACATTAACATTTTTTAAAATACTAACTTTTTTTCTAACTACTATTTGGTGTTTTTTTTGTTTTTTTTCTTTTTATTATTCTATTAAATATTTTTTGAATGATATTGAAAAATATACTGTTAATATATTATTTCATTTTCTAATTTTTTTTATTTTAATTTTTTCTTCTCCATATATTTTTAAATTTTTTTTTAAAAAATATATAATAAAATCAAAAATCAAAAAAATTAAATCAATTTATTTTAGAACAGTTTTCTTTTATATTTTATATGGAATTTTATATACAATTTATTTACAAATGAATTAAAAATAAATATATTATTATTTAAAAAAAGAATTAAAATTTAAAAAAGAATTAAAAAAATATTTTCTATTTTGTTAATTTTTTAAAATAAATTTTTAATTTTTATTTTTATCATTATCAAATATAAAATTTTAAATATTTTGAATTACAATAAAAAAATAAATAACTATTACAATTACAATGTAAAATCTATAAAAATATAGATAATCAAATCTCCTGCTCCTAAAAACGTAAATGCTAAAATATCCCTCTAATTTTTCTATAGTTATTTTTTTTATTTAATTTTAATTTCAAATTTATTTATTATTTCTTAATTAATTTATGATAATTTATAATAAGTTTTTTTAATAATTTCAAAATAAATTTTTAATTTTTAGGAACGGAACTCTATAAGTATAATTATTAATTTTTCATTTATAATTTTATAATTTGGAAAAAATTTTTTTCAATGTCATATCTATATTTATCTGTTTTTAAGTGTAATATATGTTTATTTGTTTTTATACTAATAAAAATAAATATGAAAATATAATTTTTAAATCTAAAATTGGATAATCAAACATTTTTAACAAAAATTTATATATTTATTTAAATTTTTTAAAATTATTTTATGAAAAAATAAAAAATTATTAAAAAATAAAAAAAGTAAAAAAATAGAAAAGTGAATATAAAGTGAATTTTATATATAAAAAAAATTGTAAATATTATATATAAAAAAATAGCAAATATAAGGAGTAATTATTTAATAATGTTTAATTTTAATAATATAAAAATTCAGATTAATATATATTGGTTTTTAATTAATTTTTTATTTTTACTTTTTTTAAAAAATAATGTTTTTGCTGCAAGAAAAATTATAAATACTTATGGTCTTTACCAACAAAGTTCAGTTATTATCGATCTAACAACTTTAGAAGAAATAACAAATCCTGAAAATGAAGGCGATATATTGTTGGTTAGTTTAAAAGCTGATTTGACAGAAGAACTAGGTATAAGAACTTTTGAAGAATTTAAACAAAAATGTTCTTTTTTTTATTTGAACACATTTAATATGAGTTCTACAATTATAAATAATCAAAATCAAAATATAGAAACAATTAATGTTAGAAATCCTAGAAGAAATGTAATTAGTTTAGATGAACATAGACCGAATGAAGAAATTTTAAAACGACATATTTATCCAAGAACAGAAAATGTAGAAGAAATTGATTATTCAGGTAATGAATTAACAATTATAAGTGATGTTAATATAAAAAATGAAGAATCGCCCCCACAAAATTTAATATTAAATTTTGAAATATTTGCAGATGGTTATACAGAACCGGATAAAAAATTTTTGATAAATGTTAATATAAATCCAGAAGTTAAATTTATTTTAGAAATATCAGAATAAAAAATATTTTGTTTATATTTAAAAATATTTAATAATTTCAAATATTTTAAATTTTTTATTTATAAAAATTAATTTATTTTTTTAATTTATTTTTTAAAAATTTAATTTTAAGAAAAATAATATATAAATTATTAACTTTATTAATTCAATAATTTATATATTTATAACATTAAATAATATTTTATAATTCGATATTTTTTATAAAAAATTTTTTACACCAGTACAGTATTAAGATTTACTATAATTAAGACTTATTTAATTCAATATTATTTATTTTTTTGGTAAGTTTTTATCTGAGGTCAGGGCATACACTTTGCTAACAAATGTATTCAAATGTATTGTATTTCTAATTTTTTGACTAAAATGAATATTATTTAAAAAAGAAAATTTCAAAATTAGAACAAGAATTTAGTTGAAAAAATAAAATAATTCAATATTGAAGAAAAAGTTAAAAATAAGTAGTTTTTAAAATAAAAGAATGTATTTTGCATTATATAAAAAATATTTTTTTCAAAAATAGAAAAAAATTTTTCTTTTTTTCAATAATTAAGAATTTTATTTTATAATAAAAAAGATAAAAAAAAAATATATAAATAAAAAATCTGAAATAAAAATAATAGATTTTACTTATAATAATATTATAATTTTGTTAAATATGTTTGAACAAATAGAAAAATTTCATAATGAAAATAACAAAAAATAAAATTAGAAATGTTATCATTTTTCGAATATAGTAAAAAAAACGATTAAAATATGGTTTAAAACATATTTTAATTTTTATAAAAAAGTTATTATTAAAATAATTTTTTCTTGTATTTTAAAAGTTATTAATTTTTATTCTTTTATATTTGATTTTATTTTCAAGCTTATTTAAATAATTAATTTCTAGATTATATTTAAGATATAAAAATCATTATAATTCAATATTTTTTAAAAATAACCAAACATCTATCAATAAAAATATCTATTTTTATTTTTTTCTTTGTTGAAATTTAATAAAATTTTACTAGTCTTTAATTTGTTTATAAATTTTTTTTATTTCTTTGTGTTTTTTCATACAAATAATCAATACTGAAGCGGTATACTTGTTTAATTTTTTGATGTTATTTTTGCTAAAATCAAATCGAAATTTTTCTTTATCTATTATTTTTAATAAATCATATATTAATTTCATTTGATTATCAGTAATAAGTTGGTTTAACCATGGTCTTATTTTATGAGCGCTTTCATTTGTTTCATTTTTATTTAACCAATCATTAGCATAAGCAAAACAATTTTTTTTAGTTCCTCTCATTAAAATTTTAGTAAAATTATTATTTTCTTTTGATTTTTTCTTTAATCCACCAATAACATACCAAATATCTTTTTTTTTAATAATAAAAGAAAAAGATTCGAAACCATTAGCTATAAAACAACGTTTTCTATCATTTAATTTAATCCATTTAAAATGAATATCATCAAATTGATTACTATTAGTGAAAAAAGATAATTCAACTTCTTTTAATGTGAAATTATTTATCTTCATAATCATTTTTTTATTTTTGGTTAATGAAAATGTTTCTTCATAATTATCATAATTATAAAAATTATTTTTTATATTTTTTCTTTTATTTAAATTTAATTTATTTATAGATTTAAATAATTTATTGAAATGTTTTTCTACAGATTTACCAAAATCTATTACAATACAATCTTTTTTAATAATTTTATGATGTTCAAGAATACGTAATCCTCTTCCTATCATTTGTTCTAAAGTAGCTTTGCAAGAACTAGGACGTAAAAGTAATATACATGATACTATTGGACAATCCCAACCTTCTATTAAAACAGCAACATTAATTACGATTTGTATTTTTTGCTCTTGAAAATCATCTAAAATTTTATCTCTTGATTTATCATCTAATTTACTAGAAATCATTTCAGCATTAATATTTTTATTTTTAAAAAATTTTGTTACACCTTCGGCATGTTTTAAATTTGAACAAAAAATAACAGTTTGGCGATTTTTAGCTTTATCATACCAATGTTTGAAAACAGCTTCATTGGTTGGCTCAGTATTCATAATTTTTTCTATTTGATCCATATTATAATTCAAATTTTTATCTGATTTTGTTATTTTATTAATTTGATTACTGATGCCAATGTCCGGAGTATATAATTTCGGACTTACTAAATATCCTGCATCAATTAATTCTTTAATTTTTATTTGATCATCAATTTGTTGAAAAACATTATTTAAATTTTTTCGATCACCTCTCCTTGCTGTTGCTGTCATTCCTAAAAATTTACAATTAGGATTAATTTTGTTAAAGTAATCGATAACATTTTTATAAGTGTTATTTTGAGTAGCATGATGAGCTTCATCAATCACTAACATATCCATATTATTTATATTTTCCAGATTATCTTTTTTATTTAAAGTTTGTATCATAGCAAAAATAACTTGTGCATCCCATTTTTTTATTTGAGAATTAAATAAACATGTAGTAATATAAGGATTTATTTTTTCAAATTTAGCTTTATTTTGTTCATTAATTAAATTTTTATCCACTAAAATACAAGCTTTTTTAATTATTTTTTTTTCTAACAATTCTTTTAATATATGCGAAAACATGATAGTTTTTCCAGAACCAGTAGGAGCAATTACAAAAGCATTATTTCTTTTTTCTAAAACTTTTACTATTTTATCAACAAGTTCTTTTTGTCTTTTGCGTAATATCATTTACAAATATTTCCTCATATATAATATATAATAATCTTTTTATTTATTTTTTTTATTATCGTATATATCGTAATTGATTTTTTCTAATATTATATCATTAAAAAAATAATTTTCTTTTTTTAGAAATAAAAAATTGTAATATGAGTGTAATAGTATGTTTCTAATGAGGACATATATATCTTTTTTTATTAAAGTAAGAAGAAGAGAGTGGAGAACACTCTCTCAATCGTTAGTCTCTCCCCTCTTTTTTTACCGAAAGCTTTTCTTTTTTTCTTTTTAAAAAGAAATTTAAAAAATTTATTGACAAAAAGTTTTTTTTAAATATAAAGTATTTGTGAACAATACGTGAAAAATACGGTAATACATATATAATTTACTTACTTTAATAAGTAAGTAAATTATAAATTATGTGTTTTTTTTCTTTGTTACTTTCTTTTTTCTTTGTTCCGAAAAAATAAAAAATAAATTTTTAAAATTTAATGAAAATATGAAATTTTTTGATGGAAATAAAATTTAGTAAAAATATGATTTATTTTATATGTTTTTTATATCAAAGTTACATGAAAGAAGGTTGAGTAATAGGTAAAATTTATAAAATAATTTTATTTTTATTTAAGTATTTCTTTTTTTAATAAAAATTGATTATTTGATTTGATTTTCTTTTTTTAGAGAATAAATGACTAATAATAGGGATTTTATTATCATATGAAGAATTCAGGAGTTTTTAAAATTTTTTTTAACAGATTTTTATTTTTTTAGTAAAAAGTCAATTAGATAGTTTACTTTTATTTTTTTTTTGAGTTATACTGCTGCCAAATTTAAAAAAACAATTTTTTTTAATTATTGTTCTTTTTATAAAAACGTATCTTTATAACAGGGTGGTTTAATATAATAGGTGATTTCAGAACTAACCAAATTTTATAAAAAAATAAATATAAACAAATATAAAAACTAATTATTATTTCTTAATTAGTTTTTAAATAAACTTAAAGGTTTATTAACACAATTATAAGTGTTAATTAAACCTTTTTTTATTGTTTGAAAATAAGTTAAAGTTATTTATAAAATTTAAATATTTAAATTTGAAATAAAAAAAGGAGAAAAATATTTATGTCTCGTTATCGTTATCGTTTAATTCGCAGAACTACTAGAAGAAAACCGTTTTTAGAAAAACTTTTTTGGAGATTAATGATAGTTATTGGGTTAGTTACCATTGTTTATATTCTTTATGGTAAATTTGGCTCGGGTCAAACTACTGTTATAGCTAAATTTAATAAAGCTGTCGATAATTATTTTATCAGGGGAAAAAGCGAATAAAGCTTAATAGCTTAAGCAAATCATTTTGTAAAAAGGAGATCATCTTAAATGATTAGTGAAAAAATTATTTTTTTAATTATTTTTATTATTGGTTTATCTTGGACTTTTTATCTAATTTATAAAGAGATTAAAGCATCTCATCTTCCTTATGAGGAACAAAGTTAAAAAAGAAAAAGATAAAGCAAGAAAAGAATTTATTGAATGTTTTAAAATCGGTTATTACAACCCTGATTGGATATTAGAATTTATTCAAGAATATCAGTTCAAAAAAAAACAATAAATAAAAGATTATGAAATCGAGAAAGGAAGCTAAAATGAATATAAGAGAAATTTTAGGATATATAGGAATATCCGTGACTATTATTGTTTTATTTATGTTTTTAAGTAAGTGATCAAGATGTTACCAAAAAAAAAAAAACGTTATTTTTATACTAGAAAAAAGAAGTCTTTGCGTTCTCGTTCGTTTAAAAGAAAAAAATCTCTGCGCCTTTATTTGTTTTTTAAATAATTAAAAATAAGGAGAAAAAAATTATGAAAATTTTAATTTATCTTCAAAGATTTTCTTTAAGGATTAAAAAAATAATTTTAAACTTTTTTTTAGATTTAAAGGAAATCTCCTTTCTTAGTTTTTTATTTTTAACTTTCTTAAAACTGATTCAATTTTATATTCAATGTTCTTCTCAATTTTATTTTTTAGAAAAACAACTTTTAATATCTAGAATCGATGATTTTTCTTATTGGTATGTTTATTTTTTATGTTTTTTCTTCTATTACTTAATTCGTTTAAGTAAAAGTTTTTTAAATAACCAGGATAATCAACATGATTGTTAATTCTCAGTTAAATTTGGTTTGGTGTTACCGCATAGCTGCTTTTATGAGCGGAGCGGTAATTACTTGGTTGTTTCTTTATTTCAAAGAAAAAATGATTTTTAGAAGATTGGAAGAATCTTTCCTTTCTCAGGAATTAGTGACTTTTTTAAAGAAATTCTTTTATGACTCTAAAGGTCGTTTAAGTAATAAAATGTATGCGGAAGATTTTATTAAGTTAAGAAACTTAATTGAACATTTAAATCAAAAATATGGTTTATATACCCAAACTATTAAAAGAGAAATCACGGATTATCCTATTATTGAAAGTCCTTCTTTGAAACGAGAAGATACATTGGAAAAAGCTTTTGAAACTCAAACTACTCCTCCAGATGGTCTTCAAGAACTTTATAATCCTACTCAGATAAATGATAACCATGAATCTCCTTTTTAAAAATTACTGGTTAATAGCCCAATATCTTTATTCTCTTAATTATAAAGAAGGATTATTGTTCTTCAAATTGTTTTTGATAAACTTTTTTGGTTCTTGGAAAAGTACTTTTTTTCATTATAACGTTGGTTGGTTTACTTATTTAACTTGGATAGGAAAAGGGATTAAATTTTTTTATCAAACCATCATTACTCTTTTTCCTTTTCTTCTCTTTTTTATCAACATGTTTAAATTTTTTATACAAGTTTTTAAAGATTTTACAGAACTTTTAAAAACTGTTTATCTACCTCTTTTTCAAATTTGGCGTAGTTTAACTACTTATTTTCTAGAACATAGTTTTGAAATTACTACTGTCACTGGTCTTTCTGGCTTAATTTCTGTAGCTTTGCAAGTGATCTTAAAACCCGTAGAAGGTTTTTCAGATGTTCTTAAAAAAATAAGTGGTCATTTACAAAAAACTTTTATTCATTTTATCAGTGTTTTATTTAATCTCGTCTTTCAATTTATTTTTTTAGTCTTTAATACCGGCAGAGTTATAATTCAATTATTCATTATTGTTTTAGAACCTAGTATTAAATTTTTGATTTTTCTTTTTCAACGATTTATAATAATAGTAAAATTTTTAATTCAAATAATTATTAAAATAACACTTTTGTCTTATTTAACAGAAGATTATTTACCAGTGAAAGGTTTTTTTTTAAAAGAAGATGAGTATTAAAATTTATGGTAAACATTATGAAACTGTGCCTGTTCTGATTACTTTAGGTGTTTTCTTTTGTTTAATTATGGGTATTTGTGGTATGTCTTATCGTTATCATATGGCTATTCAACAAAGAAAAGCTTTAGAAAATATCGATATTGACCAAGAAGCCATTAAATTAAATGCAAAAAACGCTGAAGAAAATAAGAAAATGAAAGAAGTTGTAGACCAATTATTAAATTATCCTGTGGAAGTGGTAAGATCTGATGGTACCAAAGAATATTACCAATTAGGTTTAGATGAAAATAATAACGCTACTTCTAGAAAAATCAAAGTAATACAACCAGATGTTTTGGTTCAATATTTTACTCCTGAAAAAGAGATATATAAAACTGTAGACCAAAACAATAATATTCAAATTATAGAAACTCTTAATTATCCTATTAAAACTTTAAAAGAAAAAGGAATGGTTACTGTAGAAGAATTAAAACAAGCAGGATTCTTAACTAGTGTTGAAGAAGCTAAAAAGGCTGGTTTAACTGTCATAGAAGCTCAACAAATGTTCGGAGTTAGTTTCAAACAGTTAGCTAAAAATGGTTATACTGCTTCAGATTTTAAGCAAGCTAATATTAATTTACGCGATACTTCTAGTTGTTTTGATAATTGGTCTCTTTATCAAGGTGGTTATGATTTAAAAACGATTATTAAAATGTATTATAGTGATGACGAATTAGAATATTTATTTGCGTATATTATAAATAAAGATGAATTTTTTTCTTATGTACAACAAAAACCTTTAAATTCTGAACAATTTTATTATTTTTTTGTTTTGCTTAAAAAAAATTATTTCAACGAAAAATATAATCCAGCACACGTACATGTGGAATCTGAATGGAAAGAATTTAAAGAAGCAATACGAAAATTAAAAGATATTTTAGGAACTGAATATCCTATTTTTCATTTTATTTAAAATTATATTTTAGCAATATTTAAAAAAAACTCTGAAAAGGTTTCTTTCTTCTATCTTCTTTCTTAGAAAGGAGGTTATCTTATTAAAAATAATTATTATTATTTTAAAATACTTCCTTCTCTTTTATTATTCATTATTCTTTTTTATGGTTTTATTAGTATTGGATATAAAAGTTATATTTATAATCAAATAACAGAACAACAACAATTAATAATTCAAAAAAACATTAATAATACGGCATTTAAATTAAATTCTATTCTTCATCAACACAAAACTCTTTCTCAACAAAAAGAATCACTTTAAAAAAAAAAAGCGTGAAGGAATATATATATATTTAAAAAAAAAAGAGCCCGAAGGTTCTTTAAATATAAATATTTTCTTTAGATTTAATCATTATAAATCTTAATTATTTAATTAATTATATTGAGTTATTTATAGAATCTTTACAAAAGTTTATTTATTTTTCATTTTAGACTTATTTATAAAATTTTTATAAAAAAAGATAATAATAAATTATTAATATTTTTATTCTTTCTTTTTTTTATAAAAACTTTTATAAATAAGTGAAAAATAAATAAACATTCAAAAACCGTAAGGTTTTTTTATCGAATCCCTTTTAAAGGGTTAAATAATAGATTAACTTTCGAGTTTTTATGAACTAAAACTAATTTTCTTTTTTTTTTAAAAAATATCCAAGAAAGGATGAACAAAATGAGTACTTTAAAAGAAATGCTTAAAGAAAAGAGCCCTTTTAAACCTCTTTTTTATGAAAATACTACTAAAGGTCTTAATGCTCAAAAATTAGCTGATTTAATCCAAAATACTCCTGCTCCTACTTCTCAACGTTTAAAAACTTTTTATTATCAAAATGTTTTATTTGTTAAAAGTATTGATACTAAAGCGTTTATTTATCGTAAAGCTATGAGTCTCTCTTTACGAGACCAATTAAAAAAAGGAGTAGATAAAAAAAGAGATTATGCGGAATTTAACTACAAGTTAAAAACAGACCCTGATTTTGCAGAATGGTATACTTCTTTTCATCATTTAAAAATATGTGAAAGATGTTTAGAAAAAAATTATGTTCATTGTTTGTGTGATATCAACCAATATGAAAAATTTTGGTTCAAACAAGAAACTTTAAAAAAACAATCTGTTACTTCTTTTCAAGAAAAACAATTAAGAGGTTTTATTAGAAATAGTCGTCTGCAATTAATGAAACTTTATTATAATTTTAGTGATTTACCTTTAGTTAGTTTTCTCACTTTAACCATTCCACCTTGTCAAATGTCTCGTGATAAAAGTTTAATGAATAAAGCTTTGAAAAAATTTTATTATTTTATCAGAAGAGAAATTAATGAAATTTATGGGATAGAAATACTCCAAAATTTAAAAACTTTTCATGTTTTAGAACTTCAAAACCAACAACAAGGCAGTATTCATTATCATAATATTTTAAATATAGATCTTAGTAAAATAGGAAATTTAAAAAGACAAGGTTATGAATATCAACCTTCGGCTCAACCTCTTCATGTTCGTTATTACGAAAAAAAAGGACCTAAAAAAGGTCTTTATAAAACTGATACCTTAAATTATTATTTAAAGGTTCATGTTTTTGAATTATGGCAGAAAGCGGTCCAACAAGTAGCTCTTAAACATTTTGGGGAAAATTATACAGAAGAAGAGTTTAAACAACCTTTAAATGTGGCTCAACATTTATATGTCTTAGATTTTCATAAAAAACGTCAAAATGAATTTAAAAACGGTTAAAAAAAAGTAAAAATGTTAAATGAAAACTTTGAATACCAAGTTTTAAGATATTTAATTAAATACTTAGCTAAAGCCAAAACCAATCATGTTAAAAAAAGTTTAATGCATTTAGGACAACAAAAACATGATTTTGTTCAAAACCAATTACAGGAAAATTATGAGAAAACTAAACGTTTTAAAAATAAAAGAATTTATGTTTTTTCTCGTAATTGTGTTCATCCACCTGTTTAATACCAAGAACTTTTAATCGGTAAGGATTTTGTTAATGGGTTACCTAACTATCATTTAAGTTATTTTAACACTAGTTTCATTCCTCAATGGCCAGTGGAAAATCCCTTTGTAGAATATTTATCATCTTTAAGTGAAGATCAAGCCCAACAAAAGCATTTCCAAGAGGCTTTAGTTTATTTAGAAAATAATGGTCGTTTATATCCTAAAGAAGCTTTAAAAAAACAAATTACTACTTTAAAAAAACGTATTAGTTGTCAATATAGAAGGACTAATTTAAACTTTCATGATTTTTATTATTACACTCTTATTTATCAAAAAAATATTTTATCTCCTTTATACATTCGAGGTAAAAAGAAAGCTAAAGAACAGTTTTTTTTAAAAAAGAAACTTTATTTAGCGATGAGTGCTTATGATATTTACTTAAACCCTGTCGATGTGCAAAGGGAATTAACAACTCTTCTAAATTAAAAACAATGATTGATGGGAGAACTATGCCTAAAATTCATTTATTTCTTTCTAAAAAGCTTAAAAGTCTTGCAATTATATTTAAAATTGTTATAATATGTTTAAGAATGTCTTTGGTTTCAGATTTTAATTTATTTTTCATTAAATATAAAGAAATTAAAATCAACTAAATCACCGTATTATCCACCCTTTAGGGTCTTGACGGATAAAAGTTATCTTGACGGATAAAAGTTATATGGTTGCCATCCATCTAAGGAGGATGTAAATATGTTAATATTTTTTAAAAAATTTTACAACTTTATTATATAACTAGGAGAACATGTTTAAGCATTAATTGATTATGTTGAAAAAGTTAAGATTTTAGGAAATTTTGATATTTTTGTTCATATTGTTTGGATTATTTTATTTTATTAGTTATTGGTTTTATTTTTGTAATTTTATGGAAATTCAGAATTATTTTTAACATTATTTTTTTTCTTGGTTTAGTTATTTATAAATTTTTTAATTTATTTAAAACTAAAAAAATATCTGAACAAGAAAAGTATTATAAATCTCTTAATTATGGTATATATAAAAATAATTATTCAAAACAAAAGAAAACTTATGATAATAAAATTCCTTATAATCAATATAAAAAAAGTTGAAAAGTATATCTTAAAAAAACATGGCTTTAACTTTTTTCAAAAAGGAGTTGTTCATAAATGATTATTTTATCATATTTTTTATTATCATATTTATTATGTTTATTATATTTTAATGTGTCTTTTATTAGTCTTGTTTTTATTTTTGTTATTTCAATTTTGTGTTTAATCTCTGTTTTTTATTTTATTTTTGATTTTTTTTATTTTCTTATTATTATTTTGTCCTTTTTGTTTTTTTCCAGAACTTTTTGGTTCTGAAAATTTAAAATCATTTCCTGAACCATTTGTTCAAGTTTTTATCCAAGAAGTACCCCAATCAGTTTCTACAAAGGAATCCTGTTATTGTTAATCCCAATAAAAATACTGTTACAGTTAGATTAAAAAAGAATTCTTCAGAAAATGTTTCTTCTTCTTCTGGCAATACTATTAAAGCTAAATTTAAATTTAGACCTGAACACAATGTTTCTGCTGCTGATGATTCTACTTTAGAAAAGGTTTTAGATACTGCAGGTTCTTATATTGATAAATTAAATAGAGATATCGAAGGTGTCATGACACATCTCTCACAGATGGTTTTTTAGGAACTGGAACTGCTGCTTTAGGTAATTTAGGGGTTTTTATTATGAAACATCGCTTGTTAACTTTTTTATCTCTTTTTTACTTTTTTCACCATATTCCTCTTATCAGAAAAAACCGGAAGGTTTTTTCAATAGGGGCCGAACAGGCCTATTAAAAAGCCGTAAGGCTTTTCATACGACCTTCTGTTGAAAGATTAAATGATAAATTAACTTTCGAGTTTTTATTAACTCAATTTTAAAAAAAACATTCCAAAAGGTTGACATAATGAAAAAAAAATTGAAAAAACAGTTAAAATAAATAAACATCCAAAAGCCGTAAGGCTTTTTCCTCGACTTATTTTTTAAAGATTAAATTATAAATTAACTTTCGAATTTTTATTATCTAAATTTAAAAAAAATGTCCGAAGGCTTTTTTAGAAAAGGAATGTGTTCATTAATACAAGAACAATAAAACATTATTATACCAAAAAATAGATCTTTGGTAGTAATTAATGTTAAAAATAATTGGAAACCTTTGAGATTACAAGCTAAAAGATTGGTTTAACATATTCAAGATTTCCTGTTTATAAGTAAAAATTTATTAAATTATTAAAAGAAAAAAATAATTTATTTAATAGTAATAGTAGAAAAAAAACAAAAAAGAAATTAATGTTATTTATGATATAAGTTGTAATGATTATCATATTAATAAAAACCGGTTTACATATTCATGCTTTATTAGCTTTTGATAAGAAAATAGATCTTAAAGATGCTCAAAAATTTTTTGCTTTACCTTTTATTAATGCACAAGGAAAAGAAGAATACCGAACTGCTGATTTTCAATTACCTAAAAAAAAATTTGGAAATAATTTAGACCTTTTTAGAGGTTATATTATTAAAAAAGGAAATTTTATTGAAAATGGTCTTTATCCTAAAAAAGTCGTCAACAAGATGAAAGAGAGAAAAAAATGAACTGGATATTGAAAGACTACGATTAGAAGTTTTATTTAAGGATGATTTAATTGATTTTGTAGAAGCAGAAAAACAATTAAAATCTTTTGCTTATAAATTAGATAATGTTTTATATTGGGATAAGTTAAGGAGATTAGCTTTAGAAATGTCCAAAGAAACTTTTGTTTGTCGTCTTCCTGAAGAAACTGAAATATACGATTTTGATAGTTATCTTCCTGAAGTTTTTAAAGAAGCTGAAAAATTCTTCAAAAATATGGATAATAAAAAAGTTTATATTTTCAGAAAAGAAATACACCTCATTATATATTAAAGAGGATAAATTATATCACAAAAAAATTCCTTATTTTATAAGAGAATTATATAAATCAGGGAAAATAGAATTGATAATTTTTCGAGGGAGTATTTTGTAATTTTTTTTATAAAAATATAAAATATTAAAAAAATTTATGTATAGAAGAAATTTAATTCAACGCAATAAAAGATATTTTTTAATTTATTTTTTTATTCGCTTTTTATAATAATTTTTTTATACATATAAGTTTAAATTTTATATTTAAATGATATTTTTATTTTTAATAATTATTAAACAATGAAAAAAACAATTAAATCCAATCTATTTTTTTCTTTTTTTTAGTAATTATTAAAATTATCAAAATAAAAACTTATTTCAATAATATATATAAAAAATTTATATAAAATTTTTATATAAAATTATTAATTATTCATTCATCAATTAAGAATTTATAAAATATTTATTTTTATTTTATGGTAGTAAAAATAATTTTTATATTTTAATAAGATTTATTTTTTTCAATAGTAAAAGTTTATATTAAACTATAATATTTTATTTAATAAAAATAAATATTTTGTTTTTTTTATTTTTTTCAAAAATAAAAAAAAATTGATAATTAGTTTTAAAATTGTTATAATATTGTTATAAATATTTTGTTTTTATAATATTTTATTTTTATTTTTTTTAATAAAGTTATTAATTAATTTTTTAAATAATTAAATTAAAATAACCTTTTATTTTTTTGATTATTAATGGTTTATTATACAAAAATAAAAAAATGGCCCGTTGGAGAAATGGTTAACTCACATGCCTTTCACGCATGCATTCACGGGTTCGAATCCCGTACGGGTCACCAAATTATTATTTTAAAATAATAAAAAAATTAACACCCATAGCTTAATTGGAGGGCGCTAGTTCGAGCATAAATTAAAGAAGATTTTTGATTTTTTTATTTAAGGTACTTCTCTTCTTTTGATAATAGAAGAACTCAATAGACTTACCTTATATTTGAAAGAATAAAAGGGAAAATAGCATGTCTATATAAATAATAGAATTTTAAAATTAAAAAATGATAATTTTATTTATCTTTTTTTATCTAGTTCTATAATTAATAAAAGAGAAAATAAAATAAGGTTTAATATTTGAAAAAAATATGAAGAGCTAAGAATGAAGATTGAAAAAAGCTAATCTTTAGATATTTAAATTAAAAAAAATTAATATTTTAAATGACTTTAATATCTAAAATAAGAGAACATAAATATTTTCCAATTATATTTTATGATTATCATCAAAAGAAAAAAATAATAAAAAACTTTTGAAAAAACTCTTATTTCAAGAGAAAATGAAAAATTTTTTTTCAAAAAACTCTATTATAAGTCTCAAACCGATATTTATTATTAACCTATAATTTATAGCTACCTAGGAAGACCTAAGATTCGTTGATTAAACAATAAAAAAATTGATAACCAGAGTTTAATCTATATATTTTGTTTTACCAAAATTACAAAATAAGAAAAGAATTATGGTTGCAGAGCTAACATAGTAGTCGTAGGCGTTATGACCTACCAGGGAAAAGGGGAAAGCCCTTTACAAGGCGAAGGAAAGCAGAGAGAAAAAAGATTTTTAAAAATATTTATTGGTAAAAATATTTTATAAATGTTTATAGATAGCTAGTATAAACCTTGTTTATCCACTAAAAAATAAATTGTTTTGTATCAATAATATTTTAATCTAAATATCTAAACTTTTAAAAAAGGTTATTTTAAAAGTTGAACTTGGAAAGCCGGATGCATGGAGACATGCCTGTCCGGTTTGGGTAGGGGCTCGTTATAATAAATTTTATTTTCATTTTAATATTAGAAATTTATAAATTAACGTTTCTATCTACATTAGAGCATCTGACTACGGATCAGAAGATTAGGGGTTCGAGTCCTCTTGGGTGTGCCATTTTTAAAATTTTTATTTTTTTTCGGGAAGTAGCTTAGCTTGGTATAGCGCCTGGTTTGGGACCAGGAGGTCGCAGGTTCAAATCCTGTCTTCCCGACCATTAAATCATGCGAATGTCGTATAATGGTTATTACCCTAGCCTTCCAAGCTAGATATGTGGGTTCGATTCCCATCATTCGCTCCATAAAATATTTAATTTCATATTTTTTCAAATAAAAATATTCATTTGACATTTTTAATTTTTTTATATACTTATTGTATGTTTAACTGTAAGATTGAATTATTTATATTTTATTTATTATTTTTTTTATTTATTTTAGTTTATAATTTTTTATAAATTAATTTTTTATAAATTTTTTATTTTAAAATATTATTTATAATAATTGACTATTATTTTTTTCATTTATTTGTTTAATTTATCTTTATAATATTTTTTTAAATTTATTTAAAATTATAATAATTTTAATTATATATAATTTCGTTTCTTAAAAATTTAATTTTTTTGAAAATAGTCTATTATTATAAATAATGAATAATTTTTTATTTTTGTTTATTTTTTTCAAACTTTATTTTATTTTTTTAAGTATTTTGATAAATATAAATAAAGAAATTTTTTTATTTTTTCAATTTTAAATATAAATTTAAAAATAAGAAAAAAATATTTTAGTTAAGGGATTTAATATTATTAATGGATAAAATAACGATTGATAAAAATAATAAAAAAAATAAATTAGAAGTAAATAACAAAACTATTTCTATAAATAAACAACAAATGGATAGAAAATGGTATATAGTTGATGTTCAAAATAAAACATTAGGTAGAATTTCTACTAAAATTGCTTCTATTTTAAAAGGTAAGTTAAAGACTGCTTATACTCCTAATATTGATAATGGAGATTATGTTATTGTAATAAACGCTTCCAAGATAAAACTTACTGGTCAAAAATGGAAACAAAAAATTTATTATAAACATTCTGGTTATCCAGGAGGTTTAAGTAAAATAACAGCTTTAGAATTAATCAAAAAATTTCCTACTCGTGTTTTAGAAAAATCTGTTTTTGGTATGTTACCTCACACTAAATTAGGTAATCAAATGCGTAAGAAATTATTTATTTATCCTAATAATGTTCATAATCAAAAATCACAGAAAACAATTATTTTAGAGGTATAAATTAAATGAATAAAGTACAATATTTTGGAACAGGTAGACGTAAAACTTCAGTAGCTAGAGTTATTTTAACTTTAGGTACAGGTAATATTAAAATTAATAAAAGAAATTTAAATGATTATATTTTTTCTCATGAAACACGTTTAGAAACTATTAAACCTTTAAAATTAACTCAAACATTTGATAAATATGACATTAAAATTAATGTTTATGGCGGCGGAATAACATCACAAGCAGGTGCTATTCGTTTGGGTATATCTAGGTCATTGTTGAAAACAGAACCTCATTTAAGAACTGTTTTAAAAAAAGCTGGTTTGTTAACTAGAGATTCTCGTTGTGTAGAACGTAAAAAATATGGTTTAAAAAAAGCTCGTCGCGCTCCTCAATTTTCTAAACGTTAAAAATTTTTATTTTTTTTAAAAAAAATGATTTTTTATTTTATATTTTATTTTTTTGTAATAAGGGGAGTTAAGTTTTAAATGAATGTCAAAAAAAGAGTTCGTTACGCTCCGAGTCCTACAGGTTTTTTACATATTGGAAATGCACGAACTGCTTTATTTAATTATCTTTTTGCTTCTCATTATGAAGGTGTTTTTATTATTCGAATTGAAGATACTGATTTATGTAGAAATATAGAAAATAGCGAACAAAATCAATTAAGACAACTAAAATGGTTAGGGATAAATTGGTCAGAAGGACCTGATTGTGGCGGCCCATTTGGTCCTTATAGACAATCCGAAAGGTTAAATATTTATTCTAAATATGCTCAAATATTATTAGATAAAAAAATGGCTTATAAAGAATATAAACAAAACGATTGTAAAAAATATGTTATTCGTTTTCGTGTATCTTCAAATCAAGATAAAAAATATGAATTTAATGATTTAGTTAGGGGTTGTTTATCATTTCAAAGTAAAGAAATTGAAGATTGGATTTTGATCAAAGAAAACGGTTTTCCTACTTATAATTTTGCTGCTGCTATAGATGATCATTTGATGGGTATTACTCATATTTTAAGAGGAGAAGAACATATTACTAATACACCTAAACAAATTATGATTTATAATGCTTTTAATTGGTCTGTTCCTATTTTTGGTCATATTTCTCTAATTTTAAATAAAAATGGAAAAAAGTTGAGTAAGAGAGATGAAAATAGTACATTACATTTTATTCAAAAATATATTGATATGGGGTTTTTACCTAATGCATTATTTAATTTTTTATCTTTATTAGGTTTTTATCCTTCAGCTTCTAAAGAAATTTTAGAGCCTAAAGAATTAATTGAATTATTTGATGTTAAAAAACTAATTAAGTCTCCTGCTGTTTTTGATGATAAAAAATTATTTTTTATTAATAATCAGTATATAAAAAAAATACCAATTTTAGAATTAGTTGAAATAATAAAACCTTTTTTTGTAAAAGAAAATATTTTTTTAGATCAAGAATTTTTGCAAAAATTAACTTTTTGTTTCCAAGATAGAATAAGTTATCTTGAAGAAATAGTCAAATTATATAATGTTTTTTTTATAAAAAAATTAAAATTAAATGATCAACAAGTAGAATTTATCAAAAAAAATGTAAAATTAGATGTTTTAAAAACATTATATGATTATATTTATAATTTAAAATTTTGGAATGAAGACATAATGAATAAATTGATTTCTTTTTTTCAGGAAAAAAGCGGATTAAAAGGAAAAGATTTATTTTTAACTTTAAGAATAATTTGTACTTATAGAAATGAAGGACCTCATTTGATAAATTATTTAAATTTATTAGGTAAATCAAAAATTTTAAATAATATAGAAAAATTTTTTATCTATTTAAATTAAAATTTTTTTTATCAAAAAAAGATATTTAAAATTATTTGGAAATAAATCAAATTATGCTAATATTTTATAATTCTTTAACTAGAAAAAATGAATTGTTTTGTCCTATAAACAAACAAGAAGTTAATATTTATCTTTGCGGTCCTACTGTTTATGATGATTTACATATTGGCAACATAAGATCTTTAATTTTTTTTGATATGTTGAAAAGATATTTAAAAATTTTCTATTCTAAAATAAATTTAGTTGTGAATATTACAGATATAGATGATAAAATAATCTTAAAAGCTTTAAAGGAAGGAAAAACAGAAAAAGAAATATCTTTAAAGTATAAAAATGCTTTTTTGATTTTATTACAAAAATTAAATATTGATACTATAGATATTTTACCTTTAGTTACAGATTATATTGATGACATAGTTTTATATATTCAAAAATTAATTGAAAAAGATTATGCTTATTTTACAAATGATGGTATTTATTTCAGGGTACGTTTATCATCTTGTTATGGTTTCTTAAGTAATCAAAATTTAAATAAACTTAGGAAAAATTCAAGAAAAGAATTAGATAATAAAAAAGAAAATCCAGAAGATTTTATTTTATGGAAAAAAACTAATATTGGCGTTAAATATAAAAGTCCTTGGTTCGAAGGCCGACCTGGTTGGCATACTGAATGTGTTGTTATGATTAAAAAAATTTTTAATAATACTATAGATATTCACGGTGGAGGCCATGATCTAAAATTTCCTCATCACGAAAATGAACAAGTACAATTTTTTGCTAATGAAAATAAAAAATTAGCTAATTTTTTTCTTCATATAGGTAATGTTGAATATCAACAACAAAAAATGAGTAAATCTTTAGGAAATATTGTTTTAGCCAAAGAATTATTAAATAAAATAGAACCTAATGTTTTAAAATTATTTTTTTTATCTTATCATTTTTTACAACCTATTAATTATGATTATGTATTAATAGAAAATTGTATTATTAAATATAATAAAATAGTAAATATTTTAAATAAAAATAATTTTCAATTTTTATTAAATAAAATTTTTTATTTGAAAAAAAATACTTTTCATATTGAACAATTTCACTTAATTATGAAAAATAATATTAATACTCCTAATGTTATAACTTTGATAGAAAAATTGTTTAAAGATATGAATAAAAATAAAAAAAACTTATTTTTTTTATCTGAATTACAAAATACTATAATTTATATATTAGAAAATTTAGGTATTAAAATTATTTTAAAAAAATTTACTAAAAGACACATAAAATATTATCTTATGTGGAAAAAATATAAAAAACAAAAAAAATTTTATAAATCAGATTTTTTTAGAGATTTTTTATTAAAAGAAGGGATTATTTAAAATATTTTCAATAAATTTTTTTGACAATTATTTTTTTTTAATATAGTAAAATTAACATTTATGTCAAAATAATATTTTTAAGTATTTTTTTTATAAAATATGATAGGTAAAAAGTACAATGATTGATTTTTTATTGAAAGAACAAAAAAATGAAAAAGAAAAGAACGAACCAATAGATTTTATTACTGATATAAAAGGTTTAACTTCAGAAGAAGTATATAAAAAAGAAAAAGAAAAAAAATATAATATTACAAATAAAAGTACTAATAAAAGTTATAAAGACATTATTTTTAATAATTTATTTAATTTTTTAAATTTAATAGTATTAATAGTTGCTTTTGTGGTAATAATAAGTAAACATTATGAACAACTATTTTTTTTATTTATTAATTTAGTTAATTTATTAATAAGTATTATTCAAGAAATTAAAGTTAAAAAAACTTTAGATAAAATTTCTTTATTAAATTTTCAAAATACTAAAGTCATAAGAGATAGTAAAATAAATTCAATACCTATTAATAAAATTTTAACCGGAGATATTATTTTTTTGGAATTAGGTTCTCAAATAGTTGCTGATGCCAAAATTAAAAAAGGTACTATAGAAGTCAATGAATCTCTTTTAACAGGTGAATCTAAAACTATTTTCAAAAAAGAGGGTGATTTCTTATATTCAGGAAGTTTTGTTATTTCAGGAAATGCTGTAGCAGAAGTTTTATATATAGGTTCTGATATGTTTATTTCTAAAATAACTCAAGAAGCTAAAAAATATAAAAGAATCAAAACTCCTTTAACTCAAATTTTTTATCATTTAATATTTTTTATTACTATTTTAATTATTCCTATGTCTTGTATTTTATTTTTTTCTATGAAACCTCTTTATTTAACAAGCAAAAACGAAGTTCTTTTAGGACTAGCTGGTTTTATGTTAAGTTTAATGCCTTCTGGTTTATTTCTTTTAACTAGCATAACTTTAGCTGTAGGTTTTGTAAAATTAGCTCAAAAAAATGCTTATATTAAAGATCTTTTTGGTATCGAAATGTTAGCTAGAATTAATTTTTTATGTTTAGATAAAACAGGTACCATTACAAATGGTAATATGTTAGTTAAAGAAATTATTAGATATAAAGATAATGATTTATTCGAACCAAGATTAATATCTGAAATTATAACTGCTTTTCCTAATAATAATCCTACTCAAAAAGCTTTGAATGAAAAATTTTGTTCTTTAAAAAAAAATGATTCTTTTTATAAAATTAATAAAATTCAAAGTTTTTCTAGCGAAAGAAAATATAGTGCTATTGAAATAGATAAAATAGGAACATTTTTATTAGGATCACCAGAATTTATTTTAAAAGAAAAAATTAATTCGATTAAAAAAGATATAGAAAAAAATGCTATTTTAGGTTATCGTGTTTTAGTACTGGTTCAAACAGATAAAAAAATATCTCAAATAAATGATAACAACGAATATAAGATAATATCTTTAATTATTTTAGAAGATCAAATTAAATCAGATGTAATTAAAACTATTCAATATTTTAAAGAAAACAATGTTAAAATTAAAATTATTTCAGGAGATAATCCTTTGACAATTGGTTATATAGCATATCGTTTAGGTATTATTAAAAATAAAAAAGAAGTTTTAGATTTATCTAATTTAAGTAATAAAGAAATAGATAAAAAAGTAATAAAATATAATGTTTTTGGTAGATCTTCTCCTGAACAAAAAAAAAGAATTATTTTCAATTTAAAAAAAAATGGCTTAAAAGTTGCTATGATAGGAGATGGAGTTAATGATATTTTAGCTTTTAAAGAATCAGATATTTCTATTTCTATGGCTGCCGGAAGTGAAGCTGCTAAAAATGCATCTAATTTAGTTTTAATAGATTCTAAATTTAGTTCCTTGCCTAAAGTAGTTTCCGAAGGACGAAGAGTTATTAATAATTTAAGAAAAATTTCTGTTTCATTTTTTATAAAAACTATTATTTCTTTTTTGGTAGGAATTATAACTATATTAAATAATTTTTTTTCTTCTAATTTAATTATTTTTCCTTTCACTCCTTTGCAATTTAATTTAATAGATACTTTTTTTATAGGTATTCCTTCCTTTTTTTTAGCTTTAGAGCCGAATACAAAAAAAATAGAGGAAAATTTTTTAATAAATATTTTTATTAAAGCGCTGCCATATTCTTTTTGTGTAGCTTTTAATTATTTTTTGTTATTATTCACATTAGATAGCACAAAAGAATATTTTATTCCTTTTTTTATTACTATAATAGCATCTTTCTTTTTTTTCCTTTCTTTGATAAAAAATTGTTTACCTTTTAATAAGAAAAAAATTATATTAGTTTTAATTATGTTATTTGGATTTTTTAATTTAAGTTATTTTTTATTTTTTAAAAAAATTTTTCAATCTGAAAACATTTCTTTATTTCTATTTAATAATTATCAATTTTTTGTGTTTTTATTTTTTTTTAATATTTTTTTTATTTTTTTAGATATTTATTTTTTGAAATATAAAAAATAATTTTTTCTTAATATTAATAATTTTTTAAAAATATTTTTTAATATCAAAAATTTAAAATGGAAAGAATAATTAATGATCATTTATGGAAAAAACATAATTAAAGAAGCTATAAAAGCTAAAAGAATTATATATAATTTATATATAGATTATAAGTTTAAAGATTTATATTTTTTAAATTTTATTAAAAATTTTAATATTCCTTTTAAATTATTAAATAAACATCAATTAAATGAAAAAAGTAATAATAATCAACATCAAGGAGTTGTAGCTGAAGTAGAAGATTATACTTATAAAAATTTAGATCATTTTTTATCTAACTCTTTTTTAAAAAAAATTTTAGTTTTAGATTCTATACAAGATCCTCATAATTTAGGAGCTATATTAAGAACAGTAGAAGCTGCTAACTTTGATGGAGTTATTATAGGTAAAAAAAACCAAGTATCTTTAAATGGAACAGTAGCTAAAACTTCAAGTGGAGCTTTAGAATATGTTAATATTTTTTTAGTAGAAAATTTAATTCAAACTATCTTAAAATTAAAAAAATTTAATTTTCTTATAGTAGGAACAGATATAAAAGGTCAACTTGATTTCAAAAATATATTGCAAGAAAAATTTTTAGCTATTATTTTAGGTAATGAAGGCGCAGGTATAAGACCTATATTAAAAAGTAAATGTGATTTTTTAATTAAAATACCTATGAAAGGTAAAATTAATTCTTTGAATGTTAGTGTCACAGCAGCTTTAATTATGTATTCTTTTTTATATGTGTAGTAAATTTATTTTTTATAAGTTAAAAAAAATATGTTAGAATTAATGTAATGCTTATTTTTTTGAAATAAATTATATATTTTTTCCTTATTTTTTCATATTTTTTTTAATTCAGAATTTTTTATAAGTAGAAAAGTGATTTGAGTTTTTTTTATGGTAAAAAAAAATATTTTAATATGTAGTTATTGTTTAAGCCGTAATTATAACGTTTTTGTTCATTTAAGAGAGAATCGTTTAAATTTGAACAAATATTGTCCCAAATGTAAAAAGCATATTTTACATGAAGAGAATAGATAGAAATAATTATAATAAATAATTCATAAAAGGAGTTTTTTTTAATGGTATATAAAAATAAAGAAGAAAAGAATAATATTCCAATATTAAAAGTCTTAAAAGGAGAATATAATTTATTTAATGTTTTTTTAGTTTTTTTTTCTATTCTTTTTATGGGTATATGCCAAACTTTAAAATATTCTTATTTTAAGAATAATCCTAATTTTCGATATTTTTTCTTTTTTTTCTTTTTTTTATTTTTTTGCTTTTTTTTATGTGGTATTTTTCCTTTTATAAAGAAAATATTTCAAGAATTTTATTTAATTTCTTGGCCATCTTATAAAAAAATTTTTTTCAAGATGATACAAGTTTTTTGTTTTTCTTTTGTTTTAGAATGTATTATTTATTTTTTATCTTATTTGTATGATAAAATAGACCCAATATTATAGATTAAATACAAAAAAAGAAAAAATAAAATATAGAAGGTAATAATTTATTATGAATAAATTGTCAAATAAAAAAGAAAAAGATCAGAATGAAAAAAATAAAATAGAATTAGAGGAACAAGAAGAACCTAAATGGTATATTATTCAAACATATTCTGGATATGAAAATTCTGTACAAAAAGATTTACTGAAATTAACTCATAGTAAAACTAAAATATCTAAATTTATTTTTGAAGTTGTATGCCCGCAAGAAAAATATTTTAAAATAAAGGCTGATGGTAGTAAAAAAGAAAAAGAAAAAAAAATTTTTTCTGGTTATATTTTTGTCAAAATGATTGTTAATAATTATTCTTGGTTTGTTGTGAGAAATATTCCTAAAGTTACAAATTTTTTAGGTTCGATTCGAGGCAGCAATGATTCTAGACCTGTTCCTATGAGTAATAATGAAATAGAACCTATTTTAAATAAAGCAGGTATAAAAACTCAAAAAAATTATGATCACTTGATAAACAAACAAGTAGAAATTACAAAAAAATCTTTGTCAGGACAGAAAGGATTAGTAACTTATTTAGACTATAATCAAAATAAGTTAATAGTTGAAATAGATCTGTTTGGAAGAACTACTCCTATTAAGATTTCTTTTTCCGAATTTAAAGAAATTATTTAGTTTCTGAAAAAAAATAAAATTTTAATATTTAAAATTATTTAAAGATTTTTTTGAATTTAAAAAAATATAAATTTAAGAGGTTTCGAAAATAAATAATATATGTCTAAAAAAATTTCTAAAATAATAAAATTACAAATTATGGCAGGAAAAGCTAATCCAGCGCCTCCAATAGGTCCTGCTTTAGGACAAGCACAAGTCAATATTCCTTTGTTTTGCAGTCAATTTAATGAAGCTTCCAAAGATAAGATTGGTTTTAAAATTCCTGTAGTTATTACTGTTTATATTGATAAAAGTTTCAGTTTCGTTCTTAAAACTCCTCCTGCTAGTGATCTTTTAAAAAAAGCAGCTAAAGTTGAAAAAGGTTCTTCTGATAAAAATAAAATAGCTACTATTAGTTATGAACAGATTAAGGAAATAGCTAAAATTAAAATGCCTGATTTAAATGCTAATTCTTTAGAAAGTGCTTGTAAAATTATTGAAGGCACTGCTCGTAATATGGGTTTTAATATAGAATAAATATATAAAAAATGTAAAATTTTTTCTGTTTTTTATATAACTTATTATTGATTAATTAATTTTCTTTTTTTTAATTTTTTTATATTTTTTCAAATTTATTGAAAGGTTATTTTTTTATAAAATTTATTATATGAAAAGATCTAAAAAATATTTATCTGTTGTTAAAATGATAGATTTACAAAAGTTATATGAAGTTGTTGAAGCTATAGAATTGATGAAAAAAACAAAAGTAGCTAAATTTGATGCTACTATTGAATGTAATTTATCTTTAAATTTAGATCCTAAAAAAGTAGAACAAAATATTCGTGGTTCTTTGATTTTACCTGAAGGTATTGGTAAAAAATTAAAAATAGCTGTTATTGCTAAGGGTATGAAATTAAAAGAAGCAGAAGAAAATAAAGTAGATTTTTACGGAGGACAAGAATTAATAGAAAAAATTTCTAAAAATTGGATAGATTTTGATATATTGATTGCCACTCCTGAAATGATGCCTTTGATATCGAAATTAGGGAAAATCTTAGGACCAAAAGGTCTTATGCCTAACTCTAAATTAGGCACTGTTACTGATAATATTAGTCAAATAGTAAAGGATATTCAAAAAGGAAGAATTGAATATAAAGTAGATAAAACTGGTAATATTCATATTATATTAGGAAAATATTCTTTTTCTAATAATCAAATATTATCTAATTTAATATTTTTTTATAAACACTTAATTTCTATAAAACCGAAAACGGTAAAAGGCAATTTTATTAAATCTTTAAATATTTCTTCTACCATGGCTCCTGGTATTAAAATCGATTATTCTTCTTTTGAGTCTAGAAAAATGTCTGATTTTTATTAAATTTAAAATTAATATTTATTTTATAAATATTTTTTAAATATAAATAAAAAAGAGATTTTATTTTTATTTATTTAATAAATTTTTTTATAGAAAGGAATACAAAAATTACATGTTGAAAAATATTATTGAAAAAAAAAAAGAACATGTAAAAACATTAGTCAATGATATTAATAATTCTAAAATATTTTTATTATTTGAATATATAGGTTGTACAGTTCAAGATTTTACGGAATTAAGAGCAAAATTAAGAAAATTTGATAGTAAAATCAAATTATATCCTAATAATATAATAAAAAGAGCTTTAGACAAAATAGATTTTAAAAATAATAACATTAATTTAATCAAATATCCTAAAGGTATAATATTGAGTAGTGAAGAAAATAATAAAGTTTTTAAGATTTTATTTGATTTTGCTAAAAATAATAAATTTTTGAAAATTATTTCAGGTTTTATAAATAAAAAATTTTATTCTAAAGAAATGATTTATGATTTATCTATGTTACCAACTAAAGAAGAATTAATATCTAATATAGTTTCAAATCTTTTAATGCCAGTTAGAGAATTTATTTTTGTTTTAGATATATTATCTAAAAATATAAAAAAATAAATATTAATTATAAAATTTAATAATATTTATTATAAATTATATTAAAATTTATTTTTTTTAAATTAAAAATATTATAAAAAAAAGAAAGGAATCAAAATGTCTAAAATAGATAAAAATGATTTTATAAAATATTTAAAAGAAATGAGCGTATCTGAACTTAACGAATTATCAATGGATTTAAAAAAAGAGTTTAATATCACAGAACAATTTCAAAATATTGAAAATTCTCAAACAGAAGAAAAAACCAAAGATAAAAAATTTAACGTTATTTTAAAACAATCTAATCCGCAAAAAAAAATTCTTACTATTCAACTTGTTCGTAAAATAACCGAACTAGGTCTATTTGAATCAAAAGAATTAGTGGATAAGGAAAATTCTATTATTCAACAAAAATTAGATATTGCAAAAGCGGAAGATATCAAAAAAAAATTAGAAAATTTAGGATCTATTGTAGAATTGCAAGAATGTAATGAAGAAGAAAATTAAAAAATATTTTTAACATATTAAATATTTAAAAATAAAACCTAAGAAAAAAATAAAATATCTCTTAGGTTTTTATTATTTAAAATAAATTTTTATTTTATTATGTTATCTACAAAAATATTGGGAGTCAAAAATGAAAAAATATCAAAATATGAAATATGGTACTAAAGCTGAACGTCGTAATTATTCAAAAGTTAATTATGATATTGAATTACCTAATTTAATTCAAACACAAACAGAATCTTTTGAATTATTTTTAAAAAAAGGTATTCAAGAATCTTTAGAAGACATTTCTCCTATTGAAAGTTATAATGGTGATTTAAAACTATATTTTGATGACTTTTTTTTAGAAAAACCAAAATTAAGCTTTAAAGAAGCTCAAAAAAGAGATTTTAGTTATGGTTCTGAATTATTTGTTAATGTAAGATTAGAAAATGTTTTTACTGGAGAAATTAAAAAAAGTCGTATTTTAATGACAGATTTGCCTTTAATGACTCCTTCTGGTACTTTTATTATTAATGGTACAGAAAGAGTTGTTATATCGCAGATTATACGCTCTTCAGGTGCTTATTTTACTGAAAAATTAGATCTTAAATTCAATAAAATTCGCTTTGAAGGTCAAATTATTCCCACTAGAGGAGCTTGGATAGAATATGAACAAAGTAACAAAGATGTGTTGTATGCTAAATTAGATAGATCTAAAAAAATACCTTTAACTAAGTTTATTCATGCTTTAGGTTTTAATAATCGTCAAGATATTGAAAAAGTTTTTGGTAAAAATGATTTACTTAATTTAAGTTTTGAAAAAGATGATAATTCCAATTCTAATGATGCTATTATAGAACTATATTCCAAATTACATCAAGGAGAAAAAGTTTCTGCTAATGCTGCAAGAGAATTTATTAGAAATAGATTATTTGATCGTAAGAAATATGATTTATCTTCTGTAGGTAGATATAAATTAAATAAAAAGCTTGATGTTTTAGACAGAGCGGAAAATACTTTTTTAGCTCAAGATATAAAAAATATAAATGATGGGAAAATTTTATTTCCAAAAGATACTTTTTTAACAAAAGAAATTATTGATGAATTAAAAAAGCAACGTGAATTATTTAGAATAGAATTAATTAATTTAGAAACTAATATAGAAAATAAAATAAATTTAGATGATGATTTTGTTTGGACTTATAAAAAAAAAATAAATAATAAAGAAGTTATTTATATTAAAGATAATATTTTTGATCTTAAAACAGGTGAAATATTAATTGCAAAAGATTCTTTATTAAATAACCAAATAATGAGTGTTTTAGAAAAAAATAAAGATAATATAGAAGAAAAAATAATTAAATATTTTACAAATAAGAAAAATAAAAATAAAACCAAATATTTTCAAAATAAGATAGTTTTGAATGAAGTTTTAGATGTTTATTTATTAGATGAACAAGAAAATAAAGTTTTTATTAAAATTATAGGAAATAATCAACAAGAAGAAAAAGAAAATATTGTTTTATCAGATATTATTGCTAGTATAAGTTATTACCTTAATCTTTATCAAAATGTTGGTAAGGTTGATGATATTGATTATTTAGGAAACAGAAGATTAAGATTAGTAGGAGAACTTATAAAAAATCAATTTCGTATTGGTTTAACAAGAGCAGAAAAAAATATAAAAGATAGAATGTCTATTAGTAAATTTGATTCTATTACTCCAGGAGGTTTAGTTAATTTCGCTTCTTTATCTATAGTTATTAAGACTTTTTTTGGTAGTTCACGTTTATCTCATTTTATGGATCAAGTAAATCCTTTAGCTGAACTAACACAAAAAAGAAGAATTTCTGCTTTAGGTAATGGAGGTATTGATAGAGACAGAGCTGGTGTAGAGGTTAGAGATGTTCATAATTCTTATTATGGCAGATTATGTCCTATTGAGACTCCTGAAGGACCTTCTATCGGTTTAATTTCTTCTTTGGCTACATATGCTAAAGTAGATAAATATGGTTTTATTAAAACCCCTTTTTTAAAAGTAGAGCAAAAAAATGGTATTACAAAAGTTTTAGATAACAAACTTGAGTATTTAACTTCTTCTCAAGAAGAAGAAAAGATTATTGCTTCTGCAGATTCATCTTTAGATCAAAATAATGTTTTTTTAGAAAATAAAGTTATCGCTAGAAAAAATGGTGAAACAGGATTATTTAATAAAGAACAAATAGATTATATCGATGTTTCTCCTAAACAAATAGTTTCTATCGCTACTTCTTCTATTCCTTTTTTAGAACATAATGACGCTTCTAGAGCTTTAATGGGAACTAATATGCAAAGACAAGCTCTTCCTCTTTTAATCCCAGAATCTCCTATTGTTGGCACAGGCGTAGAACACAGAATAGCCAAAGATTCTGGTTGTTTAGTTATAGCAGAAAAAGATGGCATTATATCTTATGTTGATGCTAAAAAAATTATTATTAAAGAAAATGAAACAGAAATAGAAAGAGTTTATGAATTAACTAATTTTCTAAAATCTAATCAAAATACTCTTCTTTTACATAAACCTATTGTTAAAAAAAATGAATTTGTTAAAAAAGGAGATATTATTGCTGACGGTCCTGCTACTTATAAAGGCGAATTATCTTTAGGTAGAAATTTAAAAGTAGCTTTTATGACTTGGGATGGATATAATTATGAAGATGCTATTATTATGTCTGAAAAATTGGTTCAAAATGATGCTTATACTTCTATTCATATAAATAAATATGAAATTAATATAAGAGAATTAAAAAAAGGCGGAGGTAAAGAAGAGATTACAAGACAAGTTCCTAATGTTAGTGCAGATGCTATTAAAAATTTAGATCATAGAGGTATTATTATTCCGGGTTCTGAAGTTAAAGAAGGTGATATTTTAGTTGGTAAAATTGTTCCTCAAGGTATTTTTGAACCTACAACTCACGAAAGATTAATTCAAACTATTATTGGAGAAAAAGCACGCGATTATAAAGATAGTTCTTTAAGAGTGCCTTTTGGAGAAAGCGGTATTGTTCAAAGTGTTGAATATTTTTCTATTGAAAATGGCGATATTTTATCCACTCCTGGTATTAATGAAAGCGTTAGAGTTTATATTGCTAAAAAGAGAAAAATTAAAGAAGGAGATAAGATTGCAGGAAGACATGGTAATAAAGGAGTGATTTCTCGTATTTTGCCACAAGAAGATCTTCCATATATGGAAGATGGTACTACAATTGATATTATGTTAAATCCTTTGGGTGTACCAAGTAGAATGAATATTGGACAAATTTTAGAAATGCATTTAGGATTTGCGGCTCAAAAAATAGGTATTAAAATAGCTACTCCTGTTTTTGATGGAGTGAATAATGAAGATTTAAACAATATTCTTCAAGAAGCTAATTTGCCTTTAGATGGGAAAAGTATTTTATATGATGGCCGAACAGGAGAACCTTATGATCATCCTATTTCCGTAGGTACAATATATATGATTAAATTATCACACATGGTGGATGATAAGTTACATGCTAGAAATGTAGGACCTTATACTTTAATTACTAATCAAGCTACACGTGGTCAAGGACATAGTGGTCCCGGAGGACAAAGAACTGGAGAAATGGAAGTTTGGAGTTTATATGGATATGGTGCTGCTCATACTTTACAAGAACTTTTAACTGTTAAAAGTGATGATATAATTGGTCGTAATAAAACTTATAATGCTATTGTAAACGATTTACCTTTACCAAAACCTTCTATTCCTGAAAGTTTTAGGGTTTTTGCAAAAGAATTGCAATCATTAGGTTTACATGTAGAATTAATTAAATCTGATACTAAAGAAAATAAAGTTCATTATTCTTTAGTGAATAATAAGGAGTAAACTAATTTTGGTTATGGATTTAAATATTAAAATTGAAGATTTTTTTTCTTCTTCCCGAACATTAGAAGGATTGAAATCTATTGGAATTAATTATTTAATAGATTTTAATTCTTATAGTTTGTCTAATTTGAAATATTTATTAAATAAAGAAATTTTAAATGATATTTCACCTGTTTTAAAAAAATTTTGTTTACCTATGGATTTAAAAAATTTAAATTTATCAAATGATCTTGTTATTATTTTAAAAAATAATCAAATAAATGATTTAAATTCTCTTTTAGAAATAGATCAAATTTTTTTAAAAAAAATAATTTTTTATAATGATGATTTTATTGAACAAATTAAAAATGTTTTTGATTTTTATAATCATGAATATGATTTAAATGTAGAAAAAAATAATATTCATAATAAATTAAAAAATAAAAAAGAATATGGCAGTCGTGAGTATGATTATTTTAAAATTCGTTTAGCTTCTTCTCATGAAATAAGACAATGGTCTTATGGTGAAATTGTTAATTATGAAACTATTAATTATCGTACAGCTAAACCTGAAATAGGTGGTCTTTTTTGTCCTAAAATTTTTGGTCCTGTTAAAGATTTACAATGTTTTTGTTCTAAAAAAACAATATTAAGAAAGGGACAAATTTGTTCAAAATGCGGAGTTGAAATAACAGAACAAAAAGTTAGAAGAGAAAGAATGGGTCATATTGAATTAGCATCTCCTATAGTTCATACTTGGTATTTAAATAGTTCTCCTAGTAGATTAGCTATTTTATTAGGAATAAAAGCTAAAGAATTATCTGAAATAGTTTATTATGCTTCTTATATTGTTTTTTATCCTGGTAAAACAAATTTAGAAAAAAAACAAATAATAAGTGAAATTCAATATGGTCAATATTTAGAACGTTACGGAAATAGTTTTATTGCTTTAACAGGAGCAGAAGCTATTAAAAAAATGTTAGAAGAATTAAATTTAAACGAAATCATTAATGAACTAAGAATTTTTTTAAAAAAAGTTTCTAAGCAAAAAAGAGAAAACATTATTAAAAGATTGGAAATAATTGAATCTTTTAATCAATCAGATAATAAACCTGAATGGATGGTTATGGAAGTAATTCCGGTATTACCAGCAGATTTAAGACCTATAGTGCCTTTAGATGGCGGTAGATTTGCTACTACAGATATTAATGATTTATATAGAAGAATTCTTAATCGTAATAATCGTTTAAAAAAACAAATAAAACAAAAAGCTCCGAGACTTATTATCAAAAACGAAAAAAGAATGCTTCAAGAAGCTGTAGATGCATTATTTGATAATGTTAAAACAAGTAAAAAAAATAATTCTAATATAGAAAGAAATAAAAACTTAAAATCTTTATCAGAAATGTTAAGGGGTAAGCAAGGTCGTTTTCGTCAAAATCTTTTAGGAAAAAGAGTTGATTATTCAGGAAGATCTGTTATTATTGTTGGACCAGATTTAAAAATACATCAGTGTGGTATTCCAAGACAGATGGCTTTAATTTTATTTAAACCTTTTATATTAAATAAATTACAAGAAGTAAAAGGAATTGATAAAAAAAACGCTACTATTCTTTATGAAAAAATGAATGAATATGTATTAAGTGTTTTAGAAGATGTTGTTAAAGATCATCCAGTTTTATTAAATAGAGCTCCAACATTACATCGTTTAGGTATACAAGCTTTTGAACCTAAACTGATAGATGGAAAAGCTATTCGTTTGCATCCTTTAGTAACTCCAGCTTTTAATGCTGATTTCGATGGAGATCAAATGGCTGTTTATTTACCTTTATCTATAGAAGCTCAAGCAGAAGCTCGTTTGTTAATGTTAGTTTCTCATAATATTTTGGATCCTAAAAACGGAAGTCCTGTTTTATCTCCTTCTCAAGATATGGTTTTAGGTAATTATTATTTAACTATTGAAAAAAGTAAATATTTTACGTCTCAATATTCTAGTGATATAATAAAAAATATCGAAGAAATAAAATATAAAAATAGAAACGAAGGAAAAATTTTCTTTGATTTAAAAGAAGCAGAATTGTCTTTTTATAATAAAGAAATTGAACTTCATACTAGAATTTTGGTAAAGGCTAAATATATTGATTCTTATTTTACCGAAGAACAAAAAGAAAAATATTTAGTTACTACTTTAGGAAAATTAATTTTTAATAATATTTTACCATCTAATTTTAATTACATTCAAGAGCCTACTATATTTAATTTAGAAAAAAGAACTCCTGATGTTTATTTTATTCCTAAAAATGGTAATCCTCGAGATTTTTTACCAAAAATACCTATTGCAGAACCTTTTAAAAAAAAATTTTTATCTATGATTATTGATCATGTTTTTAAAAAAAGTAATATAACAGAAACTTCAAAAATGTTAGATGATATTAAAGATTTAGGTTTTAAATATTCTACAATAGCTGGTATTACTATTTCTCATTCTGATATTAATGTTTATTCTAAAAAAAAGGAATTATTAACAGAAGTAGAAAATAAAATTACAGAAATAGAAAAATGGTATGATAATGGTTTTTTAGCTATTTCAGAGAAAAAAAATTTAGTTATTCAAGAATGGAAAAATGTTCGTGATCAAATTCAAGAAGGTTTAATGAAAGAGTTTGATAAAAATAATCATTTATTTATGATAAGCGATAGCGGAGCTCGAGGTAATTCCTCTAATTTTTCTCAATTATCAGGTATGAGAGGATTGATGAATAGTCCTAAAGGAGAAGTTTTAGAAATACCTGTTAAAAGTTCTTTTAAAGAAGGTTTAACTGTATCTGAATTTTTTATTTCTACTCATGGCGCTCGTAAAGTTTCTACTGATACTGCATTAAAAACAGCAGAATCTGGTTATTTAACACGTAGATTAGTAGATGTAGCACAAGATAATATAATTATGAAAGAAGATTGTTTTAGTGATAAAGGAGTTTATGTAGAACCTATTTATAGAGATGAAAAAGAAATTATTTCATTATCGAATCGTATTTTTGGTCGTTTTTCTGCTGAAGATATTTTTAAACCCAAAAAGAAAGAAATTATTTTAAAAAAAAATCATTTAATTACAAAAGAAATAATTAGTCAAATTGTTAAATATAATATTACAAAAGTTAAAATTAGAAGTATTTTGAATTGTAATTTAGATCATGGTGTTTGTTCTAAATGTTATGGTTTAAATTTAGCTACAAATAAAAGTGTAGAAATAGGAGAAGCTGTTGGTGTTATAGCTGCTCAATCTATTGGCGAACCTGGAACTCAATTAACTATGAGGACTTTTCATACAGGTGGAGTTTTAGCAGTTTCTGATATTACACAAGGTTTACCTAGAATTCAAGAATTGTTTGAAGCTAGAAAACCTAAAGGTAAAGCTATTATTAGTGAATGTGATGGTTTTGTGAAGGATATTAGAAATATTAATTCTAATTTTTACGAAATTATAATTATTTCAGAGTCAAATAATGAAAAAGAATTTATTTATAATGCTATATTTAATTCTGAAATTTTAGTTCATAAAGATATGTATGTGAAAGCAGGACAAAAATTAACTAATGGTTCTATAGATTTAAGAGAATTATTAAGAATTACAAACGTAGAACAAACTCAAAAATATATTTTAGAAGAAGTACAAAAAGTTTATCAATCTCAAAGTGTAACTATTAGTGATAAGCATATTGAAATTATTATTCGTCAGATGTTTAAACAAGTTTTAGTTATTTATGAAGGAGATACAAGTTTACTACCAGGATTGGAAGTTTCTATAAAGACTTTACGTAAAGAAAATTTGAAAATGATTGAACAAAATAAATCTTTAGCTGTGGGACGTCCTATTTTATTAGGTATAACTAGAGCTTCTTTAAAAAGTGATTCTTTATTATCAGCAGCTTCATTCCAAGAGACAACTAAAATTTTAATTGATGCTGCTATTAAAGGTCAAACAGATTATTTATGTGGACTTAAAGAAAATGTTATTATAGGAGGACTTATTCCTGCAGGAACAGGTATTTTAGAAACTGTATCTTTTAAATATCCTAAAAATAAAATATTTAATGATAATAATTAATTTATATTAAATAATTTTTAAAAAAATTATAAAACTAATAATTTAATAATATTGATTTTTTCGTAAAAAAAAGTTATAATATTCTATCATATTTTCTAAATTAAAATTTTATTTATTCATATTTTTTTTATATTTCATTTATTTTTTAATATTAAAAAAATAATAAAAAAAGAAAGGTTAAAAAATAATGCCTACTATTTCACAATTAATTAGAAAAAAAAGAGTATCAAAAGTATCTAAAACAAAATCTCCTGCTTTAAGATATAGTTTTAGCAGTTTAAAAAAAAAAAATGTATATTATAATTCTCCTCAAAAATCAGGAGTTTGTATTAAAGTATCTACTATGACACCTAAAAAACCTAATTCTGCTTTAAGAAAATTCGCTAGAGTTCGTTTAAGTAACGGTGCAGAGGTTACTTCTTATATTCCAGGAATAGGACATTCTTTACAAGAACATAGTACAGTTTTGATTCGCGGCGGAAGAGTAAAAGATTTACCTGGTGTAAGATATCATATTGTTAGAGGTATTTTAGACACTACAGGAGTTCAGAATAGAAAACAAGCACGTTCTAAATATGGTTCTAAAAAAGTTAAATCTTCAATTTCTGATAAAAATAAAAAAAAATAAGATAAAAAAATATTAAGAAAGTGAATTTAAAATTATGTCTCGTAAAAAACATATTTATAAAAAATATATTTCTCCAGATTTACTTTATAATTCTAAATTAGTAACAAAAATAATTAATACTATTATGAAAGATGGAAAAAAAACTATCGCACAAAATATTTTGTATAGAGCTTTTGATATAATTCAAAAAAATACAAAAAAAGAACCGATAGATGTTTTCAATCAAGCTTTAAATAATGTAATGCCTATTTTAGAAGTAAGAACTAGAACTATAGGAAGCCAAAATTATAGAGTACCTTCAGAAGTTCGTCCTGAAAGAAGACAATCATTAGGTTTAAAATGGTTAATAAAATATTCTAGAAAACGTAATGGTAAAAGTATGGAAGAAAAATTAGCTCAAGAAATTATTGATGCTTCTAATGGAATAGGTTTAACTATTAAACAAAAAGAAGATGTGTATAAAATGGCAGAATCGAATAAAGCTTTTGCTCATCATCGTTGGCAATAACAATTGTCAATAATAAGATTAATAATAAAATTAATTTAGTTCAAGGGAGATAAAAAAAAATATGGGACGTCAATTTAGTCTTAAAAATATGCGTAATATAGGTATTATGGCACATATTGATGCTGGTAAAACAACTACAACCGAAAGAATTTTGTTTCATGCTGGAAAGATACATAAAATAGGTGAAACTCATGATGGAGCTTCGCAAATGGATTGGATGGAACAAGAAAAAAAAAGAGGTATTACTATTACTTCCGCAGCTACAACTGTTTTTTGGAAAGAAAATAAAATTCAAATTATCGATACTCCTGGACATGTTGATTTTACAGTTGAAGTTTCACGTTCTTTAAGAGTTTTAGATGGAGCTATTGCAATTATTGATGCTCAGGCAGGAGTAGAACCGCAAACAGAAACTGTTTGGCGTCAAGCTACTGAATATAAAGTGCCTAGAATAATATTTGTTAATAAAATGGATAAAATAGGTGCTGATTTTGAATATGCTGTTAGAGATTTAAAACAAAAATTAGGTATAAAAGTAGCTGCTATACAATGGCCTATTGGACAAGAAAACGAATTCAAAGGTATTGTTGATTTAATTGAAATGACAGCTTTTGAATATGATGGTTCTCCTGATGAAAAAGGAAAATTTGTTGAAATTCCAGATTATTTAAAAGAAATTGTTAATATAAAAAGAAATGAATTAATAGAAATTTTATCTGATTTTGATGATGATTTAATGAATCTTTTTTTATATAATAAACCAATAAATCCTGTTATTTTAAAAAAAGTTATAAGAAATGCTACTTTGAATATTAATTTTTTCCCTGTTTTATGTGGTTCTTCTTTTAAAAACAAAGGTGTTTTAAAAATTTTAGATTCTATTATAGATTTTCTTCCTTCTCCGATTGAAGTTGCGCCAATATTAGGATTTGATAAAAATCAAAAAGAAATTGTTATTAATCCTTCAGATGAAGAACCTTTTGTTGCTCTTGCTTTTAAAATTATGACAGATCCTTTTGTAGGTCGTTTAACTTTTTTAAGAATATATTCTGGTCATCTTAGGATAGGTTCTTATATTTATAATACATCTAAAAAACAAGTTTTAAAAGAACGTGTTTCTCGTTTATTACAAATGCATGCTAATAATAGAGAAGAAATAGAAGATGTATATACCGGTGATATTGTAGCTGTTATCGGTTTAAAAGAAACTATTACAGGAGATACTTTAACTACAGAAAATAATTTTGTTATTTTAGAATCAATGAATTTTCCTGATCCGGTAATTGAAATTGCAGTTGAACCTAAAAATAAAAATGATCGAAGTAAAATTACAACAGCTTTAAAAAAATTAGCAGCAGAAGATCCAACTTTTAAATTTTATACAAATGAAGAAACAAATCAAACCATTATTGCTGGTATGGGCGAATTACATTTAGATATTATTATAGGTCGCCTTAAAAGTGAATTTTCTGTCGAAATAACCACTAATAATCCTCAAGTTTCATATAGAGAAACTTTTATTCAAAAAATAGAAACAGAAGGAAAATATATAAGTCAAACTGGTGGAAGTGGTAATTATGGTCATGTGAAAATTATTTTTGAACCTAATGAAGAAGGTAAAGGTTTTGAATTTATAAATAAAATTGTTGGTGGTGTTATTCCACAAAATTTTATTGAAACAGTTAGAAAATGTTTAGATGATATTTCTACTCAAGGAGTTATTGCTGGTTATCCTTTAATTGATTTTAAAGCTACTTTATTTGATGGTTCTATTCATTTAGTAGATTCAAATGATTATGCTTTTCAAAGAGCTACTCAAAATGCATTAAGTTTTACAAAAGATAAAGGAGTTATATCTATTTTAGAACCTATTATGAAATTAGAAGTGACAACTCCAAATGAATATTTAGGTAATGTTATGGGAGATTTAATACCTAGAAGAGGAAAAATAGAAAAACAAGAAAATAAAGATAATATTGTTATTTGTATTCAATCTTCAGTTCCTTTAGCACAAATGTTTGGTTACGCTACTGCTTTGCGTTCTAGAACTCAAGGAAGAGCTAATTTTAATATGGAATTTAAAAAATACGAAAGAGTTCCAAAAAATATTCAAGAAAAAATAATTCAAGAACGTAGTTTAATGAATATTAAAAAAATTTAATATTTTTTAAATTAAAAATTTGATTTAAAATATTTTTTTAATATAAAAAAATAAGTAAAAAATGATTAAGGAGGCCTTTAAAATGGCTAATGAAAATGAAAAATTAAAAAGAGATAAAGTTCATATAAATGTAGGTACAATTGGTCATGTTGATCATGGAAAAACTACCTTAACATCTGCTATTACAACTGTGTTGAGTTTGAAAGGACTTGCTAATAAAAAAAAATATGATGAAATAGATAGTAATGCAGAAGAAAAAGAGCGTGGTATTACTATTAATACTTCTCATGTAGAGTATTCAACAGAAAATAGACATTATGCTCATATTGATTGTCCTGGTCATGCTGACTATATCAAAAATATGATTACAGGTGCTTCTCAAATGGATGCTGCTATTTTAGTTGTTTCAGGACTAGATGGAGCTAAACTTCAAACTTCAGAACATTTATTATTAATAAAACAAATAGGTGTTCCTAATTTGATAGTTTTTATAAATAAATGTGATTTGCCTGATGCTTCTGATGAAATTTTGGAATTAATAGAGATGGAAATAAGAGAATTATTACAAACATATGGATTTGATAATTATGAAAATATTCCTTTTATTAGAGGTTCAGCTTTAAAAGCTATAGAAGAAGCAGAACCAAATTATAAAGGAGAAAAGCATTATTTTCAAAAGATAGAAGAATTAATACATATATTAGATACATATGTACAAGTCCCAACAAGAGATTTATCAAAACCTTTTTTGATGCCTATAGAAGATGTTATGACAATTACAGGTAGAGGGACAGTAGTTACAGGTCGTATCGAAAGAGGAGTTTTAAATGTTAATGATACAGTAGAAATTGTTGGTTTAAAAAAAGATCAAAATGTTCAAAAATCAGTTGCAACTAGTATTAAAATGTTTAATAAGTTTTTAGATACCGCTATAGCAGGAGATAGTATCGGAGTTGTTTTACGTGGTATAAGTAAAGATGATATTAGACGTGGACAACTTTTATGTCAACCAGGTTCTATAAAACCATATTCTGTTTTTAACGCTGATTTTTATCTTTTCGGAGATGAAGAAAAAGGAAGAAAAACTCCAATCAATGTTAATTATAGACCACAATTTTATTTCCGTACTAGCGATGTTACTGGTACAATTATTGAATTCATAGACAAAAAAGAAAATGTTGGTAAAAAAACATTTGCTAATCCTGGTGAATTAGTACAAGTAAAAATAAAATTAGATAAACCAGTAGCTATTGAAGAATTATCTAAATTTTCTGTTCGTGAAGGTAATAAAACTATTGCAGCAGGGCATGTTATAAAAATTATTGAATAATTCCAAAATTATTTCTTTTTTATTCTAAAAAAAAAGATCTTTTTATCCAAAAGATCTTTTTTTTACAAAAATTAATTATTTTTTTAATTTGAATCTTTTTTCAAGAAACCTAATTCAATTAAAATTAATATACATCTTATAAAAATAAAAATAAGATTCATATGAAATCCTAAAGCTATTCTCCATTCATTATCTTTATGAAGTTGATGAGATACTATAAAATTAGCATCATCAAAATCTATAGCTAAATTCATACAACCCATAATTAAAAAACATAAAGAAACAATAAGAAAAAAAAGATTGTTAGTTCTAGATATTTGAAAATGAGTAAAATATAAGAAAATATTTATTATAAATTGTGTTAATATTAAAATTAAACAAGAAACTATTGCGAAAACTTTAAATTTATTATTTACAGTAATTATGTTATTTATATACAAAAATTGAACTATTAAAAATAAAGCAATAGTAGAAAAAAAAGCTAATATAATACCATAAATTAAATTAGAATAATACATTTTTAGTAAATTAAAAAAACAACTTAGAGTAATACCTTCTACAAAAGCTATGATAGTAGCAATTATTTTTTGATAATTTAGACTAATTTTGTTACTTAAAATGAATAAAAAACATTGTATTAATGAGCAAGATATTAACAATATTGAAATAAAAGAATATGAATTTGATTTATTTATATTCATCTTCATATATCTAAATAATAAAATATCAGATATTAAAATACCTAAAGCTGTACAACAAAAAAGAAATAAAGTTTTCAAAGCTATAGAGTTTAAAGAACAAGATTTTTTTTTTGTTGATGAGTAATTTGAATAAATTTCTTGTGATTTTAATTTCATATCTTCTATAATATAATTATTTTTTTTAAAAACTTTTTTTAAAAAATTTCTATTCATATTTTAAAAAATCTCCTTTAATTATTTAAGTTTTCTAATTATTATACAATAAAAAATAATATATTAATAAAAAAATAATTTAACAAAAATAATATAATTAATAATATTTTAAAAAAATCCTCTTAAATTAAAATTATTAAAATTAAAATTAATTAAAATAAAAAATATAATTTAAATTTGTTTTTTTTCACTATTATTATATTATTATAATAGTTAAACTTTATATAAAATATTATTTCTATAATATTTTTTCTAATAATATATTAAAATATTTATTTAATTTTAATAATTTTTTAATAATTTTTATATATTTTTTAATTTTAATTATTTATATATTAATTATTTATTTATATATAAATATATATATATATATATTTATTTTATTTTTTATAATTTTTTTTATAAATGAAAAATTATTATGAAATTTTTATAAAAAGTTATATTTTTAAAAAAAAGTGTAGGTTATTTTATATGTTATTTTATGATTTTAAAAAAATAGAATCTAAATGGCAGAAACATTGGGATAAAAAAAAAACTTTTAAGATTAGTGATGATTTTAGTAAAAAGAAATTTTATTGTTTAGATATGTTTCCTTATCCTTCTTCTAAAGGTTTACATGTAGGACATATAGAAGGTTATACAGCAAGTGATATTATTAGCAGGTTCAAAAGAATGCAAGGATATAACGTATTACATCCTTTTGGTTGGGATTCTTTTGGTTTACCAGCAGAACAATATGCTTTAATAACAGGTCATAATCCTCAAGATTTTACATACAAAAATATTAATAAATTCAAAAAACAAATAAAACTTTTAGGAAAAAGCATAGATTGGAGTAAAGAATTAGCTACATCAGATGATTATTTTTATCGTTGGACTCAATGGATTTTTAAAAAACTTTATGAAAAAAAATTAGCTGTTTTAAAAGATATAGAAGTTAATTTTTGTGAAAAATTAGGAACTGTTTTAGCTAATGAAGAAGTTTTACAAACTAGTGATGGTCTTTTGTCTGAAAGAGGAAATTTTCCTGTTATTAAAAAAAAAATGAAACAATGGGTTTTAAAAATTACTAGTTATGCTGATAGACTTTTAGAAGATCTTAAATTTTTAGATTGGCAAAAAGATATAAAAAAAATTCAACAAAAATGGATAGGAAAGCAAAAAGGTTTTATTTTTAAATTTTTAATTTTTAATGATAATAATAAAGAATATGAAAATAATTTTATAAAAGTTTTCACCACTCAACCTAGCACTATTTTTGGAGTAAATGCTTTAATTTTATCTCCTGAACATCCTTTAGTTTCGATTTTAACTTCTTCTAAATATATTTCTCAAGTAAATAATTATTTTAATAATATTCATAAAAAAACTAACTTAGAAAAACAAATTAACAAAAAAAAAACTGGAGTTTTTACAGGTAGCTATGCTTTACATCCTTTTACTCAAAAAAAAATTCCAATTTGGATTTCAGATTATGTTTTAATTCATTATGGTACTGGTATTGTTATGTGTGTTCCTTCTTGTGATTCAAGAGATTATGAATTTGCTAAAGAATTTAATTTAGAATTTACTAATATTATTTCCGACATTAATATTAATCAAGATATTATTTGTAATAAAAATAAAAATAATTTTAAAAATATTTGTTTAATTAATAGTGATTTTTTAAATGGATTAAATTTCGAAAAAGCTGAAAAAAAAATAGTAGAATTAGCACAAGAACAAAAAAAAGGTTATGTTCATTTTACTTATCAAATTCATGATTGGATTTTTTCTCGTCAAAGATATTGGGGAGAACCTTTTCCAATTTTTTATGATGAAGAAAATAATATTTATTTAGAAGAAGACGAATCTTTACCTTTAAAGTTACCTTTTTTAGATAAAATTGAAATTTCTGGAGATGGCACTTCTCCTTTATCAAAAGTTTTTTCTTGGTTATATTTTGAAAAAAAAGGTAAAAAGTATAGAAGAGATTCTAATACTATGCCTCAAGTAGCAGGAAGTTCTTGGTATTATATCGGTTATATTTTGAAAAATAAATTAGGTATGATAGATTTAAATAGTTCTAAAGCTAAAAAAATGTTAGATTATTTTTTACCTGTAGATCTTTATATTGGTGGTAGAGAACATATAGTTGGTCATTTATTATATTCACGTTTCTGGCATAAATTTTTATATGATTTAGGTTTAGTATCACATAAAGAACCTTTTCTTAAATTAGTGAATCAAGGAATGATTTTAGGTAAAGATAATCTTAAAATGAGTAAATCTAAAAAAAATAGTGTGAATGCTAGTTTTGTTTTAGATAAATACGGAGCAGATGTTTTAAGAGCTTATATTATGTTTTTAGGACCTCTAGAAGAAAATAAAATTTGGACAGAAGAAGGTATAAAAGGTATTCAAAGATTTTTTAACAGAATATATAGAATTTTTTCTCTATTTAATATTTCTGAAAAAGACTTTTTGCCCTTGAACTTAGTTTTAGAACAAACTATTAAAAATGTAACTAAATATTATGAAGAGCTTAAATTTAATAAAGTTATTAGTCAACTTATGATTTTTATTAATCAAGTTTATAAATTAAAAAACATAAGTAAAAATCAAATAAAAATTTTTTTACAATTATTAAACCCTATTTCTCCTCATATAACTGAAGAATGGAATTCTTCTTTTTTGCTTAACAAAGAAGAATTAGTTTATTTATCTTGGCCATCAACTTATATTTCAAATGAATTATCTAACAAATTATTATCTCATTTTATTTCTAATAAGAACAAAATAATTGTACAGATCGATGGTAAAGTTAGAAGTTATTTGTTGGTAGAGAAAAATGATAGTAAAGATGATATATTAAAAAAAATATTAAAAGATTCTAAAATAATTTTTTTTATTCAAAATAAAGAAATTGCTAAAATTATTTATATAAAAAATAAATTATTTAATTTAGTAACTAAAAATAAAAAATAATTTGTATAATAATAAATAATTTATTGAATAAAAAAGAAAGAATTGATATATAATATGAAATTACATAAAAAAGGATTAATAATAGTAATTTCAGGACCATCAGGTGTGGGAAAAGGAACAATTATAAAATCTTTATTAAAAAGGCCAGTATATGAATTTTATTATTCTGTTTCGATGACTGATAGAATGCCGAGACAGGGAGAAAAAAATGGAAAAGATTATTTTTTTGTTACTAAAGCATATTTTCAAAAAAAAATTAAAGAAAAATATTTTTTAGAATATAAAAAATTTATTAATAATTATTATGGAACTCCTTATAAACAAATATTTGAAAATTTTAAAAAAGGAAAAAAAGTAATTTTAGAATTAGATGTCCAAGGAGCTTTAGAATTAAAAAAATTAGAATTTAAAAATAATAATTTTAATAAAGAAAGTGTTTTTATTTTTGTAACACCTCCTACTAAAAAACATTTATATGAACGTCTTACAAAAAGAAATACAGAAAAAAAAGAAATTTTAATAAAAAGATTACAAAAAGCTGATGAAGAATTTAAGTTAGCATATAAATATGATTATATAGTGGTAAATGATAAAGTAGAAAATGTTGTAGATAAAATTATATCCATAATTATAGCAGAACATTCTAAGATAAAAAATATTATTCATTATTATTCAAAAAAAATTTTAAAAGAAAAGGATTAAGAAAAAATAAAATATTATATGTTAAAAGAAATAAATGAAGGACTGAATTATCCTTCTATTGATGAATTATTGAAGAGAATAGATTCTAAATATAAATTAGCTTATTTATCTAGTAAAATCGCTCATATTATAGAAGAATCTAAATTAAATGCGATGAAATTAGATATTGAGAATAAAAATAACAGTAAAAAAGTTTTAAGCCAGGCTTTGTTAGAAATTATTAACGATAATTTTGAAATTATTTTTAAATAATTTTATTTTTATATCAATTATAAAAAGAAATTATAGGAATTATATAGATGTTATTTAAACATATTCCTGTTATGACAAAGGAAATAGTTAGTTTTCTGAACATTAAATCTAAAGGCGTTTATGTAGATGCTACTTTGGGTGGCGGAGGACATAGTTTAGCTATTGCTAAAAATTTAACTAATGGTTTTTTATATTCTTTTGATCAAGATATTTTAGCTATAAAATATTGTGTTCAAAAATTTATTAATTATCGTGTTAATAATAAAATTTGCTTAATAAATTCTAATTTTGCTTTTTTAAAAAAAGAATTATACAAAAAAAATATTTTTTTTATAGATGGTATTGTTTTTGATTTAGGATTATGTTCTTTTCAAATAGATGATGAAACTAGAGGTTTTAGTTATTTAAGAAATAGTGTTTTAGATATGAGAATGAATATTAAACAGTCTAAAACAGCTGCAGAAGTTATAAACACTTATAGTTTTCAAAAATTAAAAGATATTTTTTTGCTTTATGGCGAAGAACCTAAATCGTATTTAATAGCTAAGGAAATTATAAAAAAAAGACCTTTGTATTATACTTCTGATTTAGTTTCTATTACTGATAAATTTTATAATTTTAAATATAAAAAAAGAAATTTCAAAGGACACAGCGCTAAAAGAATTTTTCAAGCCTTAAGAATAGAAGTAAATCAAGAACTTCAATGTTTAAAAAATGGTTTGATCCAAAGTTTACAACTTTTAAAAAAAAATGCCAGAATTGTTGTCATTTCCTTTAATTCTTTAGAAGATCGTTTAGTTAAACATTTTTTTAAACAAAATAGTCAATCTAATTTTTCTTGGAAAATACCTATATTAAAAAAAAATATACCAAAATCTCCATTATGTATTTTAACCAAAAAACCTATTTATCCAGATATAAAAGAGTTACTTCAAAATTCTCGTAGTTCTTCTGCTAAATTAAGAGTAGCTGAAAAATTATAAAAATTTTTTTTAGTTATTTTTTGATTATAATAGATTTTATATTATCATTATTTTATTTTTTTAATACATCTTAAAATTTAATATATAATATCTAATATCTAATATATAAAAATTATTTTCAAATAAATAATTAATATCTTTAATATTAGAAAGATTAAGTTTTTAATATTTTATGAATCAAATCTTATTAAAATTAATTATATATTTTTTTAATTTTATTAGAGAAAATATTAAAATTTTGTTTATTTTATTATTTATTTTTTTAATTATTTTATTATCATTTAAATCATAAATTGAATTTTATTTGCAATAAAACAATTTTTAATATATAATAAAACTGCTTGTTTTCTGTATTAAAATTGAATTTGTTTATTTATTTTTAATTTTTTTGATATAGATAACTTTTTATTTTTGAAAAATATTTAAATTTAATATTTAATTTAAAAAAAATAAAAATATTTTGAAATATAAAACTGAGTTATTTAATTTTAATAAAAATAAAATTATAAAAACATTATCAAATATACATTAAATTAAAATTTTATTTTTTTCTTTTATCATATAGTACTATTTTAATTTTGAATTGAGTTTGATGTATTCTATCAAAAATTTGATTTTTATAAAATTAAAATAGAATGAATAATAGTTTTTTAATTTTAATTTTATTTTTTTATTTTTGTAAAATTTATTTTAATGAAAGGTATTCAAAATGGCTAAGGAACAGGAAATTTTTAAAATTCTTTTAAAAACCTATGATTATCATTTAATTGATCAAGCTGCTAAAAAAATTATTTACATTGTTTCACAAACAGGAGCTAAGGTGAAAGGTCCTATACCATTACCAACCAGAAGAGAAATATTTACTGTTTTACGTTCTCCTTTTGTAAATAAAGATAGTAGAGAACAATTTGGACGTTTTACTCATAAACGTTTAATACAAATTATTAATCCTAATCCTCAAACAATTGAATCTTTAAAACATATTCATGTATCTTCTGCTGTAAATATTTTTGTTAAAAAATAGCTTTTTTTATAAGAAACTAATTTTTTAGTTATTTTTATAGTTATGTATATAGAACAGTTAAATAATTTTAATGAAAATGGAGAAAAAAAATGTGGAAAAAAAAGGTATTTTAGGTCAAAAAATCGGAATGACTCAAATATTTGATAAAAATGGTTATTCTATACCCGTTACTGTTATAGATGTGACAGATAACGTTGTTTTACAACAAAAAAAAATTGAAAAAGATGGTTATTTAGCTATTCAATTAGGTTTTGGTTTTAAAAAATCTAATTCTGTAACAAAACCACTTTTAGGTCATTTTAATAAAAATAAAATAACACCTAAATATTTTATAAAGGAAATTGCTTTTTCTTCTTGTGAAGATAAATTATCAAGCTTAAAAGAAGGGCAAATATTAGAAATAAAAGATTTTTTTAAATCTGGAGATATAGTTGATGTAACTGGGACTAGTAAAGGTAAAGGTTTTTCTGGTTGTATTAAAAGACATAATCAAAGAAGAGGACCTGAAACACATGGTTCTAGATATCATAGACGTCCAGGATCTATGGGACCTATAAAAGGAAATATAAAAGGTAAAAAACTTCCAGGACAAATGGGTTACAAAAAAAGAACTGTTCAAAGTTTAAAAATTATTTCTATAATAGATAATCAAAAAAAAATATTTTTAATAAAAGGAAATATTCCAGGTTCTAAAAATAGTTTTGTTGTTATTAAATCTTCTTTAAAACAAAAAAATAAGGGAGTTTGAAAATGCTTAAATATAATGTTCTTAATCAAGAAGGTGAATTTTTATTTGAAATAACCTTATTAGAAAAAATATTTGGTATAAAACCTAATCAACAAGTTTTATATGATGTTGTAAATAAACAAAGAGCTGCAATGCGTCAAGGAACTCATTCTACTAAAAATAGATCTGCTGTTTCTGGCGGTGGAAGAAAACCATGGAAACAAAAAGGGACTGGAAATTCTCGACAAGGAACTATACGTTCTCCTTTATGGAGAGGTGGAGGAGTAGCTTTTGGACCGAAACCTAGAAATTATGATTTTAAAATTAACAATAAAGTTAAAAAAATAGCTTTTTACTCAGCTTTATCAATGCAAACACAAAGAAAAAATTTAATTATAATTGATTCTCTGAAAATAAACAGTTTTAAAACAAAAGAATTTAAAAATTTTTTAAATAAAATAAAAGTAAAAGGAAAAATTTTACTTATAGTTAAAAATTTATATGAAAATTTAATTTATTCTACTAATAATTTGCCTAATGTTACTTTAGAAAGTGTATTTCATGTTAGTGTTTATCAAATAATGAATGCAAAGTATCTTTTAATAACAAAAGAAGCTATTTCACATTTTGAAGAGGTTTTGAAATAAAATGTCTAATTACTATGAATTAATAAAATCTTCTATTTTGACTGAATCTAGTAATAAAAAAATGGAATTACAAAATGAATATTTTTTTAATGTAGATAAAAAAACAAATTCACAAGAAATTAAAAAAGCTATAGAAAATATTTTTCAAGTAAAAGTTAAAAAAGTTCGTACTATTAATGTTTTGCCTAAATTTAAAAGAAAAGGAAAATATAATGGTTATACTTCTGCCTATAAAAAAGCAATAGTAAAATTATTTCCAGGTCATAAAATAGATATTTTTCATTAATTATTTTTTTAAATTTATTCAATTTTTATTTTTTTTAATTTATTAAAAAAAATTTTAAAACTTCTTTATAAAAAGAAAGGTAGTTAATATTTGATAATGTCTATAAAAAAATATAAACCTACATCAAACGGACATCGTAATATGCGTTTACAAAGTTTTAGCGAAATTACTACTTCTAAACCAGAAAAAAAACTTTTAGTTTTTAAAAAAAAAACTGGTGGAAGAAATAATCAAGGTAAAATAACAGTAAGACATAGAGGTGGCGGTGTTAAACAAAAGTATCGTATTATAGATTTTAAACGTAACAAAGAAGATATTGCTGGTAAAGTAATGTCTATAGAATATGATCCAAATCGTAATTGTTATATTTCTTTAATTCATTATATAGATGGTGAAAAAAGATATATTTTATCTCCTAAAGAATTAAAATTAGGTAGTAAAATTTTTTCTGGATCAAAAGTTGATATCAAAGTAGGTAATACTTTGCCTTTGAAAAATATTCCTGTTGGCACTTTTATACATAATATTGAATTAAAACCTGGTAGAGGTGGTCAATTAGCTCGTAGCGCAGGAACATTTGTTCAAATTATTAAAAAAGAAGAAAAATATGTAGTTATTAGTTTACCTTCGGGTGAAATCCGAAAAATTTTAAGTGTTTGTAAAGCAACTATAGGTGTTATAGGAAATGATTCTTATAAGTTAGTTAGAAATGGTAAAGCTGGTAGGACTAGATATTTATCTATTCGACCTACAGTGAGAGGTTCTGCTATGAATCCAAATGATCATCCACATGGTGGTGGTGAAGGTCGTGCGCCTATTGGACGTAAATCTCCTATGACTCCGTGGGGTAAAAAAGCTCGTGGTATTAAAACACGTAAAAAAAACAAACCTTATAGTAAATTAATTATTAAAACGCGTAAAAAATAAACCAAAAGAGGTAGAATAAAAATGTCTCGTTCTGTAAAAAAAGGACCATTTTGTGATCAAAATCTATTATCTAAAATTATTAAACAAAATAAAGATAAAAAAAGAAAATTAATTAAGACTCGTTCTCGTAGAAGCACTATCTTACCAGAATTTATAGGCCATAAAATATCTGTTTATAATGGAAAAAATTATATTAATACTTCTATAACAGAAGATATGGTAGGCCATAAATTATCAGAATTTTCTGCTACTCGTAATTTTCGTGGTCATGCAAAAGAAGATAAGAAAAAACCAAAACCAAAAAAATAATTTAAAGAAGGTAAAATTATATGAATAATGTAAAAGCTATCGCTAACCAAATGCCTATTTCTCCGCGAAAAGCTCGTTTAGTAGTAGATTTAATTCGAGGAAAAAAAATTAAAGAAGCTCAATCTATTTTAATATTTACTCGTAAATCTGCTTCTGATATTATTTTAAAACTTTTAAACAGTGCTGTTGCTAATGCTATTCATAATTATAATTTAAAAGAAGATGATTTATATATTGAAAAAATTTTTGTTAATGAAGGTCTTCGTTTAACTCGTTTTTTACCAAGAGCAAAAGGTAAAACCGATAAAATAAAAAAAAGAACTAGTCATATTACTATATTCGTTTCTTCTCAACAAAATATTAAAGGAGATAAAAATGGGTCAAAAAAGTAATCCAAATGGTCTTAGATTAGGTATTATTCGTAATTGGGAATCTAGATGGTATGCAGATGATAAAAAAATTCCTATTTTAATTTTAGAAGATTTTCGTATTAGAAATTTTATTAAAAGATTTTATCCTAAGGGAACTATTGCTAAAATTGATATAAAACGTTTAAAAAAAACTGATAGTGAACAAATTGAAATTGATATTTATACTTCTAAAATAGGCCTTGTTCAAGGTGCTGAAAATAAAACAAAACAAAATTTAATAAAAAAAATAGAAGATATAATTAAGAAAAAAATAGAAATTAATGTTTTTGAAATTAAAATATTCGAAAAAAATGCTTCATTAATAGCTCAAAACATTGCTATTCAACTGGAAAATAGAATTTTTTTTAAAGTTGCTCAAAAAATAGCTGCTCAAAAAGCTTTAAAAAAAGGTGCTAAAGGTGTGAAAATATCTCTTTCTGGTCGTTTAGGGGGAGTTGAAATAGCTAGAAGAGAAACTGTTTCTTTAGGTTTATTTCCTTTAAATACTCTCAGAGCTGATATAGATTATGCTTTTTATGAAGCTCATACTATTTATGGTGTTATAGGAATCAAAGTTTGGATTTTTAACGATGAAATTTTACCTAATAAACAAAAATAATAAATTAGTTAATTATAATAATTAACTTAATTTTATAAAGTGATTAATAAATTAATTATTAATTAAAAAATTTATTTTTAAAAAATATAAATATATTAAAAAAATTTAATTTTTTTTAAAAAAGTTAATATTTAGTTTTAATTGATAAAAGAGGTCAAATATGTTAATGCCTAAAAAGACTAAATTTCGTCGTCCTCATCGTATAAGTTATGAAGGAAAATCTAAAGGTAAAAATAAAATAGTTAATGGTAATTATGGTCTTATTGCGAAACAAGGTAAATGGATAACAAATAAACAAATTGAAGCTGCTAGAATTTCTATGACTCGTCATATGAAAAGAGAAGGGAAAGTATGGATTAATATTTTTCCTCATTTATCTCTAACTAGAAAACCATTAGAAGTAAGAATGGGCTCAGGTAAAGGAGCTCCGGAATTATGGGTAGCAGTGGTTAAAAAAGGAAAAGTCCTTTTTGAAGTTAGTGATATTAATAATTCTGATAAATTTGAAATAGAAGCTTTGAGACTTGCTTCTCATAAACTACCGATAAAAACTAAAATTGTAAAAAGAGGACAAGAATAATAAATGAAAATTCAAGAAATTCGTAAATTATCAGATCAAGAAATAAAAGACAAAATTATTATTTTAAAAAAAGAATTATTTGATAAAAAAATACAATTAGAATTATCTAAATTTAAAGATAGTTCTGTTATTAAAAAAAATAAAAAAACAATATCACGAATGAAAACAGTTATAAGAGAAAGAGAAATTGTGAAAAAATAAAATAATCAAATATATATAAAAATTAAAAAAATAAAAATGATTTAGATAATTATATTTTTTTTAATTTTTATTTTAAATTTATTATTTTTTTATAAATAAATAAAAATAAAGGAATATTTTATGCGTAATAGAAGAAAAATATTAAAAGGTTTTGTTGTTTCTGATAAAATGGATAAAACTATAACTGTTGCTGTAGATTATTATAAAAAACATTTTTTATATGATAAAAAAATTAAAAAAACTAGTAAATTTTATGTGCATGATGAAAAAAAAATAGCAAAAGTTGGATGTTTAATTGAATTTATAGAAACTAGACCTTTATCTAAAACTAAAAGATTTAGATTGTTAAATATTTTAAAAGAGAATAAATCTGTTAATTTAAAAAATAAGGAAAAAAAATATGATTCAAAGAAATAGTCGTTTAATTGTAGCTGATAATAGCGGAGCCAAAGAAGTTTTAGTTATTGATATTCCTGGAGCTAGCAAAAGACGTTATGCAGGCATAGGTGATATTGTTATTGTTTCTGTAAAAAAAGCTTTTCCTTCAGGCACAGTTAAAAAAGGCGAAATATCAAAAGCTTTAATTTTGAGAACTTTATCAGGGACTAATGGTATAGATGGCTCTTATATTAAATTTAGCGATAATGCTGTTATTTTGGTCAAAGATGATTTAACACCAAAAGGAACAAGAATTTTTGGTCCTGTGGTTAGAAATAATAAATTAAAAAATCTTAATTTTTCGAAATTTCTTTCTTTAGCTGGAAAAGTATTTATAGTTTAGTTTATTTGAATAAGGATGGGGTTATATAATGTATATTAAAGTTGGTGATTATGTTGCTATTATCGCCGGAAAAGATCGTTTTTTGATTGATGAAAATGGTAAAAAAACAAATAAAGTTGGCAAAGTTTTAAAAATTTTTTTTAAAGAGAAAAAAGTTTTGGTAGAAGGAGTTAATATTATAACTAAGCATCAAAAACCTATAAAAAATGAAGATAAAGGAAGCATTATTAAACAAGAAGTTCCTATTCACGTTTCTAACGTATCTTTGTTAGATCCTGATAAAAAAATTCCTACTAGAATTGGTTTTCGTTTTGATTCTAATAATAAAAAAATACGTTATAGTAAAAAAACAGGAATTGTTTTAGATATTTTAAATTAAAAGTAAGGTTTTAAATAAATGAAAAAAGATGATAATTTGAATATAAAAAATTCTTTTTTAACTTTAAAAGAAATTTTAAATTTTAAATCTTTAATGCAGTTACCAAAAATAGAAAAAATAGTAATAAATATGGGCGTTGGCGAGGCTATTTCTAATATTAAAATTTTAGATGATTTAACCGAACAACTCACTTTAATATGTGGTCAAAGACCTACAGTTACTAAAGCTAAAAATTCTATTTCAAATTTTAAATTAAGAGAAGGTATGCCTATCGGTTTAAAAGTGACTTTAAGAAGAATAAAAAAAGAATTTTTTTTAAATAAATTAATTAAAATTATTTTTCCTAGAATTAGAGATTTTAGAGGTTTATCAAATAAATCATTCGACGGAAGAGGAAATTATTCTTTTGGTATTAAAGAACAGATTGTTTTTCCTGAAATTGATTTAGATAAAGTTAAAAAAGTTCAAGGAATGGATATTTGTATAGTTACTACAGCCAAAAATGATTCTGATGCTAAAAAATTATTAGAATTCTATGGTATGCCTTTTAAAAAATAAAAAATTATTTTAAAATTTGTTTTTTTTCTTAATTAAAATTAAAAAAAAGGAGTAAAAAAATTGGCAAAAAAATCTAAAATTGTTCAAAATCAAAAACAAAAAGAATTATTTTTAAAATATAGAGAAAAACGTTTAGAGTTAAAAAAGAAAAAAGATTATAAGAATTTAAGCAAACTACCTATTAAATCTTCACCTGTTCGTTGTAAAAATATTGATCAAATAGATGGAAGAGCTAGAAGTTATATGAGAAAATTTGGTTTATCTAGAATAAATTTTCGTATTTTAGCTAATAAAGGCGAAATACCTGGTGTTAAAAAAGTTAGTTGGTAAAAAAAATAATATAAAGAGAGGAAAAATTAATTATGATAACAGATCCTATTGCTGATCTATTAACCAGAATTCGTAATGCAAATATAATGAATTATGAAAAAGTTTTAGTTCCTAGTTCTAAATTAAAAATAAAAATTTTAGAGATTATGAAAAAAGAAGGTTTTATAAAAAATTTTATTATTAAACCAACAAAAGATATTAAAAAAACTATTTTAATTCAATTAAAATATAATTCTTTAAAAGAAAAAAGTATTTTAGGTTTAAAAAGAATTTCACGATATGTTTCGGCTAAAAAAATACCTAGAGTTTTAAATGGTTTAGGTATTGCTTTAATTTCTACTTCTCAAGGTATTTTAACTGATTATGAAGCTATATCAAAAAAAATAGGAGGACAAGTTTTAGCTTATATTTGGTAATATAACTAAGGAGAAAATGAAATGTCCAGAATAGGAAAAAGATTAATTATAGTTCCGGAAGGAATCACAGTAGATATCCAAGAAAACAATTTAATCAAAGTCAAATCATTAGAAAATTATTTACAATATCAATTTAATCCTTTATTAAAAATTAGTTTAAAAAATAATTTAATTAGTATTTCTAGACCAAATAATGATTTTTTTATGAAAAAAATTCATGGTACTACTAGAGCTTTATTAGCTAATATGATTTTAGGTTTAAAAAATATGTTTACTAAAAAAATTAAAATTGTTGGAATAGGGTTTGATGTCAAAAAAGAAGGATCTAATTTAATTTTTAATTTAGGTTTTTCTCATAAAATCCAGTTATCTATCCGAGATGGTATACAAGTAGAAATAATTAAAAATAAAGAAATTATTATAAAAGGAATTGATAAACAACTTGTAGGAGAATTTGCTGCTAAAATAATAAAATTAAAAAAAACAGAACCTTATAAAGGTAAAGGTATTCATTTAGTAGGACAGTATATTCATAGAAAATCAGGAAAAAGTAATAAAAAATAGAATATAAATATTAGAAAGGAAATATAATATATAAACGCTATGATAAAAAAAAAATCATCTTTTGTTTTAAGAAAAAAACGTCATATTCGTTTAAGGAAAAAAGTTATCGGAACTAAAATAAAACCTCGTTTGAGTGTTTTTTATTCTAATAGATATTTTTATGTTCAAATTATTGATGATCAAAATAAAGTTACTTTATGTAGTGCTCATAGTAAGGAAATCAATTCAAATGTTGTTAATATAAAAGTAGCTTCTGATATAGGAAAAATTATTGCTCAAAAAGCTTTAAAAAAAGGAATTAAAAGTATAGTTTTTGATCGTGGTGGTTATTTATTTCATGGTCGTATAAAAGCTTTGGCTGATGTTATTAGGAAAGAAGGTCTGGAATTTTGAATATAAAAAAAAATTTATCTAACAAAAAAGATTATTTTAATATTAAAAAAGATTCTTTAGAAGAAAAAGTAATTAAAATAAATAGAATTACTAAAGTCGTAAAAGGCGGACGTCGTTTTCGTTTTTCTGCTTTAGTTGTTGTAGGAGATAAAAAAGGAAAAATAGGTTTTGCCACAGGAAAAGCGCAAGAAATTTTAGATGCTATAAGAAAGGCTTTAGAACGAGCAAAAAAAAAAATGGTAAAAATTTCTCTTTCAGGCGCTACTATTCCACATGAAGTTATTGGTAAATTTGGAGCATCTAAAACTTTTTTAAAACCAGCTTCTAAAGGTACTGGTATTATTGCTGGTGGAAAAGCTGCAAGAACAGTTTTGGAACTCGTAGGAATAAAAGACATTTTGACAAAATCTTTTGGTTCTCGTACTTCTATTAATGTTATTAGAGCTATAATGAAAGGTTTAAAAACTTTAAAAACTTTTAAAGATATAGAAAGAATTAGAGAAATTTCATTTAGTTCAAAATTTAAAAAGGAATAAATTATTAATGAATAAATTAGAAATTACTTTAGTAAAAAGTTTAATTGGTAGGAATAAAAATCAAAAAAGAAATATTTATTCTTTAGGTTTAAAAAAAATAAATCACAAAATTATTAAAGATAATAGCAATATTATTAAAGGTGTTTTAAAAAAAATTAATCATTTAGTTTTAATTAAAAAAATAGTTGTTGTTAAGGAGAATGAATGAAATAATATGTTATTACATTTATTAAAACCAGTAAAAGGTGCTCGTAAAACAACTAAACGTCTAGGACGAGGACCTGGTAGTGGTAATGGAAAAACTTCTGGCAAAGGACATAAAGGACAATTAGCTCGTTCAGGAGGAAAAACTCGAATAGGTTTTGAAGGTGGACAAACTCCTTTTTTTCAAAGAATTCCTAAAAGAGGTTTTTTTAATTTTAATAAAATCCAATATTCTTTAGTAAATATAAATAAATTAGAAATATTTGATAATGATACTGTTATTACAAAAGAATTATTATTTAAAAATAAAATTATTAATAAAAAAAAATTATTAATTAAAATTTTAGCTAAAGGTAATTTAACTAAAAAATTAACTATCCAAGCTTCTAAATTTTCTTTCAAAGCCAAAAAAATAATTGAAAAAAATGGCGGAAATATAAAAATAGTAGAATGATTAATATGAATAAAATAATAAATTTTTTTTTTACTAAAAAAAAAATAATTAGAAAGATTTTAGTTACTTTAATTGTTATTTTTATATATATAATAGGAACTAAAATATATGTTCCTACTTTAACTAAAGAACAATATGTTTTAATTAGTTTTAAAGATAATTTTAATAAAACTTTAAACAATATATTAAATATCAATATTTTAGGAGAAAATTCTCGTTCTTTATGTTTGTTATCTTTAGGAGTGATACCTTATATAACTGCTTCTATTATTATGCAATTTGCCGTTAAATTAATACCTTTTTTGAAAGAATTAGGAGAACAAGGAGAAAAAGGAAAGAAAAAAATTGATTTAATGACACGATTTTTAACTATTATATTATCTATAGCTCAAGGTATTTCATTAATTTTAAAAACAGGAATTTTTTATATAAAAGATAATAAACAGTTAACTTTAAAAATTATTTTTTTTCTAATAGTAGGAGTTTTTATTTGTATATGGTTAGCTGATCTTGTAACATCTAAAGGAATAGGTAATGGTATTTCTCTTTTAATAGTTATAGGGATTAGTAAAGAATTATTTAATACTTTAAAAAATTTAATATATATCGATTTTAGAATTTTATCTATTTATTTAAAAATATTTATCGTTTGTTTATTTTTATTTTTATTAATTATTACAGTAATTTTATGTTCAGCATATTTAAAAATACCTATAAAATATGCTTATAAACGCAATATTAGAGAAATTGAACAAAATATTCCTTTAAAAATTAATACAGCAGGCGTTTTACCTATAATCTTAGCTAATACTCTTATTAGCATTATACCTACTATTAGTATTTTTTTTAAAGAAGATAGTTTTTTTAAAAAAATGGAAAAAGTTTTTTTTGAATCACGTTTTAATTACTTAGGAATAGGATTTTTTATTTATTTGTTATTAATTGTTTTTTTCTCTTTTTTTTCTGTTTTCGTTACTATTAACCCTAATGATATTGCAGAACATTTATCTCGAAAAGATGCTTTTTTAGAAAATGTTAAACCAGGCAAACAAACTGTTTATAAACTAACTCATGAATTGTTAAGAGTTTCTATTCTTGGTACTATCTTTTTAACTATATTATCAGCTTTACCAGATTTAGCAGGACATTTATTTAATATACAAAACTATATTAAGTTAGGCGGAACTAGTTTTATTATTATTGTTGGAGTGTCTATGGAATATATAGAAAATATAATGGCTAAAACAGATGTTAAAAAATTTTATAATAAACTAATTTAATAAATTAAGGATTATTTACAATGATTTTAATTAAAAAAAATGAAGAAATTGATATAATGAGAGAAGCAGGTAAAATTTTATCCCTTATAAGAAAAGAATTGGTAAATTATTTAAAACCAGGTATTTCTACTTTTGAATTAGATATAATTGCTTCTAATTTAATGAAAAAATATAATGTTGTTTCTGCTTTTAAAGGATATAAAAATTTTATTTGTTATACTTGTATTTCTATTAATGAAGTTGTAGTTCATGGCGTTCCTTCTAAAAAAAAATTTTTAAATTTAGGGGATATTATTACTTTAGATTTAGGAATAAAATTTAAAGGTTATTATGTGGATTCTGCTTGGACTTACTATTTAGGAAAAATATCAGATAATAAAAAAAAATTTATTCAAGATACTCAACAAGCATTATTTGAAGGAATTAAAAAAGTTAAACCAGGGAATCATATTTCTGATATTTCTATTGCTATTTCTAAAATCGGTATATTAAATAAATACGGTATAATAGAGGTATTTACTGGCCACGGTATAGGTACTAGTTTACATGAACCTCCTAATATTTTTAATTTTGATTTCACTAAAAAAGATTTTTTTTTAGAAAAAGATTATGTTTTAAAAAAAGGAATGACTTTTTGTATCGAACCTATGTTTACTTTAGGTAGCAAAGAGATTAAAATTTTATCTGATGGATGGTCTGCTGTCACTATTGATTCTAGTTTAAGCGCTCATTTTGAACATACAGTTTTAGTAACTGAAAATGGATATGAAATTTTAACATGAAAAAAGTAGGTGATAAATTGAATACTCAAAAGTTAAAAGTTTGTGATGCTCAAGTAATTGCATTATTACCCAATGCTCAATTTAAATTAATGTTATTGCCTAATGGCAAAATTATTATAGGTTCTATGGCTGGACGATTGTATAAACACAAAATTCGTATTATTTTAGGAGATAAAGTTCAAGTAGATTCTAAATGTAGAATTATTTATCGTTATTTATAATTATGAATTTTTTATATAAAATTATTTTATTTATAAATTAAAAGGAGATATTTATAATGAAAGTAAGAGCTTCTGTAAAAAAACGTAGTCCTAATGATATTATTGTTCGAAGAAATAAAAAAGTTTATATTTTAAATAAACAAAGACGTCGTAATAATCAAAGACAAGGTTAAAATTTAAAGGAGATAAAATTTAAAAAATGGCAAGAATAACAGGGATTGATATTCCTCGTGATAAAAGAATAATAATTTCTTTAACTTATATTTATGGTATTGGCGCAAAAACTTCAAAAAAAATTTTAGAAAAATTAAATATTAATGAAAATATTAAAGTTAAAAATTTAACACAAGAACAACTTACTCAAATTAGAAATGAAGTAAATCAAATTAATGTCGAAGGTTCTTTAAGAAGAGAAATAGCAATGAATATTAGACGATTAATGGATATAGGATGTGATAGAGGTATTCATCATCGTAAGGGTTTGCCAGTTAGAGGTCAAAAAACTCGTAATAATGCTAAAACAGCTAAAAGAAATCGTAGAAATATTAATTTATCGCCAAAAAAAAATAAATAATTATTAATATTAAAAAAATATATAAAAAAAATATAAAGGATTTAAATTATGAATCTTAAAAAAAAAACAAAAAGAAATAAAAAAAAAATTAAAAAAAATATTTCTGTAGGTATCGCTCATATTACTTCTAATTTTAATAACACTATTATAAATATTACTGATTTATTCGGAAATACCATTGCTAAAATAAGTTCTGGTTATGTAGGCTTTATAAATCACAGCAAATCTACGCCTTATGCTGCTCAACAAGTAGCAAAAAAAGTATCGTCTTTAGCTAAAGAACACGGAATAAAACAATTAGAAATTTTTATTAAAGGATTTGGTTCCGGCAGAGATACTTCTATTCGTGGCTTACAAGAATCAGGTTTAGAAATCACAGCTATTAAAGATGTTACTCCTGTTCCTCATAATGGTTGTAGACCTCCTAAAAGACCTCGTAGTTAAAAAAATATTATAAAAGGGAGTTTTGTTGTAAAATGATCGGAAAATTAAAATTTATGAAACCTTTTATGGTCCATGAAGAAAAAAATTATGATTTTTTTAACCAAAGATTTGTTATTAAAAATTTAGAAAAAGGTTATGGTATTACTATTGGTAATTCTTTAAGAAGAGTTCTATTATCTTCCTTACCAGGAGCAGCTATTGTAAACGTTTATATTCAAGGAGTAGAACATGAATTTAGCGTTATGGATGGTGTTTATGAAGATGTTATGACTATTATTTTGAATTTAAAAAAAATTGTAATTTATGTGGATTCGCAAGAAGATGATTTTGAAGTGAAAATGGAAATTGATAAAATGGGTGAAGGTAAGGTAACAGCCAATGATTTTTCTCCTATCGAAGGAGTTAAAATTATAAATAAAGAACAAATTATTGCTCATATATCCGATAAAAATTTACGTTTTAAAATGGAAGTAACTATTAGAAGAGGCATTGGTTATGTTAATGCAGAAGAAAATAAAGTTTATAATAAAAATAAATTTGGAGTAATTCCTATTGATTCTTTATATAGTCCAGTTTTAAGAGTTACTTATAACATAGAACAAAAATTAAGTAATAAAGAAGAATTAATTTTAGAAATAGAAACTAATAAATCCATTTCTTCTAAAGAAGCTATAGCAACAGCTTCTAAAATTTTGTCAGATCATTTTTATTATTTAGCTGAATTATCCGAAAAAGCTAAAAAAATAGATTTTATTTATGAACCTGAAGTAAAAAAATATAATCATGCTTTAGATTTAAAAATTTTTCAATTAGAAGTATCAGCTAGAATATTTAATAGTTTAAAAAATGCTAGTATAAATACTGTGAGAGAATTGGTTAACTATACAGAAAAAGAAATTTCTCAATTACCAAGTTTAGGGAAAAAATCTTTTGAAGAGTTAAAAAATAAATTAGCAGAATATAATCTTTCTTTAAAAAAATATGAAGAATAATTTTAAATTAATAAAAATTATTCGATAAAGATAAATTTTTATATATATATTATTAATTATTTTGTAAAATTTATTTATATAAAAAAATAATAATTAATAGAAGGGTAAAAATATTAAAGTGTTTAGCAGATTAAGAAGAAATACTTCACAAAAAAAATCTTTGATGAAAAGTTTAGTGTCTAGTTTAATTATTCACGAACGTATTTATACAACTGAATCAAAAGCTAAAGAATTAAAAAGAATATTTGATAAAGTAATTAATTTAGGAAAAAAAAATGATTTAAATTCTAAAAGAAAAGCTTTGCTACTTTTTTTTAATCAAAAAATTCATGAAAAAAAAACTGTTTTGCAAAAATTATTCCAAGATATATCTCCAAGATACTTGGATAGGAATAGTGGTTATACAAGAATTATTAAAAGTGAATATCGTAGAGGAGATTCTGCTCCTATGGCTTTTATTTCTTTAATTTAAACTTATTCATTATCAAATTTATTTTATAAATAATGGTTCTTTATTAGGTAGTTAATAAAAAATGATAACAGTCAAAAATTTAAGTTTTAGTTATAATAACAAAAAAGTTTTGAAAAATTTAAATTTTACAATTTCTGATAATAAATGGGTTTCTATAATAGGTCATAATGGTTCTGGAAAATCTACTCTAGCTCAAATTTTAATTGGTTTGTTTTTATCTTATGAAGGAAAAGTATTTATCGATAACATAGAGTTAAACGAAAATACAATAATGCAATTACGTCCTTTTATTGGTATTATTTTTCAAAATCCTGATTATCAATTTGTTGGATTTGACGTTAAAAGCGATATAGCTTTCGGTTTAGAAAATAAAAACTTATCTAGAGATGAAATTTATAAATTAGTCCATAAATATGCTGATATGTTAGGTATTAGAAAATTATTAGATAAAAAACCACAAGAATTATCTGGAGGGCAAAAACAAAAAGTAGCAATAGCTTCTGTTTTAGCTATGGAACCACAAATTCTTATTTTTGATGAACCTACTTCTTTTTTAGATCCTAAAGGAGTGACAGAAATTAATGATATTATTAGAAAAATTCGTCAAACTAAAAGAATAATTATTACTATTACGCATGATTTTTCTTTAGCTTTAAAAAGTGATGAAATTATGATTTTGGATAATGGTTCTTTATTGGAATATGATAAAACTTTAAATTTTTTAAAAAATTCTTTTTTTTTAAATAAATTTTTTTTTAATTTACCTTTATCTTTAAAATTATATAGCGAATTTTGTAAAAAAAAATATATTAAAAAAATTAATCCAAGATCTTTAGAGAAAATAAAGGAAATATTATGGGAATACAGTTTACAAACGTAAATTTTGCTTATAATAAAAAAGAAAAAGAACATATTTTAAAAAGAATTAATTTAAAAATAAATGCTAAAAAAGAATTTATCGCTTTAATTGGCGAAATAGGTTCTGGTAAATCTACTTTAGTTCAATTAATGAATAGTTTATTATTGCCAACAGATGGTTATATAAATATCTTTGATAAAAAAATTAATTTTAAAACACCCAATAAAGAATTGTTTTTTATTAAAAAAAAAATAGGATTAGTTTTTCAATTTCCTGAATATCAACTTTTTGAAACAACTGTTTTGAAAGATGTTATGTTTGGTCCTAAAAACTTTAATAAAAGTAATTTAGAAGCTATCCGAATAGCTATTAGTTCTTTAAAAAAAGTAGGAATAGAACAAGATTTATTTAATGTTTCTCCTTTTCAATTATCAGATGGTCAAAAAAGAAAAGTAGCTATTGCTGGAATTTTAGCTATGGAACCATCTATTTTAATTTTAGATGAACCTACAAGAGGCTTAGATTCTAACAGTCAAATAGAAATTATGAATTTTTTAGAAAAAAAAAATAAAAAAGATGAAAAAACAATTATTTTTATTACTCATGATATAGATTTAGTAGCTAAATATGCAAATAGAGTTATTGTTTTAGAAAAAGGTAATATTATTTTTGATAATTCTAAAGAATCTTTTTTTAATAAAAAAGAAATATATAAATATTCTTTTTTTCAGGAACCTCAATCCTTTCGAATTTTAAAATTTTTAAATCAAAAAATGGGAATTAAATTCGAAACCAAATATAGTTTTGAACAATTATTAGAATATTTAATAGAAATTTATAAAAATAATTAGAGAGTAATAATTTATAAAATTGATATGTTTAAATTAACCGATCGTAATTCAAATTTAAAATCAAAATCTTTTTTATTCACAATAAATCCAGCTCTTAAAATAATTTTTACTTTTTTAATTTTTAAAATTATTTTTACTTTAGATATAGATTTTTTTTTAAAAAAAGAAAAAAATAAAATAGATATTTTATTTTTTTGTTTACCTTTATTTTTTATTACTATAACTCTTTTTTATTTATTATTTTCTATTAATTTTTCTTTTTCTAAATTAATAGAAAATGTTTCGCATTTTAAATTTTTTATTTTTTTTAGTTTTTTAATTCATTTATCTTTACAAAAAAAATCAGAACAATATTTAAAAATTTATATTTTTAAAAACACTTTTTTTTGGTTTTTTATGTTTTTTTTATTTTTTTTATTTTTTATTAAACAAAAAAAAACAAAAAATATTTATATATTATTTAATTTATTTATATTTATTATGTTGCCTTTTGTTTGTTTTATAAACAATTTTAAAATTTATTACATACAAACTTTGTTTTTGGAAATAAAAGATTTATTAAATATATTTTTAATTTTAATTCGTATCTTATTAATATTAATTCTTAATATTTTAATTAGCGAAACTACTTCTTTTATGGAAATTAGTGATGGAATAGAAATAATTTTAAAACCTTTAAAAAAGATAGGTGTTCCTGTCGAAATTTTTGCTATTATGTTATCTCTTATTTTTATGTCTATACCTTTTTTATTATATGAAATACAAAAAATTATTAAAGCTCAAATTTCAAGAGGTTTAAATTTATATACTAAAAATATTTTTAAAAAAATTTATTTTTTAATTGCTTTATTAATTCCGATTTTTATTTTAATTTTTAAAAAATCTTTTGTTTTGTCTAATGCAATGGAAACAAGAGGTTTTATTTTAGGAAAACCTCGTACGAAATTATCTCATTATTATATAAATAAAAAAGATTTTTTTATATTATTTATCGTTTTGTTTTTTTTTATATTTAGTTTTTTTTATTAATATATTATCAAAAAAATAGAAAATAAATTTTAAATATACTTTGTTCTTGTTTACTTTATAAAAAAATAAATAATGATATTAATAATAGAAATATTTTCAAAAATATATTTTATTTTATAAAAAAGGAGAATATGATAAATTTTTGTTTAATTATAAATTAATTTTAAGTTATGATGGTACTGATTATTTTGGTTATCAAAAACAACCTTTTTTGAAAACTATCCAAAATGTTTTAGAAAATTCTTTATTTAAAATGACAAAACAAAATATTTTAACTTTTGCCTCTAGCAGAACAGACAAAGGAGTACATGCTTTAGGTCAAGTAGTTAATTTTAAAACTGATTTTTTTATAGAATCTCTTATCTTAAAAAAATCTTTAAATAATATTTTACCTATGAATATAAGAATAATAAGTGCAGAAATAGTTGATAATTCTTTTCATTCTAGACATAGTGCTAAATCTAAAATTTATAAATATGTTTTTTCGAAAAAAAAACTAGATGTTTTTAATTGTCGTTTTCAATTATATTGTCCTCAAATAGATTTTTCAATTATAGATAAAGCTATCAAATTAATTAAAGGTCAACAAAATTTTTTATTATTTACTAGTAATAAAGATAAAAACAAAAGCACAATTAGATATATTTTTAAAGTTTTTTCAAAGGAAACCAAAAAAAATTATTGTTTATTTTTTCATGGAAAAAGTTTTTTAAAGCAAATGATTTTATTTTTAGTAGGTTTTTTGATTAAGATAGGAAAAAAAGAAAAAAATATATTAGATTTGAAAAATATGTTAAATTTAAAAAGTAAACAAAAATTACCTTTTGTAGCTAATCCATGTGGTCTTTATTTAAAAAAAATTTTTTATTAATATATTAAAAATATGTAAAAAGGATAATATAAAATTTATGTTTATTTCTTTTGAAGGATGCGAAGGTTCTGGCAAAACTACTTTAGCGAATTATTTATTTAATATAATTTTAAATAAGTACCCTGTTATTTTAACCAAAGAACCTGGTAGTGATGAAGTTTATTTAGATCAATTTAGTATTTTGCTAAAAAAGATATTATTTAAATTTAATAATAAAATAGACTATTACACAGAAGCTTTGTTATATGCTGCAGATAGAGTCGAACATTTAAAAAGAGTTATAATACCAGCATTAGAAGATAAAAAAATTGTTATTTGTGATCGTTATATAGATTCTTCTTTAGCGTATCAAGGATATGCAAGAGGATTAGGGGCAGAATTTATTAAAAATATTAATATATTTGCATTAAAATATTATCCTAATATTACTTTTTATTTAGATTTAGAACCAGAAATAGGTTTAAAAAGATTAAAAACAAAAAGAAAAAATAAAATTGAATATTTAGATTTACAAAATATTTCTTTTCATCATAAAGTAAGAGAAGGATACTTAAAAATATGTAATCAATATCCCGAAAGAATTTATAAAATAAACGCTAATCAATCTTTAGAATTAATTAAAAAAAGTATTGAATTCAAAATAAAAAAAATTTTTAAAATAAAATTATGAAAATACAAAAATTATTAGAAAAATTTAAAAATATTATAAAAAATAAAAAACTAAATCATCTTTATTTATTTGAAAGCAATATCCTTAATGATGCAGAACAACTTGATTTTATTTTTAATTTATCTTATGAATTTTTAAAAACTGAAGATTTTTCGACAAATTTAAAACATCTAATTAAAAATTTTTCTTATCCTAATTTTTATTATTTAAATTCTGAAGATAATTCTATTATTAAAAAAGAAAAAATTAGAGAAATGACACAATATTTTCATTATACTTCTTTAATACAAAATAAGAAAGTTTATGTTATTAATAAAATAGAAAAACTTTCTTATGAAGCATCTAATAGTTTATTATATTTTTTAGAAAATCCCATTAATAACAATATTTTAGGTATTTTAATAACTAAAAATTATAATCTTGTATTACCTACTATAATTTCAAGAACACAATTTTTTAATTTAGATTTTTTTATAAAAGATAATAGTAAAGAAAATCATTTTTCAAAAGAATTTTTAGATTTTTCTTTGAACAAAAATAATAAATTAGATCATATTCTAATTAGTTTATTAAATAAATCAAGAATTAAAAAAATTCAACAAAAAATAAAACCAATTTATTATAATAATTTTAAAAAATTTTTTTTAACTTTTATTAAAAATTTTGAAAAAGATTTTTCTTTTACAAATTTATTTTTAGATGCTATTAATTTGTTAGAAGATAATAATTTTTTTCATGATTTTTTATTTATTATTACTAGGTTTTTTTTAGATTTATATTATAGCAAAATAAAAATGGATACTTTTTTTAATGAAGAAATATTTAATAATTTTTTTTTCAAAAAAATATCTTTAGAAGTAGTAAATATTTTTTTAAAAATATTTATTAAAATAGAAAAACAAAGTTATTTTTTAGATTATCAAACTATTTTTTTAAGTTTACTGATTCAAATAGATAAAAAACATAAATTTTTTTTGCTTTATTATAAAAAGGAAAATAATAATTTTTAATTATGATCATAATTCAAAAAACTTTTATTGAAAAAAAATCTACTTTATTTTTAGTATCTACTCCTATCGGTAATATGTCCGATTTAAGTTTTAGAGCTTTAGAAACTTTGAAAAAAGTTGATTATATTTTAACAGAAGATACAAGACAAGCATTTAAAATTCTTAATCATTATAAATTTAAAAATAAATTAATTTCTTTACATGAATATAATGAAAAAAAAAATCTAAAAAAAATTTTGTTTTTGTTAAGATCAAATAAAAATTTAGCTTTAATTAGTAATGCAGGTACTCCTTTGATAAGTGATCCTGGTCTTTTTTTAGTTAAAAACATAAAAAAAGAAGGATTTTATGTTACAACTATTCCTGGAGCTTCCGCTTTTTTAGCTGCTTTTATTATTTCTTCTTTTTCTTTGCCTTTTGTATTTTTAGGTTTTTTTCCTAGATATAAAAAAAATCAAGAAGAATTATTTTGGGATTATCGTTTTTTTAAAGGAACTATTATTTTTTACGAAACAGCTTTAAGAATGAACAAAACTTTATTATTTATTCAAAAACATTTTCCTTTTAGCAATGTTTCTTTAGTTAAAGAATTAACTAAACAATTCGAAACTATCATTAATGGAGATATAAATTCTATTTTAAATAAAAATTTATTTTTTAAAGGTGAATATGTTTTGTTAATTGAAAATATAAGAACACCATGTTTTTATTCTAATTTAAATTTAGATGATCATATTATGTTTTTTCTTAAAAGAGGTTTTAATGAAAAAGAAGCTTTTAGTTTAGTTGCTAAAGAAAGAAATATAACTAAAAAAGAAATTTATAAAAAGTATAAAATAAAGAAATTTGAGGTTTGAAATTTAAAATATGTTTAATAAAAAAAAAAAATTTTATATTTCTACTTCTATTGTTTATGCTTCTGCCATTCCTCATATCGGAAACATTTATGAAATGATTTTAGCAGATGTTATAGCACGTTTTAAAAGAATGGAAGGTTATCAAGTTTATTTTCAAACAGGAACAGATGAACATGGACAAAAAATAGAACAAAAAGCCAAAAAAGAAAATTCCAGTAATCAAAATTATGTTGATAATATTAGCAATCAAATAAAAAAAATTTATGATTTAGTTAATGTTAAATATGATTATTTTATTAGAACAACAAATATATTACATAAACAAAATGTTCAAAATATTATAGAAAAATTATTTAAACAAAAAGATATTTATTTAGGGAAATATGAAGGTTGGTATTCTGTTTCTGAAGAACGCTTTATATCTGAAAAAGATTTAATAAATGGAAAAACCATAAATGAAGAAATACCTATTTGGTCTTCAGAAGAAGTTTATTTTTTTAAATTATCTAATTATCAAAAAAGATTGTTAGATTATTTAAAAAATAATGAAAATTTAATTTTACCTATTCAAAGAAAAAAAGAAATTTTAAATTTGTTAAATGAACCATTAACAGATTTATCTATTTCTAGAAATTCTGTTAAATGGGGTATTTCTTTAACTTTTAATCCTGAACATATAGTTTATGTATGGATAGATGCTTTAAGTAATTATATAACTGGTTTTAATTGTTGTTTCTATAATAATAAAGTATGTTTAAAAAATGAAAAATTTAATTATTATTGGCCTTGTGATCTACATGTTATAGGTAAGGATATTAGTCGTTTTCATCTGATTTATTGGCCTATTTTATTAATGGCTTTAGATTTACCTTTACCTAAACAATTTTTAATTCATCCTTGGGTTTTATTTAACAATAAAAAAATGTCTAAATCTACTAATAATGTTCTTTATATAAATGATTTATTAAAATTTTTTTCTGTTGATGCAATAAGATATTTTGTTTTACATGAAATTCCATATGTTTCTGACGGCATAATTACTTATGATCTTCTCTTAGAAAGATATAATTCTGATTTAGTAAATGTATTGGGAAATCTTTTAAATCGTACTTTAGGAATGTTAAAGAAATATAGAAATAATTATATTAAAAAAGTTTTTGTTTCTAATTTATTTTTAAAAGAAGAAATTAATTTAGCTGAAAGTTCATTAAAAACTTTTAAATTAGTTTGTGATTATATGAAAATTTATAAAATATCTGATGCTCTAGAACAAATAATTAAATTAGCTCGTTTATGTAATAAATATATAGATATAAACGAACCTTGGAAATTATTTAAAAACATTGACTTTAATGAAAAATTAGATTTTTGTCTTTTTAATTTAATAGAAACATTACGTTTTATAGGTGTTTTATTAAAACCTTTTTTACCTGATACTGCAACAAAAATTTTAAATCAAATTAAAGCAGAAAAAACTACTTTTGATAGTTTAAAAAAATTTGGACTTACTCAAGAAAAAAAAATATCTATTGGTTTTCCTCTTTTCAAACGTTTAGATAAAAAAATATTTTTTTGATTTAATTAATAGTTAATTTATAAAAAAATAAAATTCTCATTATTTTCAGAATATTTTTTTAATATTATATTTTTTCAATCAATTAATTTTTATATCAAAAAATAATTTTTTGAAATTAATTTATGAATTAAAAAATATATATATTTTTTATTTTTGTTATAATTTCAATGTAACTTGATATTATAAAAACTAAATATTTTATGAAAAAAAATATTTTAAAAAAAAGGAGGTTTTTTTTATTTTGATATATAAAAATTCCAAGATTTTAAAAAAAATTTATTTCTCAATAATATTTATGTTTTTAATAATAAGTTTTTTCAAAAACCAAAAATTATCAGCATGCTCAATAAAAATCCAATCATCATTAAATAATGATACAAATGAAATTAATAGATTGAAAGGTTTTGTTCCTCGTGAAGATGAATTAGAACAATTTGTTCAAAAAATTAATACAACTTTAATTAGAAGAACATTTTTATTAAATGCTGGAATATTTTTCCCAGAAAATATAGATGAATTATTTAATATACAAGACATATTATTAAATATTTTTTCATTAATGCCAAAAATTCCATCTCAAACAATTATAATGACAGAATGGGTTCAAGTATTTGAATGGTGTTCACAATTAATTGAACAAGTAATAGAACAAGCTTTAAAAGAAATGCCTGAATTGGGAATAGTAGAAAAAGAAATATTAAATAAAATACAAACAATGTCATTTGGGATTATGACAGATTTATTTTTGCCATATATTTTAGTTGATTAAAATAATAAAACAAAAAAATAAAAATTAAATAATTATAAAATCGGAATATGTTGGATTTAATATAGAAACATTTCTTTATTTTTGATTATTATTTTTTAAATTTTTATTAATTTGTTTTTTTATAAAAAAAACTAAAAATTAATCAGAAATAGGTGAATTATAAAATATGAAAAATAAATTAAAAACTAAAAAAAAATATTTTCAATTTATTTTAAATATATTTCATTATTTTTTATCTTTTTTTATTATATTTATATTCTTATTTTTTAAGAACAATATTTTTGCTATGTCCGAACAAAGTAAATCATTAATTTTTTTAAAAAAAAATGAAAATTCAGGAATCAAAAGAAAAAAAAATGAAGAAAAATGCGAGCAAGAGAATAAAGATATATATAAGAAAACAATGTCTGTAGGACTATATAAAAATTTGCCACCACATATTTTACATCAGAAAATAGAAGAAGAATATGAGGAAGCATTAATATTCCAACAAAAATCATTACAAAAAATATTACAACAAAACAAAATTAAAGAAGAATCATCATCTAACTCAAAAAAAAATAAAAAATAATTGAATTCAAACTAAATAATTTATTATTTTATTATTTTTAATATATAAATTTATTTTTTATTAATTTTTTATTATAGATAAATTTATATTTAATTTAATACTATATTTTAATAAATAAAAGTTTATTCATTCATATAATAAAATTGATGAATTTAATAAACTTTTATTTTTTTTAAATTTTATTAAATTTTTTATTAAAATTATTTTTTTTAATTATAATATATAAAATTAATTTATCTATAATTTTAATATTTTTATTATTTAATAAATTTTTAAAAATAAATATAATAATTTAGATTAAAATTAAGATTTTAACAAAATAATATTTTTTATTAAATAATTTCATTTTATTTAATTTTCCAATTTAAGATAATTAAAAAAATATATAAAAACATTTGGATTAAATTTAATTGACATTTATTCAAAAAAGAGTAATATTATTTATAATAAATTATTTTTTATATGAAAAATAATCAATAATTTGTTGTAAATAATATTTTCTTTTGACCAGAAGTTAAAAAAGAAAGGATTTGAATCATTATTATAGTTACATTTAATAATCAAAAAGTAAAAATAGAAGGATTAATAAAAAAAACAGGAGATAAAGCCCCTAATTTTAAAGCATTAAAAGGAGATTTCTCAGAATTTCATTTAGATGAATGCAAGGATGAATATATTTTTTTGAATATTGTACCTTCTTTAGATACTAATGTTTGTGATTTACAAACTAAAAAAATTTTTGAAGAATTCGCAAAATATCCAAATATTAAAATAATAACAATAAGTAATGATTTACCAACTGCTCAATCTAGATGGTGCCAACAAATTTCATTACCTCAAAATAGTATAGTTTTAAGTGATTATAAAGAATTAGATTTTGCTAAAAAATATGGAGTTTTAATATCTGATTTTAGATTATTATTAAGATCTTTCTTTTTATTAGATAAGAATAGAAAAATTATTTATTTAGAATATGCCTCAGAAATTACACAACCACTTGATTATGATAAAATTTTTAATTTTATAAAAAATATTCAATAATTTAAAGATATAAAAAACATTTTATTAAAAAATAAATTAAATTTATTTTTAGAAAAGATAAAAGTTTAACTAACATAAAATAAGTGTTAATTAAACTTTTAATATTTTAGTTGTATATTTTTAAATAAAAAATATTTTTTATTTAAAAATAAAAATTTAAAATTAAAAATTATTTTTTTAAATTAAAATCGATTAGATATATTTTTTATTATATTTTAATTTTTTTTATTCTCTTTATTTAATTCTTGAATTTACAAATTTATGAATTTTCTTTTTTATAAAAAAAATATGTTATTTTATATTTTTTTCAAAATATTTTTAGAAATTTATATTATATTTGGATAAATAAATGAGATTTATAAAATTTTTATCTTATTTTTATTCAAAATTTCTATATAAAATATTATATAAAATTAAAAAAATCAAAAAAATATTTCATAATTATATTTTTTTATTTTGTTTTTTTTAAATTCAAAAAAAATTTACTAAATATTTTTGAAATTAATGTTATTTATTTAAAAAAATATTTTTAAAAAAATACAATATATTTTATATTAAATAATTTTATTTTTTTATATTTATTTAGATTTAATTAAATTTTATTATTTTTGTGATTTCAATAAGACGATTTTTCTTTTGATTATTTATTATTGTTTTAAATTTTTAATATTTTTGTATAATTATAATTATATTACTTATTTTTTATTATTTTTTTATTCAGATTATTTTTTAATTTATTTCATATATTTAATATATTATAAAATTATTAAATAATTTTATTAATTGAATATTTAAATTTCAAAAATAAGTTATTTTATTATAACATTTTTATTAATTCCCCATAATTTATTTTATTTTATCTTATATATTAATAAGTAATAATTAAAATAAAGATTTTTTTATTATAATTAAATAATAAGATTTTAGATATAAAAATTTAAAATTTTTTTATTTAATTTTCAAAAATTAATTAAATATTATATATGATAATATTTTAGAAAAAAGGAATTAATTTCAAAAAGATGAAAAAAATTTATTCAATAAAAAATATTTATGATAATTACAATAATTTAATAAAAATAAATCAAGAAATTTATATTAGAGGTTGGATAAGAAATTGCCGTTTTCAAAAAAAAATGTTTTTTATTAATATAAATGATGGTAGTTTTATAGAAGATTTACAAATTGTTTGTAAAGAAATTAATAATATTAATTTAAGTAATATCAAAGAACATCTTCAAATTGGCGCCTCTATATTGGTAAAAGGTTTTTTAGTTAAACTTCATCAAAATAAACAACTTTTTGAATTATTATCTTCTGAAATAAATTTTTTTTCTAAAACTGATTCTAGTTATCCAATTCAACCTAAAAAACATTCTAATGTTTTTTTACGTCAAATACCACATTTGAGACTAAGAACTAAATTATTTGGAGCTATTTTCAGAATAAGAAATACAGTAACTTGTGCTATAAATGATTTTTTTCAAAAAGAAGGTTTTATTCAAGCTCATACTCCCATAATTACTACAAGCGATGGCGAAGGAGCTGGCGAATTATTTAAAGTTACTACTTTAGATTTAAATTCAAAACCTTTAGATAAAAATAAAAAAGTTAATTTTAAAGAAGATTTTTTCGGAAAACCTACTTTTTTAACTGTAACAGGGCAACTAGAAGCAGAAGCTTTTGCTTTAGCTTTTAGTAAAGTTTATACTTTTGGTCCTACTTTCAGAGCTGAAAATTCTCATACTGTAAAGCATATATCAGAATTTTGGATGATTGAACCAGAAATAGCTTTTTATGATTTACAAGATATAATTTTATTATCACAAAAAATGATTAAAAATGTTATAAAATTTTGTTTAAAAAAAAATAGATTAGATTTTGAATTTTTAGAATTACAGGTAGAAAAAGGACTTATTAAAAGATTAGAAAGTATATCTAATTTAAAAAATTTTCCTCAAATAAAATATTTTGATGCTATTAATATTTTAAAAGAAAGTAAATTAAAATTTGAAATAGAACCTTTATATGGAAGAGATTTATCTACAGAACATGAAAAATTTTTAACAGATATTTTTTTTAAAAAACCTGTTTTTATAACTGATTGGCCTAAAGAAATTAAAGCTTTTTATATGAAAAATAATTCTGATAATAAAACTGTTGCTGCAATGGATTTGTTAGTTCCAAAAATTGGAGAATTGATTGGTGGTTCTCAAAGAGAAGAAAGGTTAGATGTTTTAAAAAACAAAATGAAAATTTTTAATATTGATAGAAAAGAGTTAGAATGGTATTTAGATTTAAGACGTTTTGGTAGTTGTACTCATTCGGGTTTTGGTATAGGTTTTGAAAGATTTTTACTTTTTTTAACAGGTTTGGAAAATATTAGAGATGTAATTGCTTTTCCTCGTTCTTCTTAACATTATTTCTTTTTAAAAAAAATAAAATTATAAAATAAGGGAATTTAAATTTTTATGGGAATTATATTAAAAAATGTTTCAAAATTTTTTATTAATGAAAAAAATAAACAAAAAAATTATGCAGTTCAAAATATCAATTTAAATGTTAAAAAAGGTGAAATGGCTAGTCTGTTAGGACCTTCTGGGTGCGGAAAATCTACTATTCTTTATATGATTGCAGGACTTATTAAAGTTAGCGAAGGAAAAATTTTTTTCGAAAATAAAGATGTTACTGATCTTTCGCCAGAAAAAAGAGGTATAGGTTTAGTTTTTCAAAATTATTCTTTATATCCCCATATGACAGTTAAACAAAATGTTATTTTCCCGTTGCAAAATTTAAAAATACCTCAAGATCAAATAGAAAAAGAATTAAAAAGAATTGCTTTTTTATCTTCCATTGAAGAATATTTAGATAAAAAACCATCTGAACTTTCAGGAGGACAACAACAAAGAGTAGCTATTGCTAGAGCTTTAATTAAGAATCCTAAAGTATTATTATTAGATGAACCATTATCTAATTTAGATACAAGATTAAGATTAAAAATGAGAGAAGAAATTAGAAGAATTCAAAAAAAAGTTAAAATAACTGCTATTTTTGTAACCCATGATCAAGAAGAAGCTATGTCTATTAGTGATCAAATTTATGTTATGAATAAAGGAGAAATTCAACAAACAAATGTTCCTAAAGAAATTTATAATAACCCTTCTAATTTATTTGTAGCATCTTTTTTAGGTATTCCTCATATTTCAGTTTTTAATGGATGTTTAGATAATGATAATGTTAAAATAGGTGATAAAATTATTTTTTCTTATAATACAAAAAATAAGATTATACAAAAAAAAGTACATATAGCTATTAGACCCGAAGGATATATTTTAGATGATAAAGGAGTTTTTGAAGTCGAAGGAATAGCATTAGAAAATATCGGAAGAGAGTTAATTTTAATCGCTAAAAACTCTAACTCTGTTTATAAAAATTTTCAAATTATTGTTCCTACCTATAAACAAAAAGAATTAGATGTAAATAATTTGAACAAAAAAAAATTTTATTTTAATATTATCAAAGAAAAATGTTTTATCTTTGATAAAAATAATGGTAATAGGATTTATTAAATGTTTCAAATAGCAGATAAAAAAAATAATAAACATTGGTTATATTTATTTTTAACTTTATTTAGTTTGATAGTTTTTACTTTTTTTCCTCTTATGAAAAGTTTTATTATTTCTTTTAACCCTAATTATGATAAGTTTAGTGATACTTTAGGAAACATAGTTAATTTAGACAATTATAGAAGTATTTTGAAAGATTATGATTTTCGTATCGCTTTCAAAAATACTTTAATACTAGTTTTTTTTTCAGTGCCTATATCTTTGATAGTATCATTGTTTATTGCTTTAGTTTTAGAAAGTATTAAAAATACTTTTTTACAAAATTTTTTTAAAACTTGTTTTTTTTTACCTCTTTTATCTAACACTATAGTAATGGGCATGGTTTTTGGTATGTTTTTTTATTATAATTTTAGTTTTTCCTCTCAAAAACCTCAAGGTTTGTTTAATATTTTCATTGGTTTTTTTGGTATTAAACCTCAAAATTGGATTAGTTTATCTGCTTCTTATAGTCATAAAATGTTCGTTCTTATTTTTTATAATATTTGGACAAGATTATCATTTAAGATATTTGTTTTTGTTTTAGCTCTTCAAGATATCAACAAATCTTATTATGATGCTGCTAGAATAGATGGCGCTTCTAAATATCGTATTTTTACTAAAATAAAATTGCCTTTATTAGTTCCGATAATATTTTATCAATTTATTATAGAAATGTTAGCTGTTTTCAAAGAATATGAATCTGTTATTGGTTTGTTTGGTAAAAATAATAGTTTTCGTATTAAGACAATAGTCGGTTATATTTATGAACAATTATCTAGTTCCTCTTATAATTCATATTCTAAAGGTTCTGCTGCGGCCATGATTTTATTTTTTATTTCTATTTTTTTCACAATTATAAGTTTTTATATTTCAAAAAAAGCAAAAATTTAGGTTTAACTAATGAATATAAATAAAATAATAAATAAATATAAAAAATATCAAAATTATTTTAAACATAAATTTATTTTTATAAATAAAATAAATTTTATTAATTTTATAAAATTTTTATTTTTATCTTGTGTTGTTATTTTTTTCGCTATACCATTTTATTTAATGATAATATTATCTATTAAATCTATGAAAGATATTATTAATAATAATCCTTTATCCTTTCCTAAATATGGATATTTTTTAATTAATTATAAAAAAGTTTTTCAAGGACAATTTGCTTTTTTTAAATTTTTTTGTAATACTTGTAAAATGGTTTTTTCTTCTACTTTAATTGGTACTTTTTGTTGTATTTTAACTGCTTTTGCATTAAGTCATTTAAATTTTAAAATGAAAAATGTTATATTAATATTGTTAATTTTAAGTTTAATGATAACAAGTGAAACTTTGGTTTTATCTAATTTTAGAACAGTAGCACAATTAAGATTAGTTAATACTGGTAAAAATTCTTCCTTTCCTTTTGGAGTGGATATAGCTATGATTTTGCCATATTTAAATAATACAGTTCATATTTTGTTATTAATTAAAACTTTTGAAAGAGTTCCTAAAGAACTATATTATACTTCAAAGGTAGACGGCGCTAATAATTGGTATTATCTTTGGAAAATATTAGTTCCTATTACTAAGTCTACTATTATTATCACTATTATTTTTCGTATAGTATCAGCTTGGAATGCTTATGCATGGCCAGAATTAGTAGGTGCTGAATTATTAACTAATATGTTAAGAAAAAGATTTGATGTAGAAACAGAAATGGATTCTATTAATATTCAAATGGCAGCTTCAGTGTTAATTAATTTACCTTTGTTTTTTATTTTTATTTTTTTCAAAAAATATATTATTTCGGGAGAAAATAATAGTGGTATTAAAGGTTAGTTTTAAAGATATTTTATTTGTTATTTGTTTTTTTATTATTATTTTATTTTTAATTATAATAGACAATGCTTTAAGACCTAAATTGAATTTAAAAAAAATTAAAGAGAATTATTTGAATTTAGAAAAAATCATAAAAAAAGAATTTAAAAATGATATTTTACAAAAAAAATATTTCCAAGATAAAAAAGTAAAAATTGTTTTTTGGCATAATTTATATCCTAAAGAACAATTGTTGATGGATCAGATTATAAAAGAATTTCAAAATAATTTTCCTAACATTGAAGTTTTAAATTTTTCAAAAGGAAATTGGACTCAAATTTCAAAAAGTATTTCTAATTCTTTACCTGTTAATAGACAACCACATCTAAGTTTCTCTTATCCAGACCATGTTCATTTTTATTCTAAGTCTCATAAAATCGTCCCCTTAAATATTTTTATAGATAATGATGAAGATTTTAGATATAAAGAAAAAAATAATTTTTTTCCAAGTTTTTTATATCCTATATCTTTAAATGAAGATTCTAAAGACAAAGATTTTTACTTTTTTCCTTTTTTAAAAACTACTGAAGTCATGTTATATAATAGTAACATTATAAAAGAAATAAAAGAAAAAGAAAAAAATGATTCTCCTTTAAAACAGATATTAGATAAAAAAATAAATAAAGAAGGTATTATTATTAATCCTTTAGAATGGGAAGATTTAAAAATAATTTGTCATGCGATCAAAAAAAATAAAATAAAAGAAAAAGATTTTATTCCTATTATTATAGAAAGCGAATCTAATTTGTTTATAATTGATAATGAACAAAGACAAAAAAATTCTTTCCCTACAAATACTTCTGAGTCTAAATCTTTTTTTCATAATCCTGAAATTAAAAAACAAATGATTTATTTTAAAAAAGAGTTTGTAGATCAAGGATTATTAACTACTAATAAATTAAGTGGAGAAAATAATTTGCCAGAATTTTTTAAAGAACAAAAAAATTGTTTTTTTATTTCTAGTTCTAGAAGATGTTCTGATTTGTTTAATAGTAATTTTATTCCCGAAATAACTTATTTTCCTACTCATCATTGTAATACTAATATAAATCAAAATCAATTTTGTCAAACCAAATTTTTATTACAAGGTGCTAATATTAATTTATTTTACTCTAATAATAAAGATGAAATATTAGCTTCTTGGTTATTTTTAAAATATTTAACATCAAAAAATGTATTTATTAAAATTATTGAATCCAAATTAGGAATTATTTTTTCAAGAGAAGATGTTCAAAATTATTTTTTAAAAGAAAAAAATAAAAATGATCAAAATATATCAAAAATAAAAGATGATTTACAAAATAATGAACTTTCTGAAGAAGAAAAATTCAAAAAAAATAAACTTTTATTTTATTATAAATTTTTAGATTTTAATTTTAAATTAAAAGATGATATTAAAAATCAACAACAAAGTTTTTTCTCTACGCATCCTTTTAAAGAATCATCTTTTTTTAGACAAGTTCTTTCAGAATTATTTTTAGAAATATTATCTTTTGATAACAATAATAAAGAATATGATTTAAATCAAAAAGTTGATTTTTTATTTGAAGAAAGCGCGAAAAGAATTAATTCTAACTAAATTTATTTAATATTAATTTGAAATAAGAAAGGTTTTTTAAAATATGAATTTTATTAAAGAAGAAATTAAAAATAATGATACTATCATTATTCACGGTCATAAAAATCCTGACGGTGATTGTTATGGCGCTCAGATAGGTTTAAAAGATATGATTAATACTACTTTTCCTAATAAAAAAGTCTATATAGTAGGAGAAACGAATGAAAGATTATCTTTTTTAGGTAAAATGGATTTTATAGAAGATTATATATATAAAAATGCTTTGATTTTTATAGTTGATTGTGGCCAAAGCAATGTTATCAGTGATACAAGATATAAATTAGGAAGTAAAATTATTAGGATAGATCATCATTTGTTAATTGAAAATATAGGAGATTATCAATGGATAGATAGTTCTTTTTCTTCTTGTTCTCAAATGATTTATCATCTCAAAGAAAAAAATAATTTTAAATTAAGTATCAAAGGAGCTTTAGCTATATATATTGGTATTATTTCTGATACAGGTAATTTTTGTTTCGAAAGAGTTAATAGTGATACTTTAAGAATTGCTTCTGATTTATTAAAATATGATATAAACGTTTTTCAAATAAATCAAAAAATAAACATTCAAAATATTTCTATTTTAAAATTTAAAGGTTATGTTTTAAATAATTTTATTACTGAAGAAGGTATTATATATATTAAAATTTCTCAACAAATTATGAAAAAATTTAATTTAAACATTGAAGAAGTTTTTTCTGTCGTAAATATTTTAAGTAATGTAGAAAATCATCCAATATGGTTTTTTATAGGAGAAAAAGATGATGGCTGTTGGAAATTAAGTATTCGTACTTCAGGTCCAAAAATAGATCATATTGTTAACCAATTTGGTGGTGGTGGTCATTTTAGAGCTTGTGGAGTTATTGTAAAAACATTCAATGAAGTACAACAAATAATTAATTTACTTAAAGAATCTTTTCAAGAATTTAACAAAAATATTCAAATGTTGATTTAACAAAATTTATATTTTAAAAAAAAATTTTAAGGAAAAAATATGTTAGAAGATACTATTGCAGCAATTGCTACTCCTTTAGGAAAAGGTAGCATCAGTATTATAAGAATTAGTGGTTCTCAATCTATATTAAAAATTGATAAAATTTTTAAAAATAATAAAAAAAATATTAATCTTTTACAAATTCCTTCACATACTATTCATCATGGTTTTATTTTAGATGAAAATCAACAAGTTTTAGATGAAGTTTTAATTTCTGTTTTTAAAAAACCTTATTCTTTTACTGGCGAAAATGTTATTGAAATCAATTGTCATGGTGGCATTTTATTAACTCAATTATTGTTAGAAAGAGTTTTGAGTTTAGACATTAGATTAGCACAACCAGGAGAATTTAGTAAAAGAGCTTTTTTAAATGGTAAAATAGATTTAATACAAGCCGAATCTATTATGGATTTAATTCAAGCTCAAACTAAAAATGCTATTAAAATTTCTAATTTAGGAGTTCATAAAAAAACTTCTAAATTAGTTGATTCTTTAAATAAAGAAATTCTGAATTTAATAGGTAAAATAGAAGTTAATATCGATTATCCTGAGTATACAGATATTCAAAAAATGACCAATGAAATTATCTTACCTTTATTAAAAAATTTAATTAAAAAAATAAAAAAAATTTTAGATTTTTCATCCAAAATGCGTTTATTAAAAACAGGAATTAAAACTTTAATTATCGGAAAACCTAATGTAGGTAAATCTAGTTTATTAAATATTTTAATTCAAAAAGAAAGAGCTATTGTTTCGGATATTGCCGGAACTACTAGAGATTTTGTTGATGTATCTATTAATATTGAAGGCGTTTCTTTTTTATTAATAGATACAGCTGGAATTCACAAAACTAAAGATCCTTTAGAAAAAATAGGTATTTTAAAATCCAAGCAAATGCTGAAAGAAGCAGAATTAGTATTATTGTTATTAGATAACAGTAAACCTTTAGAAAAAGAAGATAAATTTTTATTAAAATTAACAAAAAAATATCCTAGAATAATAATTATTAATAAAAAAGATTTACCGAATAAATTAGATTTAAATTTGATAAAAGAAAAAATAGTTTATATTTCTATTTTGAATAACGAAGGTATTAATTTTTTAAAAAAAGAAATTATAAATTTTTTTAATTTAGATTCTTTAAAAGAAAAAGATTTTAATTATTTTTCTAATATTAGACATATTCAACAAATAAAAATAGCTTTAAATTCTTTAGAAAATATTAAAATAGATATTGATAAAAAAATGCCTATAGACATTCATACTATTAATTTAAAAATTGCTTTTAATGCTTTAAATGAAATTCTTGGTTATCAAGTTAATAACGATTTTTTAATTAATGAACTTTTTTCAAAATTTTGTTTAGGTAAATAAAAAATTAATCAAAATTTATTTTTTTAATGAATTTATTGAAGGAGAAATTTTATAAAATAAAATATATAAAAAATGATAAATATTGAAATAAAAATAAAAGATCAAAAAAATATAAAAGGTAATTTTGTTAAAAATATCACACCTTTAGAAATTATTAAAAAAAATAATTTATTTTTGCATAATAAACCTATAGTTGCTTTTTTTAATAACCAATTAATAGAAATTAATAGAAATTTACAAAAAGATGGTTTATTAGAAATTATAACTGAAGAAAATTTAGAAAGTTTGAAAGTTTTAAATCATAGCACTGCTCATTTAATGGCGCAAGCTATTAAAATAATTTATCCTCAAGCTTTATTAGTACAAGATCAAATTCTTAATGAAGGTTTTTTTTATGATATTGATTTGCAAAAAAAAAATGCTTCAGAAAAAGATTTTGAAAAAATAGAAAAAGAAATGCATAAAATAGCTGAAGAAAAATTGGAAATTTATAGAAAAGAATTAGATATTCAAGAAGTTCTGAATTTGTTTATTGATAATAAATATAAAAAACAAAAAATAGAAGAAAATTCTTCTCAAAAATTTATAAGTATTTATTTTCAAGGTAATTTTTTTGATTTATGTAACGGACCTCATTTAATAAATACTAGTATAATTAAATATTTTAAAATTTTAAAGATATCTGGTTCTTATTTAGAAGATAATAATAAAAATAAAAATTTAACTCGTATTTATGGTATTTCTTTTTTTCATGAAAAAGATTTAATAAAATATTTAAATTCTTTGAAAGAAAGAAAGGAAAGAGATCATAAAAATATTAATAAAAAACATAATTTTTTTATGTTTTCTTCTGATGTGGGTTTAGGATTACCTTTTTGGTTACACAAAGGAGCCACTATCAGACGTATTATTGAAAGATATATTATTGATAAAGAAATTAATAATAATTATAGACATGTTTATACTCCTATTTTAGCTAATAGTAAATTATATTCAAAATCTGGCCATTTACAACTTTACAAAGAAAACATGTTTCCTATTATGAATATAAAAAACGAAGAAAAATTAGTTTTACGCCCTATGAATTGTCCTCATCATATGATTATTTTTAAACAATCTTTACATAGCTATAGAGATTTACCTATTAAAATAGCTGAATTAGGTATGATGCATCGTTATGAACATTCAGGTGCTGTATCTGGTCTTCAAAGAACAAGAGAAATGACTTTAAATGATGCTCATATTTTTTTAACTGAAGAACAAATAAAAGAAGAATTTACTGATATTATTAATTTAATTTTAGAAGTATATAATGATTTTGGTATTAAAGAATATTTTTTTAATTTAAGCACTAGAGATGAACAAAATAAAAATAAATATTTTGATGACGATTTTATGTGGGATAAAGCAGAATCTATTTTAAGAAAAATATTAAATGATTTAAATATATCTTTTAAAGAACAAAAAGGTGACGCGGCTTTTTATGGTCCTAAATTAGATATTCAAGTTTTAACAGCTTTAGGAAATGAAGAAACTTTATCTACAATTCAGTTAGATTTTTTGTTACCTCGAAAATTTAATTTAACTTATATAGGTAAGGATGGTAAAGAACATGGATTAATTGTTATACATAGAGCTATTATTTCCACTATGGAAAGATTTGTTGCTTTTTTAATAGAACAAAATAAAGGTATTTTTCCTTTATGGTTAGCTCCTATACAAGTTCTTATAATACCCATTATTAATAAAGAACATCTTGAATATTCATTTAAAATAAAAAAAATATTACTTAAAAGTAATATTAGAACAGAAATAAATTCAAAAGAAGATACTTTAAATTATAAAATAAAATTAGCACAAGAATCTAAAATACCTTTTCAGATAGTTATTGGTAATCAGGAAATAATAAATAATACAGTAACTTTTAGAAAATATGGTTCAAAAGAAACTATAAGAAATGTTTTAATTGAAGATTTTATAAATATTTTAAACAAACAAATTTTAGACAGAAAATAATAATAATGGTATAATTTTTTCTAATTTTCTCTATAAAAAAAGATCTTTTGCGAAAAGATCTTTTTTTTATTTTAATTTATTTTAAATTTGTTTTTGGTATTTTTCCAATGAATAACATTTTATTAATTTTCTTGTCTATATTTTTTTTATTTTCATAATTACTTTTCATAATTATTTTAATGATTTTTTTTTTTTTAAAATGTTTAATTTTGATAAAAAATTACTATTACATTTAGAACTTTGTTCTTTTGGTATTTCTTCTCCTTTAATATTATTAATTTCACTACTGTCCGTTTTAAATAAATTATCTTCTGTTAATAACAAATTATCATCATTTAATATATTTTGATCTTGTTGTAATTTACAAATTATAAAATTTTCGTTTTCTGTTAATTTATTATCATTTAATAAATCTTTTTCATTTTCTTCAATATTTTTTTGTTCTTCTGTCTCTTTTATTTGAACATTATTTGTATCTGCATTTAATAAATCTTTTTCATTTGTTACAATATTTTGTTCTACTTTTTCTTTATCTTGATATGATTTAACTATTTCATTATTTTCTTTTGATATTTTATAATTTTCATTTTCTAAATTTATATCATTTTCATTTATATGATCTGAACTAATATCTTTATTTATTAAAGTACCTGAAGTTAAATTTTCTTTAGAAATCATTTTATTAAATTTGTCTTTTAATTTTAAATGGAATTGAGGAAAAAAAAGATAATAAAATAAAAATACTGATATTATAGTTAATAAAATTAAAATCAAATAAGTTATTTTTTTATTAAACTTTAAATTTATTCTTCTTTTATTTTTTCTTTCATTTTTTTGTTGATTAATATATTGCACCTTTTTTCTTTTTTTAATTTAATTTTTTTATTTTTTTAATTTAATTTTTTTATTTTTTTAATTTAATTTTTTTATTTTTTTAATTTAATTTTTTTATTTTTTTAATTTAATTTTTTTATTTTTTTTAATTTAATTTTTTTATTTTTTTAATTTAATTTTTTTATTTTTTTAATTTAATTTTTTTATTTTTTTAATTTAATTTTTTTATTTTTTTAATTTAATTTTTTTATTTTTTTAATTTAATTTTTTTATTTTTTTAATTTAATTTTTTTATTTTTTTAATTTAATTTTTTTATTTTATATATATATATTATTTTATGAAATTATATTCTTTTGTATTTCATTTTTTTAAAAAATATATAATAAAATAATTCAAAAAGATAAATTTTTTTTTAAATCAGTGATAATCAAAATCACTACACTAATATTATAATTATTTTTTTGTATTTTAAACATTTTTTTATGAAATTTTATCAAATATTTATTTTTTAATTATTTTTTTCAATTTTTTAATTATTTTTTTCAATTTTTTAATTATTTTTTTCATTAAATAAAAAAAACTATCTTTTTTTAATAGATAGTTTTTTTTATTTAATGAAAAAATAAATTTTTTAATTATTTGATTTTTAAAAGTCTGTATTGTTGTCTAAAAAATATTTTATATTATCTGTCAAAACTTTTTTATAATAAGCTGCAGATTTAGTATTTTCCTGAATTTCAGATAAAAAACCAGCTATAACACTATCATCATCTATTTCATTTTCTGAACTTAAATTTGACAAAGTTAATTCTACAAGAAATTGAACTGTTTTAGATATCATTTCTTTTGTAAAATCTTTTTTGTCAAACTTAGGATCGAATTCAAATGCTAATTCATAAAGACTTTTATGAGAAGCTTCTCTATCTGTCCATTGAGGAATGTTTAAAGCACTAGATACTGCATAAGTATGTAAATTTTCTATAGCAGCAGTTTCATGAGGTTGTATCTTATATAAACTTTTTTTAATATCAAAAAAAGTTTTAGATATTATATCTATTACTCTTTCTTGCTGAAGTGAATTATAATTTTTAAAAAGATCTAATTCACTACTTATAGAATCTTTAAAAGCATATAATTTGAAAGGTGAAAAAAGTTTTATAGTAAATAAGAATGATAATATTAAAAATATACAAAAAGATAAATTACTATCTATTTTTTTTCTGTTTAACAAAAAAATCTCCAACCCTTCCTTTTATTTTTTTTAAAAATAAATATTTGAGAGTTTTTATAAATTTGTTCTTCTAGCGCACTTAAATATTAACATTTAATTTTAAAAAAATCAAAAAAAAGTTTTTTAATATTTCAAATTTTAAAATAATAATAATTAACGGAATTCAATATTATTTTAAATTAAAGATTTATTTTGATTTAAAGAATAAAATATTATATTAATGTAAATATCTAAAAATACTATTTTAATATAATAATATATAAAAAATTGAAAATTTAAAAATATTTTACAAATATAATTAATAAATAAATTTTTTCTATTTTGCATATTTTACATAAAAATATTTTTTTAAATATTTATTTATATAGGTTAATTTTAATTAATAAATGAAAATTATGTCATTATTTTATTTAATAAGTTATAAATTATATAAAAATTAAATTATATAAAGAAAAAATTATCATTTAATTTTCTCTATTTTAATAAAAAAGATTAAAAATTGTCCAATTTTAAAATTTTATATTTAATATTCATTTTACTTTCTATTTTTTGTAAAAATAATTGATAATAAATTTTCAATAAAATATTAAATATTTTTTTCTATTTAAAATATATAATATAATTATCCTTTATCCTTTATATTATTTCAAAATATTTTTTATTATTATAACATTTATCTATTTTTATTAAATATTTTAATAATTTATTTAAAATGATAAAAAAATCCAAATTGTTTTTATTAAATAAACTATTTGGATTTTTATTTTTTGTTATAAAAATTTTTTTATAATTTTGAAAATATTTTCCGAAAATAAAATTTTAGTTTTTATATTTTTTAGAAAGATTTCTAAAATGAGAAATTTTTATCATTTGATTTTGAATATATTCAGTAAGATCATCATTAGTTTTTTGTTTTTCCAACATTGATTTTTTATTTTGTTGTTGTATTAAATTAATTTTGTTTTTTAAATTTTGAATTTCCATCATTTGATTTTGAATATATTCAGTAAGATCATCAATAGTTTTTTGTTTTTCCAACATTGATTTTTTATTTTGTTGTTGTATTAAATTAATTTTGTTTTTTAAATTTTGAATTTCCATCATTTGATTTTGAATATTTTCAGTAAGATCATCAATAGTTTTTTGTTTTTGTAGTTTATTTATCTTTGTTTTTAATTGATTTTGCGGTTTGCTATGAATCTCAGTACGTAAAGTGTTAATAGCTTCTTCTAAACGAACTAATTCTTGTATTTGTGTTTGAAGTTGTTGTTGTTGGTTAGTTAAAGTATCTTTTTGTGGTTTGCTATGAATCTCAGTACGTAAAGTGTTAATAGCTTCTTCTAAACGAACTAATTCTTGTATTTGTGTTTGAAGTTGTTGTTGTTGGTTAGTTAAAGTATCTTTTTGTGGTTTGCTATGAATCTCAGTACGTAAAGTGTTAATAGCTTCTTCTAAACGAACTAATTCTTGTATTTGTGTTTGAAGTTGTTGTTGTTGGTTAGTTAAAGTATCTTTTTGTGGTTTGCTATGAATCTCAGTACGTAAAGTGTTAATAGCTTCTTCTAAACGAACTAATTCTTGTATTTGTGTTTGAAGTTGTTGTTGTTGGTTAGTTAAAGTATCTTTTTGTGGTTTGCTATGAATCTCAGTACGTAAAGTGTTAATAGCTTCTTCTAAACGAACTAATTCTTGTATTTGTGTTTGAAGTTGTTGTTGTTGGTTAGTTAAAGTATCTTTTTGTGGTTTGCTATGAATCTCAGTACGTAAAGTGTTAATAGCTTCTTCTAAACGAACTAATTCTTGTATTTGTGTTTGAAGTTGTTGTTGTTGGTTAGTTAAAGTATCTTTTTGTGGTTTGCTATGAATCTCAGTACGTAAAGTGTTAATGGTTTCTTCTAAACGAACTAATTCTTGTATTTGTGTTTGAAGTTGTTGTTGTTGGTTAGTTAAAGTATCTTTTTGTGGTTTGCTATGAATCTCAGTACGTAAAGTGTTAATAGCTTCTTCTAAACGAACTAATTCTTGTATTTGTGTTTGAAGTTGTTGTTGTTGGTTAGTTAAAGTATCTTTTTGTGGTTTGCTATGAATCTCAGTACGTAAAGTGTTAATAGCTTCTTCTAAACGAACTAATTCTTGTATTTGTGTTTGAAGTTGTTGTTGTTGGTTAGTTAAAGTATCTTTTTGTGGTTTGCTATGAATCTCAGTACGTAAAGTGTTAATAGCTTCTTCTAAACGAACTAATTCTTGTATTTGTGTTTGAAGTTGTTGTTGTTGGTTAGTTAAAGTATCTTTTTGTGGTTTGCTATGAATCTCAGTACGTAAAGTGTTAATAGCTTCTTCTAAACGAACTAATTCTTGTATTTGTGTTTGAAGTTGTTGTTGTTGGTTAGTTAAAGTATCTTTTTGTGGTTTGCTATGAATCTCAGTACGTAAAGTGTTAATGGTTTCTTCTAAACGAACTAATTCTTGTATTTGTGTTTGAAGTTGTTGTTGTTGGTTAGTTAAAGTATCTTTTTGTGGTTTGCTATGAATCTCAGTACGTAAAGTGTTAATAGCTTCTTCTAAACGAACTAATTCTTGTATTTGTGTTTGAAGTTGTTGTTGTTGGTTAGTTAAAGTATCTTTTTGTGGTTTGCTATGAATCTCAGTACGTAAAGTGTTAATAGCTTCTTCTAAACGAACTAATTCTTGTATTTGTGTTTGAAGTTGTTGTTGTTGGTTAGTTAAAGTATCTTTTTGTGGTTTGCTATGAATCTCAGTACGTAAAGTGTTAATAGCTTCTTCTAAACGAACTAATTCTTGTATTTGTGTTTGAAGTTGTTGTTGTTGGTTAGTTAAAGTATCTTTTTGTGGTTTGCTATGAATCTCAGTACGTAAAGTGTTAATAGCTTCTTCTAAACGAACTAATTCTTGTATTTGTGTTTGAAGTTGTTGTTGTTGGTTAGTTAAAGTATCTTTTTGTGGTTTGCTATGAATCTCAGTACGTAAAGTGTTAATAGCTTCTTCTAAACGAACTAATTCTTGTATTTGTGTTTGAAGTTGTTGTTGTTGGTTAGTTAAAGTATCTTTTTGTGGTTTGCTATGAATCTCAGTACGTAAAGTGTTAATAGCTTCTTCTAAACGAACTAATTCTTGTATTTGTGTTTGAAGTTGTTGTTGTTGGTTAGTTAAAGTATCTTTTTGTGGTTTGCTATGAATCTCAGTACGTAAAGTGTTAATAGCTTCTTCTAAACGAACTAATTCTTGTATTTGTGTTTGAAGTTGTTGTTGTTGGTTAGTTAAAGTATCTTTTTGTGGTTTGCTATGAATCTCAGTACGTAAAGTGTTAATAGCTTCTTCTAAACGAACTAATTCTTGTATTTGTGTTTGAAGTTGTTGTTGTTGGTTAGTTAAAGTATCTTTTTGTGGTTTGCTATGAATCTCAGTACGTAAAGTGTTAATAGCTTCTTCTAAACGAACTAATTCTTGTATTTGTGTTTGAAGTTGTTGTTGTTGGTTAGTTAAAGTATCTTTTTGTGGTTTGCTATGAATCTCAGTACGTAAAGTGTTAATAGCTTCTTCTAAACGAACTAATTCTTGTATTTGTGTTTGAAGTTGTTGTTGTTGGTTAGTTAAAGTATCTTTTTGTGGTTTGCTATGAATCTCAGTACGTAAAGTGTTAATAGCTTCTTCTAAACGAACTAATTCTTGTATTTGTGTTTGAAGTTGTTGTTGTTGGTTAGTTAAAGTATCTTTTTGTGGTTTGCTATGAATCTCAGTACGTAAAGTGTTAATAGCTTCTTCTAAACGAACTAATTCTTGTATTTGTGTTTGAAGTTGTTGTTGTTGGTTAGTTAAAGTATCTTTTTGTGGTTTGCTATGAATCTCAGTACGTAAAGTGTTAATAGCTTCTTCTAAACGAACTAATTCTTGTATTTGTGTTTGAAGTTGTTGTTGTTGGTTAGTTAAAGTATCTTTTTGTGGTTTGCTATGAATCTCAGTACGTAAAGTGTTAATAGCTTCTTCTAAACGAACTAATTCTTGTATTTGTGTTTGAAGTTGTTGTTGTTGGTTAGTTAAAGTATCTTTTTGTGGTTTGCTATGAATCTCAGTACGTAAAGTGTTAATAGCTTCTTCTAAACGAACTAATTCTTGTATTTGTGTTTGAAGTTGTTGTTGTTGGTTAGTTAAAGTATCTTTTTGTGGTTTGCTATGAATCTCAGTACGTAAAGTGTTAATAGCTTCTTCTAAACGAACTAATTCTTGTATTTGTGTTTGAAGTTGTTGTTGTTGGTTAGTTAAAGTATCTTTTTGTGGTTTGCTATGAATCTCAGTACGTAAAGTGTTAATAGCTTCTTCTAAACGAACTAATTCTTGTATTTGTGTTTGAAGTTGTTGTTGTTGGTTAGTTAAAGTATCTTTTTGTGGTTTGCTATGAATCTCAGTACGTAAAGTGTTAATAGCTTCTTCTAAACGAACTAATTCTTGTATTTGTGTTTGAAGTTGTTGTTGTTGGTTAGTTAAAGTATCTTTTTGTGGTTTGCTATGAATCTCAGTACGTAAAGTGTTAATAGCTTCTTCTAAACGAACTAATTCTTGTATTTGTGTTTGAAGTTGTTGTTGTTGGTTAGTTAAAGTATCTTTTTGTGGTTTGCTATGAATCTCAGTACGTAAAGTGTTAATAGCTTCTTCTAAACGAACTAATTCTTGTATTTGTGTTTGAAGTTGTTGTTGTTGGTTAGTTAAAGTATCTTTTTGTGGTTTGCTATGAATCTCAGTACGTAAAGTGTTAATGGTTTCTTCTAAACGAACTAATTCTTGTATTTGTGTTTGAAGTTGTTGTTGTTGGTTAGTTAAAGTATCTTTTTGTGGTTTGCTATGAATCTCAGTACGTAAAGTGTTAATAGCTTCTTCTAAACGAACTAATTCTTGTATTTGTGTTTGAAGTTGTTGTTGTTGGTTAGTTAAAGTATCTTTTTGTGGTTTGCTATGAATCTCAGTACGTAAAGTGTTAATAGCTTCTTCTAAACGAACTAATTCTTGTATTTGTGTTTGAAGTTGTTGTTGTTGGTTAGTTAAAGTATCTTTTTGTGGTTTGCTATGAATCTCAGTACGTAAAGTGTTAATAGCTTCTTCTAAACGAACTAATTCTTGTATTTGTGTTTGAAGTTGTTGTTGTTGGTTAGTTAAAGTATCTTTTTGTGGTTTGCTATGAATCTCAGTACGTAAAGTGTTAATAGCTTCTTCTAAACGAACTAATTCTTGTATTTGTGTTTGAAGTTGTTGTTGTTGGTTAGTTAAAGTATCTTTTTGTGGTTTGCTATGAATCTCAGTACGTAAAGTGTTAATAGCTTCTTCTAAACGAACTAATTCTTGTATTTGTGTTTGAAGTTGTTGTTGTTGGTTAGTTAAAGTATCTTTTTGTGGTTTGCTATGAATCTCAGTACGTAAAGTGTTAATGGTTTCTTCTAAACGAACTAATTCTTGTATTTGTGTTTGAAGTTGTTGTTGTTGGTTAGTTAAAGTATCTTTTTGTGGTTTGCTATGAATCTCAGTACGTAAAGTGTTAATGGTTTCTTCTAAACGAACTAATTCTTGTATTTGTGTTTGAAGTTGTTGTTGTTGGTTAGTTAAAGTATCTTTTTGTGGTTTGCTATGAATCTCAGTACGTAAAGTGTTAATAGCTTCTTCTAAACGAACTAATTCTTGTATTTGTGTTTGAAGTTGTTGTTGTTGGTTAGTTAAAGTATCTTTTTGTGGTTTGCTATGAATCTCAGTACGTAAAGTGTTAATAGCTTCTTCTAAACGAACTAATTCTTGTATTTGTGTTTGAAGTTGTTGTTGTTGGTTAGTTAAAGTATCTTTTTGTGGTTTGCTATGAATCTCAGTACGTAAAGTGTTAATAGCTTCTTCTAAACGAACTAATTCTTGTATTTGTGTTTGAAGTTGTTGTTGTTGGTTAGTTAAAGTATCTTTTTGTGGTTTGCTATGAATCTCAGTACGTAAAGTGTTAATGGTTTCTTCTAAACGAACTAATTCTTGTATTTGTGTTTGAAGTTGTTGTTGTTGGTTAGTTAAAGTATCTTTTTGTGGTTTGCTATGAATCTCAGTACGTAAAGTGTTAATAGCTTCTTCTAAACGAACTAATTCTTGTATTTGTGTTTGAAGTTGTTGTTGTTGGTTAGTTAAAGTATCTTTTTGTGGTTTGCTATGAATCTCAGTACGTAAAGTGTTAATAGCTTCTTCTAAACGAACTAATTCTTGTATTTGTGTTTGAAGTTGTTGTTGTTGGTTAGTTAAAGTATCTTTTTGTGGTTTGCTATGAATCTCAGTACGTAAAGTGTTAATGGTTTCTTCTAAACGAACTAATTCTTGTATTTGTGTTTGAAGTTGTTGTTGTTGGTTAGTTAAAGTATCTTTTTGTGGTTTGCTATGAATCTCAGTACGTAAAGTGTTAATAGCTTCTTCTAAACGAACTAATTCTTGTATTTGTGTTTGAAGTTGTTGTTGTTGGTTAGTTAAAGTATCTTTTTGTGGTTTGCTATGAATCTCAGTACGTAAAGTGTTAATAGCTTCTTCTAAACGAACTAATTCTTGTATTTGTGTTTGAAGTTGTTGTTGTTGGTTAGTTAAAGTATCTTTTTGTGGTTTGCTATGAATCTCAGTACGTAAAGTGTTAATGGTTTCTTCTAAACGAACTAATTCTTGTATTTGTGTTTGAAGTTGTTGTTGTTGGTTAGTTAAAGTATCTTTTTGTGGTTTGCTATGAATCTCAGTACGTAAAGTGTTAATGGTTTCTTCTAAACGAACTAATTCTTGTATTTGTGTTTGAAGTTGTTGTTGTTGGTTAGTTAAAGTATCTTTTTGTGGTTTGCTATGAATCTCAGTACGTAAAGTGTTAATAGCTTCTTCTAAACGAACTAATTCTTGTATTTGTGTTTGAAGTTGTTGTTGTTGGTTAGTTAAAGTATCTTTTTGTGGTTTGCTATGAATCTCAGTACGTAAAGTGTTAATAGCTTCTTCTAAACGAACTAATTCTTGTATTTGTGTTTGAAGTTGTTGTTGTTGGTTAGTTAAAGTATCTTTCTTAGGTTTTTTCTGGATATCATTATATAAAGAATCAATTTTTTGTTCTAAATTTAAAAATGAATCTAGTTTTTTTTTTAGACTTCCTAACTCTAATTCTAATTGTTTTATAGGAGGTTTTGCATAGATTAAACGATTAAATTTAGAAATTTCTTGTTCTAAAAAATGTATTTCTTTTTCTTGTTCTTCCAAATTATCTTTTTGTATTTTTGATATTTTTATTTGATTTTTGTTTATATCTGCACTCATAAAATTTAATAATAAATCAAATAAATGCTCCATTATATCATCATTAAAATTAATTTTTTTTATACTTTCTTCTTGAAAACTACACGTTTTTTTAATATTATCCAATTTTGACATAAAATAATTATAATTCCGTTGTGTTTTTTTTATATTTGATGCTTTTAATGATAAATAATCTTCAATTTGTTGAAAATCTTTTAAATTTTTATTTAAAATAACAATTGATTCTTTATATTCATCTTTATTTTGATAAAAATCTAAAATTTTTTTTAAATTATATTTATCCAAAAATTCTATAATATAATTTTTATCATTTGATTTATCTAAATCAAATTTATAAAAGTCATGTTTAACAAAAAATGTTAATACTAATTTTTCCAAAATAGAATTAATTATTCTTTCATAATTTTGATAAAAAACTTCTAATATTGTTTTATTAAATTTTTCTATAATAACTTTAGTAATTTCTTTTTCTATATCTGATTGAGCTTTTTCTTCTATTAATTTTTTTTTTAACATTTCCTTTGTTAAATAATCATTTTTATTTGATAATTGTTTTATTAAAAATTTGTTTTCTATTTTGTCAAGAAAATATTTTTTCTGAAAATTTCTTTTATTTAAATACAAAATATTTTTTATAAAAAAAATATTTTTAAATAATAAAAAGATTATTAAAAATAAAAAAATAAAAAAAATATATTTTTTTGTTTTCATATATAACATATAAATTTCTAATCAAAATTTTAAAATAATTTAATAAAATAAAGTAAAAAAATAAATTTATATAAATTTATTAAAATAAAAAAAATTCTAATTTATAACCTAATTAAAAAATAATTTTAATTAAGTAAATAATTATAACATAAAAATTAGAATTAATTTAAAAAAAATTAATTTTATTTTTATTCATTTTAATAATAATTAAAATTAAAAATTAATTATAATATTCAAATCTTTATAATAAAAAAGTAAAATAAATATTTTATAAAATATGATATAATTTAATAGAATTATTAAAAATATTTAAATACTTCTATTCAAATATTTTTTTATATTATTAGGATTTTTTTTCAAATAAAAAAATAAAATAAAAAAATTAAAAATAATAAAATAATATTAATAATATAAAAAAATTAATTTTTAAAAGGAATATTTATATATTAAAATAATAATTTTTATATCCTTTAATAAGTTTATTTTTATTTTTTTAATAATTAATAAATATTATTTCATTATAATTTATTTTTAATTTTAAAAAAATACATTTATATAAAAAAATTTATTAATAAAAAAATATTTAATTATAATATTAATTTATTAAATAAACATCGTTTTTTATTTTAAATTTTATAAATGTTATTTTATATTTTGAATATTATTTTTTTTATATTTATCTTATATATTAATTTTCTTTTAAAATTTTTTTAAATGAAAAAATTAAAAATAAAATTAAAAACGATAATTTTCTCTTTTATATAAAAGAGAAATTTAATTTAAAAAATTTTTTTATAATAATTGATCTAATAATATATGAAAAAAATTTATTAATATTTATAAATATAAAAAAAATATTTTTCATTTTTTTAATTTTTAAAAAAAGGAATCTTAAATATTTATGATTAAATTATCTGTTGATGCGATGGGCGGAGATTTCGCGCCTGAAATAGTTATTAAAGGAGTAATAAAAGCTTTACAAAAAGAAAAAAACATTCATATTATTTTATATGGTGATGAAATAAAAATAAAAAATATAATAAATAATACAATTTCAAATGAATTATTAGATAAAATTAAAAAACAGTTTTTTATAAAACATACTCCTTATTTTTTAGATATGAATATCAAAAATATTAGAGAAACACTTAGGGATAATCCTTTTTATTCTATGTTTTTAGCTCTTCAATCAGCTAAAAATAACGAAGTTGATGGTGTTATTTCCGCTGGACCTACTCAAGCTTTAATTTTATCTAGTTATTTAATTATAGGTACATTTGATTATTTGAATAGAATCGCTTTAGCTCCTACTTTTTCTTCTCTAAATGATAAAAAAAAAATTATATTAGATGCAGGTGCTAATATTAGCTTAAAACCTAAGCAAATTTTAGATTTTGCTATTTGCGCTTCTATAGTTGCTAAAGAATTATTTCAAATAAATAAACCTATTGTTAAACTGTTAAATATAGGAAAAGAAAAAAATAAAGGAAGAATTTTTGAAAAAGAAACTTTTAATTTATTAAAAAAAGAAAAAAAAATATTTTTTCATGGAAATGAAGAACCGAATAATATTTTAAATTCTGAAGCTGATATTTTGTTAAGTGATGGATTTACTACCAATATGATTTTAAAAAGTTATGAAGGAGCTATAGGTACATTATTAGATTCTATTAAAAAAATTATGTGCGAGAACTTATTTAAAAAAATAATAAGCAAGATTTTTTTTCAAAAAAAAATAATACAAATAAAAAAAAAAATAGATAATAGAGAATTAGGAGGAGCTATTCTTTTAGGTTTGAAAAAAATTGTTATTAAAGCTCATGGTAATGCTGGTTATTATTCTTTTTATAAATGTATTATGCAAGCAAAATCTTTAATACAAAAAAATTTTATAAATCAAATTACAAAAGTTTAAAATAATAAAAGAATGAATAAATGTATAAAATATTTATTTTCAAAATTAGATATTAAACCAAAAAATATAGATTTTTATATTAGCGCTTTAACACATAGTTCTTATGCAAATGAAAAAAATTTTAAAAATAGAGATAATGAAAGATTAGAATTTTTAGGAGATGCTATAATTAATTTTTTAATGGCTAGTTATTTATATAAAAAAAATCAAGATAACGAAGGCATTATGACTAAAAAAAGAGCTCAAGCAGTTTGTGTGGAATCTTTATTAATTTATGCTAGAGAAATTAAATTAAAAGATTATATTTTATTAGGAAAAGGAGAAAAAAAAAGATATATTTATAATTATTCTATTATAGCAGATGCTTTTGAAGCTCTTTTTGGAGCTATTTATTTAGATTTAGGTTATTCAGAAGTAGAAAGAGTTTTTTATCACATAATTTTGCCTTGTTTAAAAAAAACTATTAATATTATAGATTTTAAAACTAAACTACAAGAATTAGTACAAACTGAAAAAAAAAATATTTGTTATAAAATAATATCTGAAAAAGGATTAGCACACGAAAAAAAATTTTTAGCTGAAGTTTATTTGGAAAATAAATGTTTAGGAAGGGGATTAGGTAAAACTAAAAAAGCTGCTGAACAAAAAGCTGCTGAAAAAGCTCTAAAAAATATTTTTTCCGAAAGAGGTCAAAAAAATGTTAAAAATACTTTATGACAAAGGTTATTTAAATATAGAAAAAATATTAGTTAAAGAATATAAAAATTTAAATTTAGAAATAACAGAATTAGCTATTTTACTTTTATTGTTTAATAATGAAAAAGAGTATTTTTCTTCTTTATTTTTAGCAGAAAAAACTAATTTTTCTAAAAATGAAATTGAAAATATTTTAGAAAGTTTAATGAAAAAAAACTTTTTTATTATAAAACAACAAAAAAAAAATGATAAATTAATGGAAATATTAAATTTAGATAATACTTTTTTCCAATTAGAAGAATTTTTATTTCAAAAAAAAAAAATAACAAAAGAAAAAAATGAAAATTTTATTAAAGAAACTATAGAAGAATTAGAACAATTAAAAGGAAATATTTTAACAAATTTTGAATTAGAAATAGTCAAAAATTGGTATTTAGAAAAAAAATATTCTCATAAAGATATTCAAGAATCAATACAAAAATCTTTTTTATTTAATAAAAAATCTTTAAATTATATAGAAACTATTTTAAATCAAAAAAAAAAATCAAAAGATGAATTATTAGAGAAAGATTTTCAATCTGATGAAATGCTTTATAAAATTTTTAAAAAAATCAAGTAATTTGTGTAATGTTTTTTAATTGAATTATTAAATTATGTTATAATTATGATATTGAATCTTTGTTAAATAAGATTTAATGGTAAAATAATAAATACAAAGTATTCATATAGGAGGAAAATAGAAATATATTATGCAAAATGAAAATTTTTTGTACACAAAAAAAGGTAAGATGATTATTGTTGGATCTTCGATCGCAGCAGCATTAATATTGTTAGGAATATTAGCTTATTTTTTTAAATGGTGGCCTTTTAATCAAATTGTTTTTGATAAAGAATCTATAAATAAATATGCAGAAGATTTAAAATTTGTAGCTGCTGATGCAACAAACGCAGCTGATAGTAATAAAGCTAAAAAAATGCGTGATGATACTGTTAAAAAAATAGATGATTTTGTTAAAAATATTGAAAAATTTAATGATAAAACTAAAGACGATTCAAAAATAAAAGCAGAAACAATAAAAAAATTTAGTGATTTAAGTGGTAAAATCAAAAATGTTGAAGTTAAAGAAGGATCATCATATGCAGCAAGTGACTTTGTAACAAGTTTCAATGACGCTGCAAAACAAAACGATTTAGACTCGGCTTTTACTGCATTAAAAGCAGATCGTAAAATTGCTTAAAATTATAATATAATTTAGTTTATTTTTTTATTATAAATATTTCTTTTTTTTTAAAAAAAAAGCAAAAAAATATGCTTCTTATTAAGCATATTTTTTTTATTTATTTTTTAATAAAACTTTTTTTAAAGCAGAAGAGATAAAACCTTTGAACAAAGGGTGAGGATTAAAAGGTCTAGATAAAAATTCTGGATGAAATTGAACAGCGATAAACCAAATATGATTTTTTAATTCTATAATTTCTATTATTTTTTCATCTTCATTAATACCTTTTCCTGAAATAATAAAATCAGAATTGTTATCAAAAAGAGAGAAATATTTATAATTAAAAACATATCTATGACGATGTCTTTCATAAATAATTTCTTTTTGAAAAAGATTAAAACTTTTACTACCTTTTTTTAATAAACAAGGAAATAAACCTAATCTTAAAGTTCCGCCAAAAAACTGGTTATTTTTCTTTTGTTCTATAATTACAGGACAAACATTATTTTTATCTACTTCTGTAGAGTTAGCTTGTTTTAAATTTAATACATTTTGCGCAAATTCTATTATAGCAGTTTGCATACCTAAACAAATACCAAAAAAAGGTATATTATTTTCACGAGCATATTGAATACTTTTTATTTTTCCCAATATACCTTTTGTTCCGAAACCACTAGGTACTAAAATACCATCACAAGAACTTAATTTTTGTTTAATATTATAATCATTTATTTGATCAGAATCTATCCAATCAATTTCTATTTGAGCATTATAATAATAAGAAGCATGTTTTAATGCTTCTACAGTAGATAAATATGCATCATGAAAAGAAACATATTTTCCTACTAAAGCAATTTTAATTTTATAATTTAAATGATTAATTTTATTAATCATTTGTTGCCATTCAGTTATATCTTTTTTTCTAACATTATTTAACATTTGAAAATGATTCAAAATAAAATCATCTATTTTTTGTTTATTCAAATTAATAATTATTTCATATAAAATCTTTACACTGTTATTTTCAAAAATAGCTTCTTCATTAACATCACACAAAATAGAAATTTTTTTTTTAATTTCTGAAGAAATTTTTTTTTCACTTCTTAAAATCAATATTTGAGGTTGAATACCTAAAGATCTTAATTCTTTTATACTATGTTGAGTAGGTTTTGTTTTAATTTCGTTTGAAGTTTCTAAAAAAGGTACTAAAGTATTATGAATATAAATAGTATTTCTAAAACCTAAATCATGACGTATTTGTCTAATAGATTCTAAAAAAGGTAAAGATTCAATATCGCCTACAGTACCACCAATTTCTACAATTATAATATCATATTTATTGGACAAAGATGTTTCTAAAATTTTATTTTTGATTTCATTTGTAATATGAGGAATAACTTGAACTGTTGTTCCTAAATATTTTCCCCTTCTTTCTTTATTAATAACAGATTTATAAATTTGTCCAGTAGTAATATTAGAACTTTTACTTAAATTTTCATCTAAAAATCTTTCATAATGGCCTAAATCTAAATCAGTTTCTGCTCCATCATTAGTAACAAAAACTTCTCCGTGTTGGAAAGGACTCATAGTTCCGGAATCTACATTAATATAAGGATCTAATTTTTGCATAAAAATTTTAAAACCACGTTTTTTTAAAATTTGTCCTAATACAGAAGCAATAATACCCTTACCTAAACCAGAAACTACTCCTCCTGTAATAAAAATAAATTTAGTCTCTTTTTTTTTATTCATTTTTTTGCCTTTCGAACATTTTTTTATTTAAAAAAAAAAACTAACAAATAATTTTTTTAGTTCCTATTTTTTCTCCTAATTTAATTTCAGTTTCTATGTTTAAAAATGTATTTTTTAAAATTTTTTCATTAAAATAAATTATTTCTTTTTTTACTAACAAAACAATTGTAGAACCACCAAAAGAAAAAAAACCTTTTTCTTGACCTTTTAAAAAATTAGTTATTGGATAATTATGTATTTTGCCTACTAACAAAGCTCCTACTTCCATTTGAATAATTTTTCCAAAATTTTCTGTTTCCAAAATATTATATTCTCTACTATTTTCTTTAAAAACATTAAAATATTTAAATGCTATAGGTCTAATAGTATGTAATCTACCTTTTATTTTTTGAGTTTGATTAAATCTAGTTCCTTTATCTATAAAAATATAACGATGATAATCGGAAGGCCTTAATCTTAAAATAATTATATTTCCGTTTATATATTCTTTAGATAATTTATCATTACATAAAAGATCACTTATATTATATTTTGTATTTTTAATAGTATATACACTCCTATTATTAATAGGATAAATACTAATTAAACCATCACAAGGACTTATAAAATGTTCTTTTTTTGGATCAAAAGAAATTTTTTTATATTCTCTTGTAAAAAAATCATTATAAGAATTAAATTTTCTTTTTTTAAATAATTTTAAATTAATTTTATTTTTTTTAATGATTTTATTTATATGTATTTTAGATAAAAAAGATTTAAAATATAGACTCATTATATGAGCAAAAAATTTAGAAGTAAAAAATTTTAGTAATATTCTTTTAATAAGATTTTTATTTAAATTATAGTATAAACAAAATTTTTTGTTATTAAAAAATTTTAAATTGGAAAAAATATTTTGTTTTTTTATTTTTTTATCTATTTTTTTATTTATTTTTGAATATATTTTCATTTCATTTAATCCTTATTTTTTAAATTCAAATATTAAAATTTTATAAAATAGTAAATGGTACAAATTAATGTTAAAAAAATTATTGATAATCCAAAAATAAAAAAAATATTTTTTTTTTTAGGGATTTTAATTTTGTCAAAAATAAATAAAAAAGATAATAAAAATATAAATAAAAGATAAATTATAGGAAAAATATTAAAATAATAATTTAAAAATAAAAAATAATCTTTTGAATTATAATATTTTTTCGAAACATTTTGTAATAAAACTAAAAAAGGGAAAATAATAGAAGAAAATGTAACTGGAATACCTATATAATAATCATTTTTTTTTTTAAAAATATCAACAATAACATTAAAATGTGCTAATCTGATTAAAACAGCAAGAAGATATAAACTACAAAAAAAAATAAAAAATAATTGTAATATTGATAAATAATTTCTAAATAATAAAATAAAATTTTTATTATTATTTATATTTATATATTCTTGTTTGAAAATAGACCAACCGATTAAAATAGGTAAAAGACCAAAACTAATTATATCAGCCAAAGAATCTATTTGAACGCCATATTTTTTCTCTTGAATAGAACGTTTTTTTTTGCAACGACTCACTAAACCATCAAACATATCTAAAATACCTGATATTAATAAAAATATAGAAGCATAGTTAAAATGAGAATGATTAATAGATAAACTTATGATCCCTATAAAACCACTTAATAAATTTAAATAAGTTAAAAAAACAGTATAATTGTATAATCCTAAAAACATTCAAAACCTCTTTTGATAAATATATAAATTTAAAAAAATATTTTTTTGAATTATTCAAATGAAATAATTATTTATTTTCATCATCTAAAAACTCATAATCTTCTATATTATCAATATTATCTTCTTTATCATTTTCTTCTTCGTCTTCATTTGAAAAAGTAAATTTTTTTTTAATTTCATCATTTGATAAATTAAGAACAGAATATACATCTTCTTCTATTAAATCATTATCTTTTTCTTCTTCTGAATTTTCTTCTATTTCGTTTTTCTTTAATACAAAATCATCAAAATTAAAAATTTTTTTTTCTATTTCTTCTTGTTCTTGTTTAAAATAATTATTATTTTCATCTTCTGTATGACTAAAATAATCTCTATCCCAAAAATTTAAATAACCTTCTTTAATACTCCATAGATTATTACCATGAAAAACAAAAGAACCACTTAAAACTATATCTAAGTATAATTGAGAAATTTTTTGTTTATCTTGAGAATTAATTTTTTTAATTTTAAAAACTTTATTTATTAATTTATAAATAGACATAGGTTTTTTATTTTTTTTTAAAATTTCATATGAAAGATCTAACATAGATTTTTCAAAAATAGATTTTTTCATTTTTTTAAATTTATTAACCTTTCATAAAATAAAAAATAAATTAAATAAATTATTTTTTGATAAATTATTAATTTTTTGAAATTTATTTACACTTATTTTAATATATTTAAATAATAAAAATCAAAAAAATAAATTTAAATATATTTATATTTCATATTCTTTTGATGCTTCTATAAATAATTCTTGAGAAGCTTTTTCTACTTGTTGTAATACATCATTAAAAGATAATAAAAGACATTCTTGAATTAAATCTAAATTATTTAAAGCTTCTATATTTTTAATTTGAATATCTATTATTTGTTTAGTTCCTTGCATTACTATTAAAATATCTCCTATTTGTGAAGTGAATTCTTTTAATTCTAATTTTTTTTGAGCATTTTCAATTTTTTCTTGAATTTTTTTTATTTTCATAAAAATATCTACATCTTTGTTAGAAAATTTCATTATTTTTCCTCATTTGAATTTACAATTTCTACTTTATCAAAACCAAAAAAATCTCTTGCTATTTTAACTATCGTATTTTGGTTTTGTTCTATATTTAAAACAGAATTTTGTTCATAAAAAATAGTGTTAAAACTTGAAAAATCTAAATCTTTTATATCTTTAGTTTGTTTGAATTTAGTATAAATAGAACATAAAGTTTCTTCCCAATCTTTTTTTAAAATAACAAAATAATCTTTAATTAATTCTTTTTTAGAATTTAAAATTAACTTTATTTTATTTCTAATATAGTTATTCAATAATCTTTTATAATCGTCTTCACTATCACAAGATAATAACATTTCTTTATTATAACTTATCATTAATAACTTGGTTTTATATAAAAAATTTGCTGCAATAGCCAAATCTTTTTGAGGAAAATTTTTTAATTTAAACCAACCTTTATAAATTATATCTTTTGTTTTTTCATCAGAATATAAAAAAATTCTTTTTAAATATTTAATAAAACTATCTTCATTTTTATCAAAATCTTTTAAAAATTTTGTTTTTATTATTTTGTTTTTCTTATATTTTTCTTTATTTTGAATATAATTTTCTTTTTTTATATTATAATCTTTATCATAAATCAATTTATTTTCATCATCATCTTCTTTATTCAAAATTTCTTTTTTATTTTCAAAAAATTGATGTATTTCTAAAAAACTAATTATAATTAAATTCTTTTTTTGTCTAGAATTAATTAAATTTTGTTGAAGTTGAAATAATATTTGAAAAAATTTTTCTTTTTGTTTAGTTAATAAATAATAAAAAAAATTTTTTTGATCATTTTTATTTTTAAAATAATCAATCATTTTTTCTTGGCAAAATTCAATAAAATCATTTATAAAAATATTCAAATTAATATTCTCTAATTTCAATAATCCTTCCAAAGCATTTATTATGTGTACTACTTCTTTTTTTAAAAAATAATTTGTTAAATATTCTATTTTTTCTTTAGAAACTACTCCTAAAATCTCTTCAATATCTTTTTTTTGAATAAAATTATTTTGTTTAAAAGAATTAATTTGATCTAATAAATTCAAAGCATCTCTCAAACTGCCATTAGCATAAAAAGATATCATATCTAGAGCATTTTCTTCAATAAAAATTTTTTCTTGATTAATAATATAATTTAGTTTTTTTTTAATATTTTCTTGAGAAATATTTTTTAAATTAAAATGTTGAGTTCTCGAAATAATAGTTTTGGGAATTTTTCTTAATTCACTTGTAATTAATATAAAAATAATATTAGCAGGTGGATCTTCTAATATTTTTAACAAAGCATTAAAAGCATTATGAGATAAAACATGTACTTCATCAATAATATAAATTTTATATTTTAAAAAACTCGGTTTATATTGAGCTTTGTTTTTTAGTTCTCTTATTTCATCTACTCCACTATAAGTAGCTCCATCAATTTCAATTATATCTAAATTATTTTTATTATTAATGATTAAACAAGATTCGCATTTATTACAACAATCCTCTTTTTCATGAGAAATACAATTGATATTTTTGACTAAAATTTTGGCTAAAGTAGTTTTTCCTACTCCTTTATCTCCGCTAAATAAATAACAATGGTGTATTTTATCATATTGAACAGAATTTTTCAAAGTTTGAATTATAACATTTTGACCTATCATATCTGAAAAATTTTGAGGTCTATATTTTCTATATAAAGCTACATAAGACATTTTTTAAACCTTTTTTTATATTGCAATTGCAATTTTATTATAAAAAATAAATATTTTTTAAAAATATATTTAAATTTAAAAATTAAATATTATAATTCATCATTATTTAAATAATTTTAAATCATAAACATTGATAAATATTCTTGAATTTGGTTTTTATCATTCATTTTTAAAATAATTCCTTCAAAAGCTATAGATATTTTTCCAGTTTCTTCAGAGACAATAATACTCATACTATCGCTATTTTCACTAATACCTAAAGCTGCTCTATGTCTGGAACCTGTTGTTTTTGTAAAATTTTGTTTTTCAGAAAGAATAAAATAAGCACCTGCGGAAAGTATCTTATCTCCTCTTATAATAACAGCTCCATCATGTAATGGAGAATTAGGTAAAAAAATATTTATTAACAATTCTTTAGAAACTATTCCATCAATTAAAATAGATTTTTGAGCATATTGTTCTAAAGAATTATATTTTTCAATAGTAATTAAAGCGCCAATTTTCATTTTAGAAATTTCTATAACTGATTCTATAATATTTTTTTGAGTATTTTTGTTTCCCATATAAAAAATTTTATTTTTATTCCATAATTTCGAAAAATTTTGTAGGTGATACCTCAAGTAAGGCGCTTTAATGATAACAGGAAAAAGAAAAATAAAAGTTAATAAAGATGTATAAAAATTAAAATCTAAAAATTTTTGTATTTCTATATTGAATAATTTGATAAAATTATTTTTCAAAAAATAAACAAAAAAACATCCTATAAAAAGTGAATAAAATATTTTGATTAATTCATAATTACTAAAAAAAATACATAATGAAATATAACCAAATAAAATTAAAATTATAATATATAAAAATATTTTTAATATGATATTCATAAATTAATTTTATCCCTATTTTATATTTTAAAATTATTAATAAAATATTGATTTAATAAAAAATAAAAACTTTATTATTATTTTTTATAATAATTGTTTATTTTTTTTTATAAACAAACTTTTTGTTTTTATTAATACAACAAAATAAGAAATACTATAAAAAAACAATAATAAAATATAACTTTTATTTTTAAAAGGATTAGTAAAATATAAAAATTTTGAAATATAAGGAATATAAAAAATTAAAAAAGTTATAATAAAAGAAAATATAACAGAAGATAATAATGATATTGAAATTTTACTTTTTGTAAATATTTTTTCTGTTCTCAATACAAAAATATTTATAATTTGAGTCCATAATGAAAAAATAAACCAACTTGATTGAAAAAAAGTACTATTTTTAGAAATGAAATTATATAAGGTTAACCAAAATAAAATATCAAATATTAAAGCTATAAATCCAAATGTTAACATAAAATTAATAATTTTTTTAAAATCCCATTTACCAGATTTTTTTAAATAAATTGAATCTACATTATCGAAAGGTAAAGATACACAAATTAAATCATAAATAAGATTTAAAAATAAAATTTGTATATGCAACAAAGGAATAAAAGGCAAATAAAAAGAAGCTAATAAAATACTTAAAACATTACTAAAATTAGAAGATAAAGTAAAATTAATATATTTCATTATATTATTATAAATTCTTCTACCCTCTAAAATACCATTTATTATAGCTTTTAAGTTTTTATCTAATAAAATAACATCTGATGTTTCTTTAGCTATATCAACTCCAGCTTCTACTGAAATAGCTAAATTAGAAGATTGCATAGCTGGAGCATCATTAATACCATCTCCCATAAATCCGACTATATAACCTTTTTTTCTAAAAAGAGATACAATTCTAGATTTATTTTCTGGGGTTAATTTAGCAAAAACATTAATATTTAAAGATTTTTGATATAACAAATCGTCATTCATTTTATCTATTTCTGACCCTAGAAGAGAATTTTGATAATTTTCAATATTAATTTGATAAGCTATATTTTTTGTTAAAACTTCATTATCACCTGTTAAAATCTTGGTTTTAATATTATATTCTTTGAGTAAATCCACCATTTCAATAGCGCTTTTTTTTGGAATATCAAAAAAAGTTAAGAATCCAATCATAATCATATTAGCTTCTATTTTTTTTATATCTGTTTTTTTTATATTAAAAATATCATTTTCACTTATGTCTTTATAAGCTACTCCTATTACACGTAACCCTTTTTTATTATAAAAATTAACTTTATTAATAATTTCTTTTTTATTAATTTTAATTAATTTTTTGATATTTTTTTTATAATCTATAATTTCAGCATAATTACAAATATTTAAAATTTCTTCAATTGCGCCTTTACTAATAATTTTAAAATTATTTTTTATATATTTATTTTTAATAAAAACACTTATTATTCTTCTTTCAAAATCAAAAGGAATTTCATCTATTTTTTTATTGTTATTTTGATAAAATTCAAAATTACTAAAATATTTTTCTTTCATTTCTTGAATTATTGAAATATCAATAGAGCTTTTTAAACCTGTTTGAAAAAAACTATTTAAAAAAGAATATTTTAAAACTTTTTCGTTTAAACTATTGTGTAAATCTAAATATTGATCTATTTTAATTTTATTTTCAGTTAAAGTACCTGTTTTATCAGTAAATAATATATTCATTGTTCCCAAATCTTGAATAGAATATAAATTTTTAATAATGATTTTTTGTTTAGATAAATTTATAACTCCATTTAAAAAAGATAATGTAGTAATTAAAGGTAACATTTCAGGAGTCATTCCTAAAATAATTGTTAAAGATAATAAAAAAATATTAAAAAAATCAAAATTTAATGTATTTTTATAAAAATGTATAATAAATATTAACGGAAATATAAATAAAGTTGAATAAATTAATAATTTGGAAACAGAATTAATATCTTTTTGATAATTAAAATATTTATTTTTATTGGCCATTTTGTTTATTTGACCTAAATAAGTATTGTTACCTGTTAAAATTACTATTCCTTTAGCATAACCAGATACAACATTTGTACCCATAAAAACTATTTTCGGATCTTCCAAAATATTTTTATACTCTTCTTTATTTAAAGAATTTTTCTCTATAGGATCATCTTCTCCTGTTAAATGAGTTTCTTTTACAAAAAAATCTTTATTTTCAAATAATTTAATATCTGCAGGTATAACATCTCCAGCAGATAAATGAATAATATCACCAACAACAACTTCATTTGAATTAACTTCATGAATTTTATTATTTCTTTTTAAAGATACATTAGTTTGGGTAATTTTTTTAAATTTTTCTGATATTTTTGAAAATTTTAGTTCTTGTATAAAATATATTATATTTGATATAAATAATATAACAAAAACTACTATTATAGTGGAATAATTTTTTTCTTCTTTAGCAAACCAAATATCTTTTAAAAAAGTAGTTAAAATTAAAAAAAATAAAACAATATTGAAAGGATTAAATATAATTTTAATAATTTTTTTAAAAATTTCTGTTTTTTTTTTATCTAAAATATTTAATCCATAATTTTTTTTTCTTTTTTCAGTTTCTTGCCAAGTTAAACCATTTTCTAAATTAGTTTGAAAATATTTTTCTGTTTCTTTATTATTTTGCAAACTAATTTTTTTATAAAAAGAAAAAGAAAAATTTTTTTTATTTTTTTCGTTCATTTTTTTCACATTTTTTTAATAAAGTTATATATAAATATATTATCTTTTGAATTTTTAATATATAAAAATATATATAAAAATTATCATCTACTATAAAATTCTACAATTAATTGTTCATTTATATTAGTTAAAAATTCACTTCTTTTTGGATATCTTATATATTTTCCTATTATTTTATTTTTATCTAATGAAACATATTCTGATTTAAATTTAGAATTATTTTGAATATTTTTGATAGAATTTTGAATAATTTTCAAATCTTTTGATTTTTCTTTAATAGAAATTTGCTGACCTGGTTTTAAAATATAAGAACAAATATTAACTTTTTTAGAATCTACTAAAATATGCCCATGAGATATTAATTGTTTAGCTTGAGGCCTTGTTTTGGCTATATTTAATCTATAAACGATATTATCTAAACGAGATTCTAACAAAATTAAAAAATTTTCTCCATGTATACCTTTCATTTTACTAGATTTTTGAAAAATTTTTTTAAATTGTTTTTCTGAAATACCATAAGTAAAACGTATTTTTTGTTTTTCTTGTAATTGAACACCATAATCGCTTGATTTATTTTTTCTTTTTTTATTTTTGTCAAAATAATTTTTGTTTTTCGTTAATTCTTTTCCTGTTTCTGATAAAGAATAATTAAGACGACGAGAAACTTTCCATAATGGATTTTTGTAAGACATTTAATTATATTTTACTCCTTTTATCAAATTTAAATTTTTTATTTTTTAAATCTTCAAAACATAAATAATTAAAGATAAAAAATGATCCAAATTATTTCAAAATATTTTTTATTTTGGATTTATATTAATAATTTTATTTAAAATCTTTTATAAAAAATTTTTTTATATATTATACTACTATATTACTTTTTTTATATATAAAAAAATCTATATTTTATAATTAAAAATCATATAAAATTAAAAAGAAATGAAATTTAAAATAAAAAAGTCAAATAACAAAACGATAAAATAAAATTAATATAAGTCAATAAATAAACAAATCAAAAAATAAATAAATCAAATATTAAATCAAATATTTTTTTAAAATTTATTAAAAATTCAAATAAATTTTATTATTAAATTATATTTAATTTAAAATTTTACTCTTTTTTTATCACTCTTATTCTAATTAAAAACTGATAATTAGTCAATAAAATTTATTTATTTATAATATTTTTAAATAATTTTTCAATAGTTAAATTTATATTTTTTATATTATTTTATTTTTTATTGAATTTTTCATATTTATATGATATAAATACTTAAGTGATTATTAAAAATTCTTGTTTTTATATTTTTTTATTTATTATTTTTTTAAAAATAATAATATTTGTTTTTTTAAAAATATAAAATTAAAAATAAAATATTTATATTATATTACTATTTTTCTAATAAATTTTATTCGAATAAAATTTATTCTAATAAAAATTTTGTATTAATTTAAAATAAATTTATTTTTATTTCTATATTAGAAAAATAATAATTTTTTTTATATTCTTTTTCATAAGAAAGGCTTTAATAAAAATTAAAAATGAAAATAATAATACTATTGGGGCCTCCAGCAACTGGAAAAGGCACACAATCTTCTATTCTATCTAAATATTTTAATATACCACATATTTGTGTAGGAGATATTTTTAGAAAAAATCTTCAACAAAAAAATAAATTAGGTAAAAAAATTGATTTTTATATAAAAAAAGGTTTATTAGTTCCTGATACAATAACTAATGAGATAATAAGTAAATATTTAGATAAAAAAGAATTAAAAAAAGGATTTATTTTAGATGGTTTTCCTCGTAATTTAAAACAAGCACAATTTTTAACTCAAGAATTAGAAAAAAGAAAAATGTTTTTAAATAAGGTTATTTATCTAAATTCTGATGAAGAATTTCTTAAAAATAGAATAATAGGTAGGATAATTTGTCCAAATTGCGGTGAAATTTATCATACAAAAACTAAAATTCCTAAGGTAGATAATTTGTGTGATAATGATAATAGCTTATTAATCCAAAGGAAAGATGATAATATAGAAACTTTTTCTAAAAGACTAAATATATATAAAGAAGAAACATTTCCTATAATAGATTATTATGCTAAAATGAATAAAATTGAAGAAATTAAAACTAATAATTCTTCCGCTAAAACTATAGAAGATATAACAAAAATAATTTTATGTAAATTATCCTCTTAAAAATTAAAATTAATTTTTTAAAAAATTTAAATAAAATTTAAAATCAAAATATAATATAAAAAAATTTAATTTTAAAATATATAAAAAATATATGAAAAAACTTCCATTTTCTAGATATAATATTTGTACAAGTTTTTTTAATATTTTTTTTTTATATATTTTAAAATTAAATTTTTTTATTTTTGATTAACACATATTATAATAAAAATTTCTTTAATTTTTTAAATTTTAATTACTAGAAAATATTTTTGACAAATCTAATTCTAAATCAAAGATAAAAATTTTTATTAGAAAGTTTTAAGTTTTGTATTAAAATGATAAAAAAATTTAGTAATATTAAAAGATTATTAGTATTGTTTTTTATTTTTATTAACAAGTTTATTTTTTTTTATATTAATATTTTATTTTTTTTATTTTTATTTATGACAATATTCAATTATTTTAATAAAACAAAAAAAAATTATAATTCAATGTTTTATAAATCAAAATATAACAAAATATGGGATTATAATTATCTAGAAAAAAAAAATTTACAAAATTTTTATGATTATTCACCTTCAATCCAAAAATTAAAATCTTTTTTTCCTCAATTATCAAATAATCCTAAATTATTAAGAAAAATTATAGAACAATTAACAGAACATTATTTGTTTGAACCTGGATATTTCAATATAATTCATGATAAAAAAGGAATTTTAGAATATAGAATTCAATTATTAGATGAAAATGATATAATGAAAGAATTCGATGATATTATACAACAAACTATTTTTATAGAAGATAAAGAAAAAAATTATGTTTTTGTTTTTATAGGTAATCAAATAGATCAAAAAAACTATGAAAAATATTTAAAAAATAAAGAAGAAAAATTTAAACAAAAAGCAGGAAATTTTTGGAAAAATTGGCGACCTTCGAATATTAGAGTTGTAAGTAAATCATTTATTGATTTGTTAATTCATAACTGGAACAGAATTATGTTATTAGAAAACTGGATTAAAAATAATATTCAATTTAAACAAGAACAAAATCAAAAAACATTTCAACAAATTGAAAAAGAAATAGAAAGTTTAAAAATAGAAGAAAAATTTAAAAGCACTTTAGTACAAAAAAATTTAAACATCCAAAAACTACAATCTCAAATGAATGAACAAACAAGTAGTATTAATCATTTATTATCTAAATTAAAACAAAATCAAAAATCTTTAGCAGAAAAACAAAAAGAATTAGATCTTAGTCAAACAACATCAGAACAAACTAAAAACCATTTGCTGAATGAAATTAACCAACTCCGCGATACTATTCAAAAAACTCAAAAAGAGTTAGAACAAAAACAAACAGAAATACAAACTTTACTGGAAGAAAAAACCCTAATTCAAGCTAAGTTACAAACAATGGAAACAGAAATTGAAAAAATAACTACTTTAAATCAAACAGAAAAAAATCATTTACTTAATGAAATTTCTGCACGTAAAATAGAAATAACTCACATGACTAATACTTTAGAAGAAGCTAAGAATAAAATTTTACAGTTAGAATCACAAGTAACTCATTTAAAACAAAACTTATCCAAACAAAATTTAAACATCCAAAAACTACAATCTCAAATGAATGAACAAACAAGTAGTATTAATCATTTATTATCTAAATTAAAACAAAATCAAAAATCTTTAGCAGAAAAACAAAAAGAATTAGATCTTAGTCAAACAACATCAGAACAAACTAAAAACCATTTGCTGAATGAAATTAACCAACTCCGCGATACTATTCAAAAAACTCAAAAAGAGTTAGAACAAAAACAAACAGAAATACAAACTTTACTGGAAGAAAAAACCCTAATTCAAGCTAAGTTACAAACAATGGAAACAGAAATTGAAAAAATAACTACTTTAAATCAAACAGAAAAAAATCATTTACTTAATGAAATTTCTGCACGTAAAATAGAAATAACTCACATGACTAATACTTTAGAAGAAGCTAAGAATAAAATTTTACAGTTAGAATCACAAGTAACTCATTTAAAACAAAACTTATCCAAACAAAATTTAAACATCCAAAAACTACAATCTCAAATGAATGAACAAACAAGTAGTATTAATCATTTATTATCTAAATTAAAACAAAATCAAAAATCTTTAGCAGAAAAACAAAAAGAATTAGATCTTAGTCAAACAACATCAGAACAAACTAAAAACCATTTGCTGAATGAAATTAACCAACTCCGCGATACTATTCAAAAAACTCAAAAAGAGTTAGAACAAAAACAAACAGAAATACAAACTTTACTGGAAGAAAAAACCCTAATTCAAGCTAAGTTACAAACAATGGAAACAGAAATTGAAAAAATAACTACTTTAAATCAAACAGAAAAAAATCATTTACTTAATGAAATTTCTGCACGTAAAATAGAAATAACTCACATGACTAATACTTTAGAAGAAGCTAAGAATAAAATTTTACAGTTAGAATCACAAGTAACTCATTTAAAACAAAACTTATCCAAACAAAATTTAAACATCCAAAAACTACAATCTCAAATGAATGAACAAACAAGTAGTATTAATCATTTATTATCTAAATTAAAACAAAATCAAAAATCTTTAGCAGAAAAACAAAAAGAATTAGATCTTAGTCAAACAACATCAGAACAAACTAAAAACCATTTGCTGAATGAAATTAACCAACTCCGCGATACTATTCAAAAAACTCAAAAAGAGTTAGAACAAAAACAAACAGAAATACAAACTTTACTGGAAGAAAAAACCCTAATTCAAGCTAAGTTACAAACAATGGAAACAGAAATTGAAAAAATAACTACTTTAAATCAAACAGAAAAAAATCATTTACTTAATGAAATTTCTGCACGTAAAATAGAAATAACTCACATGACTAATACTTTAGAAGAAGCTAAGAATAAAATTTTACAGTTAGAATCACAAGTAACTCATTTAAAACAAAACTTATCCAAACAAAATTTAAACATCCAAAAACTACAATCTCAAATGAATGAACAAACAAGTAGTATTAATCATTTATTATCTAAATTAAAACAAAATCAAAAATCTTTAGCAGAAAAACAAAAAGAATTAGATCTTAGTCAAACAACATCAGAACAAACTAAAAACCATTTGCTGAATGAAATTAACCAACTCCGCGATACTATTCAAAAAACTCAAAAAGAGTTAGAACAAAAACAAACAGAAATACAAACTTTACTGGAAGAAAAAACCCTAATTCAAGCTAAGTTACAAACAATGGAAACAGAAATTGAAAAAATAACTACTTTAAATCAAACAGAAAAAAATCATTTACTTAATGAAATTTCTGCACGTAAAATAGAAATAACTCACATGACTAATACTTTAGAAGAAGCTAAGAATAAAATTTTACAGTTAGAATCACAAGTAACTCATTTAAAACAAAACTTATCCAAACAAAATTTAAACATCCAAAAACTACAATCTCAAATGAATGAACAAACAAGTAGTATTAATCATTTATTATCTAAATTAAAACAAAATCAAAAATCTTTAGCAGAAAAACAAAAAGAATTAGATCTTAGTCAAACAACATCAGAACAAACTAAAAACCATTTGCTGAATGAAATTAACCAACTCCGCGATACTATTCAAAAAACTCAAAAAGAGTTAGAACAAAAACAAACAGAAATACAAACTTTACTGGAAGAAAAAACCCTAATTCAAGCTAAGTTACAAACAATGGAAACAGAAATTGAAAAAATAACTACTTTAAATCAAACAGAAAAAAATCATTTACTTAATGAAATTTCTGCACGTAAAATAGAAATAACTCACATGACTAATACTTTAGAAGAAGCTAAGAATAAAATTTTACAGTTAGAATCACAAGTAACTCATTTAAAACAAAACTTATCCAAACAAAATTTAAACATCCAAAAACTACAATCTCAAATGAATGAACAAACAAGTAGTATTAATCATTTATTATCTAAATTAAAACAAAATCAAAAATCTTTAGCAGAAAAACAAAAAGAATTAGATCTTAGTCAAACAACATCAGAACAAACTAAAAACCATTTGCTGAATGAAATTAACCAACTCCGCGATACTATTCAAAAAACTCAAAAAGAGTTAGAACAAAAACAAACAGAAATACAAACTTTACTGGAAGAAAAAACCCTAATTCAAGCTAAGTTACAAACAATGGAAACAGAAATTGAAAAAATAACTACTTTAAATCAAACAGAAAAAAATCATTTACTTAATGAAATTTCTGCACATAAAATAGAAATAACTCACATGACTAATACTTTAGAAGAAGCTAAGAATAAAATTTTACAGTTAGAATCACAAGTAACTCATTTAAAACAAAACTTATCCAAACAAAATTTAAACATCCAAAAACTACAATCTCAAATGAATGAACAAACAAGTAGTATTAATCATTTATTATCTAAATTAAAACAAAATCAAAAATCTTTAGCAGAAAAACAAAAAGAATTAGATCTTAGTCAAACAACATCAGAACAAACTAAAAACCATTTGCTGAATGAAATTAACCAACTCCGCGATACTATTCAAAAAACTCAAAAAGAGTTAGAACAAAAACAAACAGAAATACAAACTTTACTGGAAGAAAAAACCCTAATTCAAGCTAAGTTACAAACAATGGAAACAGAAATTGAAAAAATAACTACTTTAAATCAAACAGAAAAAAATCATTTACTTAATGAAATTTCTGCACGTAAAATAGAAATAACTCACATGACTAATACTTTAGAAGAAGCTAAGAATAAAATTTTACAGTTAGAATCACAAGTAACTCATTTAAAACAAAACTTATCCAAACAAAATTTAAACATCCAAAAACTACAATCTCAAATGAATGAACAAACAAGTAGTATTAATCATTTATTATCTAAATTAAAACAAAATCAAAAATCTTTAGCAGAAAAACAAAAAGAATTAGATCTTAGTCAAACAACATCAGAACAAACTAAAAACCATTTGCTGAATGAAATTAACCAACTCCGCGATACTATTCAAAAAACTCAAAAAGAGTTAGAACAAAAACAAACAGAAATACAAACTTTACTGGAAGAAAAAACCCTAATTCAAGCTAAGTTACAAACAATGGAAACAGAAATTGAAAAAATAACTACTTTAAATCAAACAGAAAAAAATCATTTACTTAATGAAATTTCTGCACGTAAAATAGAAATAACTCACATGACTAATACTTTAGAAGAAGCTAAGAATAAAATTTTACAGTTAGAATCACAAGTAACTCATTTAAAACAAAACTTATCCAAACAAAATTTAAACATCCAAAAACTACAATCTCAAATGAATGAACAAACAAGTAGTATTAATCATTTATTATCTAAATTAAAACAAAATCAAAAATCTTTAGCAGAAAAACAAAAAGAATTAGATCTTAGTCAAACAACATCAGAACAAACTAAAAACCATTTGCTGAATGAAATTAACCAACTCCGCGATACTATTCAAAAAACTCAAAAAGAGTTAGAACAAAAACAAACAGAAATACAAACTTTACTGGAAGAAAAAACCCTAATTCAAGCTAAGTTACAAACAATGGAAACAGAAATTGAAAAAATAACTACTTTAAATCAAACAGAAAAAAATCATTTACTTAATGAAATTTCTGCACGTAAAATAGAAATAACTCACATGACTAATACTTTAGAAGAAGCTAAGAATAAAATTTTACAGTTAGAATCACAAGTAACTCATTTAAAACAAAACTTATCCAAACAAAATTTAAACATCCAAAAACTACAATCTCAAATGAATGAACAAACAAGTAGTATTAATCATTTATTATCTAAATTAAAACAAAATCAAAAATCTTTAGCAGAAAAACAAAAAGAATTAGATCTTAGTCAAACAACATCAGAACAAACTAAAAACCATTTGCTGAATGAAATTAACCAACTCCGCGATACTATTCAAAAAACTCAAAAAGAGTTAGAACAAAAACAAACAGAAATACAAACTTTACTGGAAGAAAAAACCCTAATTCAAGCTAAGTTACAAACAATGGAAACAGAAATTGAAAAAATAACTACTTTAAATCAAACAGAAAAAAATCATTTACTTAATGAAATTTCTGCACGTAAAATAGAAATAACTCACATGACTAATACTTTAGAAGAAGCTAAGAATAAAATTTTACAGTTAGAATCACAAGTAACTCATTTAAAACAAAACTTATCCAAACAAAATTTAAACATCCAAAAACTACAATCTCAAATGAATGAACAAACAAGTAGTATTAATCATTTATTATCTAAATTAAAACAAAATCAAAAATCTTTAGCAGAAAAACAAAAAGAATTAGATCTTAGTCAAACAACATCAGAACAAACTAAAAACCATTTGCTGAATGAAATTAACCAACTCCGCGATACTATTCAAAAAACTCAAAAAGAGTTAGAACAAAAACAAACAGAAATACAAACTTTACTGGAAGAAAAAACCCTAATTCAAGCTAAGTTACAAACAATGGAAACAGAAATTGAAAAAATAACTACTTTAAATCAAACAGAAAAAATAAACTTTGTCCATAAAATTGATAGACAAAAACGCCAATTAGAAGAAATAAGTTCTCAATATATAGAATCACAGAATCAAATTAAACAAAAACAAGAAGAAAACAAAAATATTGCTGATTTATATAAATTTACAATACAAAATTTAAAAGAAATTAATGAACAAAATAAAGAAAGTTATATAAAAACTTTAAATACATTAAAAGAAATAAAATTAAACAATCAAGAAAGAATAAAACAAGAAAATTCAGAAAAATTTGATGAAGTTAATAAATTTTTAACAAATACAGATGATTTTCCTACTTTTGATAAAATTATTGGTATGAAGGATCCTAAACAACAATTACAAGAAAGTTTAGAATCTTTAATAAATAGTCATTTGTATACAAATATGGGATTAAAAAAAAAACCTAAAGGTATTTTATTATATGGGCCACCTGGAACTGGTAAAACTTTTTTAGCACAAGCATTTATTAAAGAATCAGGATTAACTTGTTTTTCTTTAACATCTGCAGATTTTTCTAAAACATATATCGGCGAAGCTCCTAAATTAATTAAAAATCTTTTTGAAGAAGCAAGAAAAAAATCTCCTAGTATAATTTTTATAGATGAGTGTGAAAGTGTTTTTCGGAAAAGAACAATAGAAGGTTTGAGTTCAGACCATAGTAATATTGTTACTTCTTTTCTATCACAAATAGAAGGTATTAACACAGATAAAACAAAAAATGTTTTTATTATAGCCACAACCAACCATAAAGATCAAATAGATAATTCTATCATCAGCAGATTTAATAAATTAATTCAAGTAGATTTTTGGACAAAAGACGATATAAAACTTTTTTTAAAACAAATATCTAAAAAATATAAGATAGATATAAGAAGTTATAAATATTTTGATCAAATAGTTGAAGAAATAATGAATAATAAACAAGATTCATTAATAAAATCACCTAGAAAAATTATAGAATTATTAGAACAAGCTACTATAATATCTGGAAAACATAAACATTTAAATATTTTGCCTATAGATTTAAAATTGTCATTAGATAGAATAACTTCTGAACCTCAAAATATTAATTGGGAACAACATGAACATATAAAACATAAAAAAGATGAATTATTTTCTGTCAAAGAATTTAAACAAATTCCAATTAAACATCTTTTTAAAGATAGTTCTTTCAAAAATGATTTAGAAAAATATTATTTTAATTTAATTTATAATAACAATATGTTTAATAACAAAGAAATATTTTATAATACAGATAAAAATAATAAAGTTATTAACAAAGTAGAAATAAAAGAAGATAAAAAAGAAATTCAGAAATTTTATAATAGTGACTACCCTTTTCCTGAGGATTTATTAGGTTTTTATTTTGAATATGAACAAAATGAAAAATATTCTTCAGAAATAAAAGATATTCTAACTTTAGAAGAAATTTTAGATAAAGTTATAATAGAAAAAAAAGTTAAAAAAATTTATTTTATATGGAATTTATTTAAAAAAGAAGAAAATAAAAAAATTTTTTTTGATTTAAAAAAAAAATTTATTGATAAATATTCTTTCTTAAATTATGATTTTCTATTTCAAGAAAAATTATTAAATGCTTGCGAAGAAGAAGAAAATCAAAAAGAACATCTTGAAAAAATTATTATAGAATATTTAGAAAATATTAAAAAAGATATTATAGATAAAATTTATTATAAGTTTTTATCTACAAAAAATAACGTTTTTATGGATGAAATAGAAGATATTAATTATAATTTTGTTTTTTTAGAAATTAAAGAAAAAATTAATTTTTATTTTAAAAAAAATATTATTAATTCTATAAATAATATAATAAATGAAATTTATTTAGAAATAAAAGAACAAAATGATAAAAAAAATAAAGATCAAATTGAAAAAATAATTAATAATTTAATAATAGAAAAAAATTTTAACACAAATTTTGTATTTAAAAAAAAAATTAACCAAATAAAAAGTGAAATATTTAAAAAATTAATTACTTTATTAACAAATAATATTAATATAATTATTAAATTAAATGATATTCAAAAAGAAATAGACAAAGAAATAGAAATATTAACGGAATATGTTTTTTCAAATCATTGGGATATTATTTTTAATAAAATGCAAATAAATGATTTACCAATTTTTATTTATAAAAAATTAATAAATGATATTCAAAAAAAAATAAAAAAAGAATTGATTTATGAAAAATATTCTTTAGATGAAATTATAAATAATTCTCAAAAATATATTTTAGATTATGAAAATAAATTTAATAATTATTTAGAAAAAAAAATTTCTGAAAATTTTTATGAATATTTTTTAACAAAAAAAATAGACACTGCTTTATTAGACAATGAACAAATTGAACTTTTAAAAAAAGAAGCACTTATTTTTTCTAAAAATGAATTAAAAAATGATGAAATCGATGAAAAAAAAATTAAAAATAAAATTTATTTATTTTTAAATCAAAACAATTTTATAAAAGATAAAGAAACAAATATTGATTATTATATAAAAAAACATCCTTATTTAACATTTTTAATTTTATTTTTATCATTTTTATTTATAAAAAATTTGTTTAATCTAAAAAATAATAATAATAATTTAAAATAATTTTGTTTTTTAAATATTTTGGACTAAAAATTAAAAAATCGTATAAATAAATTAAAGAATCCTATAAATATTATTTTTTAAAATATTAAATATTTATATGATTCTTTATATTTTTTTAAAATATTTTTTTATAAAATATATTTCTTTAAAAAAATATATATATTTTATTTTATTTATTATTATTTTTTTTTATTTATTATCGCTTTTTTTGAAGATGATGATGCATCTGTTTCTTTTTTTTTGTTTTTCTATTTTTTCTTCTATTTTTTTTATTATTTTTGTGTTTGATAACATTTCAATAATTCGATTTCTTTCTTCTGAAGATAGATTTTCAAGAGTTTTATATAATTCAAAATAATTTGATATATCTTTCTTTTTTTTGTCGTTTTCTTCTTTATTATCAGAAACAATGTCTTGGTTATTTTTTTCAGTAGAAGCAATTACTAAATTATTATTTTTAATTATGAAAAATGATAAAATTATAAATAAAATTATTTTAGATATTAATAAAAAATTCTTTTTTTGCAAATTAATCATTATTATTCTATTCCTCAATTTTCTTATATTTCAAAATCATTATTTTTTATATTTATATTAAATAAATATAATATTAAAAAAATAAATTTTAAGTTATTTTTTTTTTTATTTAATTTTAAAACTATTTTAGAATATTTTATCATCATTTTATAACAATTATCTTTTTAAATTTTCATTAATTATTTATTTTAATTTATTTTTTTATTAATTTAATATTAATTAATTTTATAATATAAATATAACAAACATATTTTAATTTAATTTTTTTAAAATATAAAATAATATGTTTTTTTATAAAATAAATTTAAATATTAGATTTAAAATTATGTATTTTTATTTTATTTTGTAATTTTATTTGAAATTTTTATATTTTTATTTATTAATATTGATATTTTTATTTAAATTTTAAAATTTTTATTTATTCTATTTTTTTTAAATATATTATATTATTGTTTTAAAATAAAAATTCAAGTATAATTTAGTAAGATCATTTTTATAAAATATTAAATATTTAAAAATAATAAATAATAATTTTTTATAATATTTTAATTTTTTATAATATTTATAATATTGATTTAGATATTAATTTAATATTATTTATTTTATATGTAAATTAAATTACAATTATAAATAAAAAGTAAATTAAATAAATATGATATTTTATTATCGTAAATAAAAGATAATAAAAATTAAATAAATTTTTATGTTTAATATTTTTTAAAAAAAATTAAAATTATATTTAAAATAATAATTTGTAAAAAAAAGAAAGAAGTTATAAAAAAATGAATTTTAAAAATAAAATAGAAGAAAAAAAAGAAAAAGCATTAAAAATTCATGAAAAATATCAAGGAAAAATAGAAGTTAATTCTAAAATACCAGTTGATAATTTAGAAGATCTTGCTTTAGTTTATACTCCAGGGGTAGCCGAGCCTTGTTTAAAAATTGTTCAAAATAAAGAAGATATTTATAAATATACTTCTAAAAGTAACACTATAGCAGTTATAACAAATGGAACAGCTGTATTAGGATTAGGAAATATAGGTGCTTCAGCTTCTCTGCCTGTTATGGAAGGCAAGTCAATATTATTTAAAAAATTTGCTAATATTAATGCTTTTCCTATTTGCATTGATACTGAAAATACAGAAGAATTTATAAATATTGTTACAAAAATTTCTTCTTCATTCGGAGGTATTAATTTAGAAGATATCAAATCTCCTGAATGTTTTGAAATAGAAGAAAAATTAAAACAAAAATTGGATATACCGTGTTTTCATGATGATCAACAAGGAACAGCGATAGTTATTAGCGCAGGATTGTTAAATGCTTTAAAGGTAGTTAAAAAAAATAAACAAGATGTTAAAATAATGATTTTAGGAGCAGGAGCTGCAGGTATAGCTACAGCTAAAATGTTATTATCTTTAAATTTTAAAAATATAGTTCTAGTTGATAAAGAAGGAGCTATTTGTAAAAATTCAAAAGGATTAAATTCTGAACAACAAAAAATGTCTCTTATCACTAATTTAAATAATGAGCAAGGTAATTTAGTAGATATAATAAAAAATAAAGATATTTTCATAGGGTTATCTAAATCTAATTTAGTTAATAGTGAAATGATATCAACTATGAATAAAGATGCTATTGTATTTTCTTTAGCTAATCCTATTCCTGAAATTATGCCAGAAGAAGCTAAAAAAGGAAATGCTCGTATTATTGCTACTGGTCGTTCGGATTTTCCTAATCAAATAAATAATATTTTAGTATTTCCAGGAATTTTCAAAGGAGCGCTAAAAGCTAAAGCTATTCAAATTAATGAAAAAATGAAAATTGCTGCAGTAAAAGCTTTGACTTCTATTATTCCTGAAAAAGAATTAAATGAAAATAAAATTATTCCTTCAATTTTTGATTCTGTAGTTTCAGAAAAAATTGCTGAAGAAGTTGAAAAAGCAGCTATCGAATCACAAATAATTAGAAAATAATCATAATCTTCTTATTATCAACAATGAAACTTATTAAAAAGATGTTATTATATGTTAACATCTTTTTTTAATTTTTTTATCAAAATCATTTTTTAGATATTTATTATTTAATTAAAATTTAAATCAAAAAAATAGTAAATTTTTGTTATTTTATTTTTTTATTGATTTGTCTATTAATAAACTTCATGATAAAATATTATATAAACATTTTTAAAATTTATTTTTGTTAAAAAGGAGTTACAATTTTATTGTAAATAAAGTTTTTGATTATGAAAATTATGTCAGTAAACGCAGGCAGTTCTTCTTTAAAATTTAAATTATTAGATATGCCTTCAGAAAAAATTTTTGCTTTTGGATTAATTGAAAAAATTGGCAATGATAACGCTATTTTGAATATTAATTTTGAAGAAAATAAAAAAATAAAAAAAATATTACCAATTATGAATCATAAACAAGCTATTAAATTAATATTAGATTATTTAATAAATTATCAAATTATTAATAGTTTAGAAGAAATAGACGGAATTGGTCATAGAATTGTGCAAGGAGGAGAAATATTTAAAAATTCTGTTATTTTAACAGAAGAAAATATATCTAAATTAGAAACTTTAAATGATTTAGCTCCTCTTCATAATCCTATTAATTTATTAAATATTAAATTATTTAAAAATATTTTACCTCAAGTTTTACAAATAGGTGTTTTTGATACTACTTTTCATCAAACAATGAAAGAAGAAAATTTTTTATATGCAACTCCTTATGAATGGTATCAAAAATATAAAGTAAGGAAATATGGTTTTCACGGAACTTCTTGCAGATATATAGTTGAAAGAATAGAAAAAATTTTTAAAAAAAATGATATTAAGATAATTATTTGTCATGCTGGAAACGGTGTTTCTTTAACTGCCATTAAAAATGGTCAATCTATAGATACTTCTATGGGTTTTACTCCATTAGAAGGAGTACCTATGGGAACTAGAAGTGGAAATGTAGATCCTACCATAGTATCTTTTATATCTAAAAAAGAAAATAAAACATCTCAAGAAGTTATTGATGATTTAAATAAAAAATCTGGATATCTAGGTGTATCGGGTATTTCAAATGATGCAAGAGATTTAGAACAAAAAAAATCTCAAAATCACAAAAGATCTATTTTAGCTATTAATATTCAAATAAAAAGAATAGTAGATTATATTAGTAGTTTTTATGTTTTATTAGAAGGAGTTGATGTTTTAGTATTTACTGCCGGAATAGGGGAAAATTCAACTTTTTTTAGACAAGAAATTATCAAAAGATTAAAAGTTTTGAATATTTATATAGATTCAGAATTAAATGAAATATCTAAAAATAATGTTGAAAGAATGATTTCAAGTTCTAATTCTAAAACGAAAATTATGGTAATACCTACTAATGAAGAATTAGCAATTGCAAAAGAAGTTTTTTTATTTAAAAACAATAATATATAAATTATAATTTATTTTAAATTAAATATTTTTAGAAAATTTAAAATTATTTTTTAATAAAAAAAAATTATTAACAAAATAAATAAAAAAATATAAAATAAAATATATTTTTATATATAGGAGGAGGGATACTCAAACGGTTAAGAGGCATGTTTGGAAAATATGTAGATCTGAAAAGATGTGAGGGTTCGAATCCCTCTTCCTCCGCCATTTTATTTTTTTTCAAAAAAAGGTTATATAAAAAATAATATGAAACAATATTTAGACTTGTGTAAATTTATAATTGATAAAGGTGTTTGGAAACAAAATAGAACAAAAATAAAAACTAAAAGTATTTTTGGTTATCAAATGCATTTTGATTTAAATAATGGTTTTCCTTTGATTACTACTAAAAAAATGAATATTAATTCTATTATTCATGAATTATTATGGTTTATTAGCGGAGACACTAATATTAGATATTTAGTACTTAATAATGTTAATATTTGGAATGAATGGCCATATCAAAAATATTCTCAAACATCTTGTTTTAAAGGAGAAAATTTATTAGAATTTATAGAAAAAATAAAAAAAAATAAAGAATTTGCTAATAAATATGGTAATTTAGGGCCTATTTACGGTCAACAATGGCGTAATTTTTCTGGAATTGATCAATTAAAAGAGGTTATTGCAGAGATTAAAAACAATCCTTTATCAAGACGTTTGATAATTTCTGCTTGGAACGTTCCTTTAATAAAAAAAATGATTCTTCCACCTTGTCATATATTAATGCAGTTTTATGTAGAAAACAAAAAACTTTCTTTACAACTTTTTCAAAGAAGTGCAGATGTTTTTTTAGGATTGCCTTTTAACATCGCTTCTTATTCTTTGTTACTTATGATAATAGCTCAAATTACAAATTTAAAACCTCACAAGTTTATTCATACTATAGGAGATGCACATATTTATTTTAATCATTTCGAACAAATTAAAATTCAATTAAAAAGAAAACCTAAAAAATTACCTAAAGTTTTTTTAAATAGTAATATTAAAAAAATAGAAGATTTTAAAATTCAAGATTTTGTTTTTAAAAATTATTTTTTTTATGATATTTTGAAAGGTAAAATAGCTGTATGATTAGTTTAATTGTAGCTCTTGATTCGAATTTTTTAATAGGAAATGATAATAAATTACCATGGCATTATCCTGAAGATATACTTTTTTTTAAAAAAAAAACTTTAAAAAAAGATGTTTTAATGGGTTCTAAAACTTATTATTCTTTAAGAAATTATTATAAAAAAAAAACTTTACCTTTTCGAAAAATTTATATTGCTAATTCTGAAATAAATGTTAATTTATCACAAATTATAGAACAAAAAACATTTTTAATAAAAAATTTAATTTTGTTTTTAAAAAAATGTTATGAAAATAAAAAAGATATTATTATTATTGGTGGTTCTCAAATTTATAAACAATCTTTACCTTTAGTGCAAAAAATGTTTATTACTCATATTTTAAAAAGATATAAAGGTAATAAATTTTTTCCTTTTTTTAATTATAATGATTTCAATATAATCAAAAAAAAAATATCTAATGAATTAATTTTTGTTACTTATTTAAGGAAGTGAAAAAATGTTTTTTATTATCTCTTTTATTTTATTTTTTATTTTTAGTTTCTGTTCTTTTTATTTTTGTTCATTTTCTTTTTTAAATAATTATTCTGTTTATAATTGTATTATTAATAAATTTTTACATTTAAATTTATACAAAATAAATATTTTGTTTATAAAAATGTTTTTTTTAATATTAAATTTAATTATAAGTACTTTTTTATCATTAATTTTTGTGTTTTTAATATTTATTTTTTGTCTTTTAATAATAAATAAATATTCAAGTAATTATTCTTTTAAAAAACAAGTTTTATCTAGTTTATCTAAATTCATTATTTTCTTTTTTAGAATTAAAATAAAAGTTCATAATCAAAACATTATACCTTTAAGTGAAAAATTAATTATTTATGCTAATCATAAATCTCTTTTCGATCCTTTTATTTTATCTTCTGTTTTACCAATCAATATCACTTTCACTCCTAAAGATGAACTTTATAATGGTTTTTTAGGATCTTTTTTAGGTTTTTGTTTTAATAGTTTTGATTGTATTAAAATTCACAGAAAAGATAATAAAAAAACAATATTAAACATAAATAAAACTATAGAAAAAATGAATAAAAAAAATTTAAATATAGTGGTTTTTCACGAAGGAGGTAGGAAAAATAAACAAAATGACAAAATAATAAATTCTCTTGAAGGATCTTTTAAAATAGCTATTAAAAGTCAATCTTCTATTATACCTATTTCTATTAAAGGTTCATCTGATATGATAGGTAAATGTTGGTTTAGAAAAAAAGAAATAGAATTATTTATTCACCCTAAAATTAATTTTCAAGATTACCAAGAACAAACAACAACAAAAATAAATAAAAAAGTAAATAATATTATTAATTCTGTTTTATAAATTTATTAAAAAAGTTGGTTTTTTATAATTATGTTCAAAAATAATTGGAAAAGTTTATTTCCTATTTTTAAAATCAATTCTGAATTAACTTATTTTGATTCAGCTGCAACTTCTTTAAAGCCAAAAAAAGTCATTAATGCTATAAATAAATTTTATAATTTTAATGGTATAAGTTTTAAAAATGCAGGATTTTTATCTCAACAAGTTGAAAAATTAATAAAAGAAACTAGGTTTTTAACTGCTGCTTTTATTAATGCTTCATCTGAAGAAATTATTTTTACTAAAGGAACTACTGAATCTTTAAATATAATATCAAATATCTTAGGAAAAAAAATTAAACCAAATGATGAAATTATAACTTCTGAATTAGAACATAACTCTTCTTTATTTCCTTGGATAAAAGTCGCTCAAGAACAAAAAGCTAAAATTATTTTTATTCCTTTAGATAAAAACAACAGAATAACTATTAATAATTTTAAAAAAGTTTTATCTGATAAAACTAAAATAGTCGTTATCAATCATGTTTCAAATGTTTTAGGTTATGAAACTCCCATTGAATCAATTACCAAATTAGCACATAATAAAAACGCTTTAGTAATTTTAGATGCTGCTCAATCTATTAGTTGTAAAAAAATAGATGTTAAAAAAATAAATATTGATTTTATGGCTTTTTCTGCACATAAAATGTATGGTCCTTTCGGCGTAGGAATTTTATTTGGAAAAAAAAAAATTTTAAAAAAATTAGATCCTTTATTTGTAGGTAGTCTAAATATTAAAAAAATATTTGATAAAAAATTTTTTTTTAAAAATTTGCCTTTAAAATTTGAAACAGGTACACCGAATATAAGCGGTATTATAGCTTTTAAAGAAAGTTTAAAACTTATTCAAAAAATAGGTTTTGATAATATTCAAATTCACAATCAAATTATCATTAATAAAATTAAAACAGAATTGAAAAAAATAAATAATATAGAAGTTTTGAATAATAATAATAATAATAATATTATTTTATGCAATTCTAAATATATTCATATTCATGATTTAGAAACTTTTTTAGTTAACAATAATGTTTATTTAAGAACAGGTCAATATTGCTCTGATTTAATTTTAAAAAAAATTAAAAAAAAAAATACAATTAGAATTTCTGTAGGTATTTATAATGACGAAAAAGATATTGCAAATTTAATTAGAAGTTTAAAAGAAGCTAGTATTTTTTTTAAAAATAATAAATAATTTTTTTATAATAATATTTTTAATTAAATTATTTTATATTTAAAGGTTGATATTTTTTTAAAAAAATATTTAATAAAAAATTATCTCTTTTTTGCAAGTTAGTTTGATTATAATTGAAACATAAAGGAACTGAAGTATTAATTTTTACTAAAAGACGATTAAAAAAAACTCTTTCTTTAAATTTTATTAATCTTTCTTTTGTTTTATTGTCAATTTGAGATAAATTATCAAAAATATTTTCTAAATTATAGAATTTATTTAATAATTTTATAGCTGTTTTCGGTCCTATTTTTGGTATTCCTTCTATATTATCTGATAAATCTCCTACTATACTTTTAAAATCTATAATTTGACTAGATTTTAATTTCAATTCATTTAATAATATATCTTGATTATAATAAATGACATTTTTTAATCCTTTTTTAATTAAACAAATTATAATATTATCATCAATCAATTGTAAAAAATCTTTATCACTAGAAAAAATTAAAACATTTATTTTTTTTTCACTAGCTTCTTTAGCTAATGTTCCTATTATGTCATCAGCTTCATAACCATTTTGACAATGATGTTTGATACCTGATAATTCTAAATATTCCTTAATTAAACTTATTTGATTAATTAATTTGACAGGAGTAGGTGGTCTTTTTTTTTTATAATTTGGATAAATTTTATGTTTTTTTGTTTTTTGTTTAGAATCAAAAATAACACAAATATTTTTTTCTGTTTGTTCTAAAATTTTTTTAAACATATTAATAAAAACTATTAATGCATTTATATCTTCACCATATTTATTTTGTATTATTTTTTTTTTATAAGCTGTAGCATAGTAAGCTCGAAATAAAATAGAATTACCGTCTACTAAAACTAATTTTTTCACATTTAAATCTCTTTCATATCAAAAAAAATTGAATAAAATTAGAATTTTAAAAAAAATTTTTTAAAAAATCTTCTGGATTTTTTAATTTATCTAATTTTTCATTATCTTTTAATTTATTTATTTTGCTTGAAATTTGTTTTTGTTTTTGAATAAATTTTATTAAACTATCTACATCTTGAATTGTATTACCCGAACCCGTAGCTATTCTTTTTCTTCTTCTATTATTCGATTCTATTAAATAAGGATATATTTTTTCTTCATTTGTCATGCTATTTATCATAGCATCATATTTTTTTAAAAAATCTGTTTCTAAAATAGGCATATTTTTAATTTGAGAACTAATACCTGGAATAAAATTTAATATTTTTGTTAAAGAACCCATCTTTTTTATTATTTTTAATTGTTTTTTTAAATCATTATAATTATATTCTGTGTTTAAAATTTTCTTTAAAATTTTTTCTTCTTCTTTAGAATTAATTTTTTCTTCTACATTTTCTATTAAAGTCAAAATATCGCCCATTCCTAATATTCTAGAAACTATACGTTCTGGATAAAAAACTTCAAAATTATCATCATTATATTTTTCAGAAGAAGAAATAAATTTAATAGGTAATTTAGTCATATATCTAATAGATAAAGCTGTGCCTCCTTTAATATCTGCGTCCATTTTCGTTAAAATAACTCCGGTAGCTTTTATTTTTTCATGAAAATTTTTCACTACTTCAACAGAAGATTGTCCTAAAATAGCATCTGAAACAATTAATATTTCTGAAGGATTAGTTTGTGTTTTAATATTATTTAATTCTCCTATCATTTCATTATCAATAGTTAAACGACCAGCAGTATCTATAACAACTGTATCAAATTTATTATTTAAAGCATATTTTAAACCATCTTCGATAATTTTATTTATTTTTTCATTTTTTTTAAAAAAAACTGAAATATTTATTTTTTTTCCTATTTGAATTAATTGTTCAATTGCTCCAAATCTATAAATATCAGCTGCAATTAATAAAACTTTTTTGTTTAATTTTTTTTCAATAAAAAGAGATAATTTGCCAGCAGTTGTTGTTTTTCCGCTACCTTGTAAACCAATCAAAAGAATAATGTTTAAAATATTATTATTACTTAAATTTAAATTTATTTCTTTAGAACCTAATATTTCTATTAAAATATCTTTAATAATTTTAATAATTTGTTGTTGCGGATTTAAACCTTTCAATATTTTTGTTCCTAAAGCTTCTTTTTGTATTAATTTATTAAATTTATTAACTACTTCGTAATTAACATCTGCTTTGATAAAAGATAAATTGATTTCTTTCATAATTATTTCAATATCTTTTTCTTTAATATATTTTGTATTTTTAATTTTATCAATAATTTTTTGTAAACTTTCATTTAAAAAACTCATTTTATTTTTAATTCGCTCCTTTTTTTAAAAAAATAAAATAAAATTTATTTTCTTATTTATAAATCAACATTAACTTAATAAATATTCTATATAATCTTTAATATTAAAATCAATTAAATCATCATTCTTTTCGCCTATTCCTAAATATTCAGTCTCTAAATTATATAAATGTTTAATATTTAAAATTATTCCTGCTTTTGATATATTATCAAATTTAGTCAAAATAATACTATCAATAGGCAAGATTTTATTAAATAATTCTACCTGATTAAAAGAATTTTGACCAGTCATAGAATCAATAACTAAAAAAGTTTTATAACTATTTTTAAAAATAAAATTATTATCTAAAATTTTTTTAATTTTTCCTAATTCTTTCATTAAATTAATATTATTTTGTAATCTTCCAGAAGTATCACATAAAATAACATCAAAATTCTTGTTTTCAGCATATTTTAAAGCATTAAAAAATAATTTTGATGTTTTTTTTTTATTATTAATATTATATTCATAAAAAATTTCGCTTTTTGTTGTTTTGCTCCATTCTTGAAGTTGTTCTATAGCTCCGTCTCTAAAAATATCTCCTGCAACCAACAAAACTTTTTTTTCTTTTTTTTTAAATATAGAAGCTATTTTTCCTATAGTTGTTGTTTTTCCTGCTCCATTTACTCCTACAAATAAGTATAATTTTTTATTTTTTTCAGATTGAATAATATTTGTTTTATGATTATAACTTGATTTTTTATAAAAATCGAAAATAGTTTTTTTGATTAAAGATAAAAAAAAATCAGAATTTGAAATTTTTTTTCCTTTAATTTTCTCTTTTATTTGAGAAATTAATAAAGATGAAGTTTCTATTCCTATATCAAATTTAATAAAAAAAATTTCTAATTCATTTAATAATTCTGAATCAATATAAGAATCATTTTTAATTTTTTTTAACCATTTTTGGAAATTAAAATCGATAGATTGGTATCCTAAAGGTTTTTTGTCTTCTTTTTTATTAAATATTTTGCGAAATAAATTAAACATATTTATATTATTCTCTTTCTTTTTTTTTTTAAAGAAACTAAGTTTTTACATTTCGGAAAAGAATTACAACCTAAAAAATATCCATATTTTCCTTTTTTTTTTACTAAAAAGTCATCATTACATAAAGAACATTTTTCTTTAGTTATTTCTTTTTCTTTTAAAGAAACTAAGTTTTTACATTTCGGAAAAGAATTACAACCTAAAAAATCTCCATATTTTCCTTTTTTTTTTACTAAAAAGTCATCATTACATAAAGAACATTTTTCTTTAGTTATTTCTTTTTCTTTTAAAGAAACTAAGTTTTTACATTTCGGAAAAGAATTACAACCTAAAAAATCTCCATATTTTCCTTTTTTTTTTACTAAAAAGTCATCATTACATAAAGAACATTTTTCTTTAGTTATTTCTTTTTTTATTTTAGTATTAGCTATATTCCAAAGATACATAAATTTTTTATAAAATTCTTTTAAAAATTCTAATTTACTAATTTTTCCATCATAAATATAATCTAATTTTTTCTCTATTTGAGATGTATATTCTATATTAATTATTGAAGGGAAAAAATCTTCTAAAAGTTTTGTAATTAATATTCCTAATTCAGTACAAATTATTTTTTTTTGTTTTATATAAACATATGATCTTTTTTTTAAAATTTCAATAATATTTGCATAAGTAGATGGCCTTCCTATTTTGTAATTTTCTAGTTTTTTAATTAAAGAAGCTTCAGTAAAATAAGAAGGCGGAATAGTTTCTTTTTCTGTTTTTTCTATTTTTTCTGGTAAATATTTTTTATTTATTTTTAAAAAACATAAATCATTATTTTGAAAATCTTTTTTTAATATTTTATAGAAACCATCGAATAATATTTTATTTTCTTCTGTTAAAAAAACATGTTTTTTAACTTTAAAAATGAATTCTTTTTGTTCAAAAATAGCATTCGACATAAAACTTGCTATAGTTCTTTCATAAATTATTTTATACAAAGAAAATTCATATTTATTTAAATATTTTTTTAAAGTTTTTGGATGAATAGATATATCTGTAGGCCTAATAGCTTCATGTGCATCTTGATTTTTATTTTTTTTAATTTTTATATGATCAATATTTAAATATTGAGCACCATATTTTTCTATAATTATTTTTTTAGATTGTTCCAAGAATGAAGAAGATATTCTATAAGAATCAGTACGCATATAAGTAATTAAACCTATGATTTTATCTCTTATTTTGATACCTTCATAAAGTTTTTGAGCATATAACATTGTTGTTTTAGCACTCATAGAAAGATTTTTAAAAGCTTCTTGCTGAAGCGTAGAAGTTATAAAAGGATAAGGAGTTTTTTTAATAATTTTTTTTTTATTAATTTTTATTAATAAAAAATCTTCATTTTTAATATCTTTAATAATTTGATTAGCTTCTTTTTCTGTTTTTATTTTATATCCTTTTTTTATTTTTAAATTAGTTTGAAATTTTTTAAAAATAGCTTTTATTAAATAATATTTTTCAGATATAAATTTTTTTCTTTTTTGCTCTATTTCCACAATTAACTTTAAAGCTACTGATTGAACTCTACCTGCGGATTGAGCTTCAGATTTTTTTCTAATTAATTTAGATAATTTAAAACCAATAATCCTATCTAATATTCTTCTAGCTTCTTGAGAATCTACTAATTTTTTTTTTATACAAGTTGGGTCGGAAAAAGCTTTTAATATTGTTGTTTTATTAATTTCATTAAAAGTAATTCTATTTTTATCTAATGGATTTAATTTTAATACTTCTGCTAAATGCCAAGCTATAGCTTCTCCTTCTCTATCAGGATCTGTTGCTAAAAAAACTTGTTTACCTTTTGTCTTTTTTATAATTTGTTTTATTAGTTCTTTTTGTTTAGATATGATCTGATAATTAGGTTTAAAATTATCATTAACATCTATTCCTAAATTATCTGGGCCTTTATATGATAAATCCCTAATATGTCCTTTAGAAGAAATAATTAAAATTTTATTTTCGAAATAGCTGTTCAATGTTTTAGCTTTTGCAGGTGATTCAACTATAATAACTTGAGATTTCATAAAAAAATCCTTTCATTCATATTTTAATTTATTTTATATTAATATAGAATTTATTTTAAGAAATTAAGTCTAAATCAAAATTTATTTTTTGGATTTTTTTACTTGTTATTTCTGAAAAAATTTTTGTAATTATATTATTTTTATTTATAAAATTATCATAATTTTCAGACATTAATATTTGCTTTTTATATCTTTTATTTATTAAAATTTCTAATAAATTTTTTTGTTGTATTTCATCATTATTAAATTTAAACAATATTTTTAATTTTTCTAAATAATATTTTTTTAAATAATTTAAAGTGTAATCAATTAATTCTTCTTTAGGTATTAATTTTGTTTTAATACAACCACAAATAGACAAAGAACAACTTATTTGATAACTATTAATTTTAGGATATAAAACTCCAGGCGTATCTAATAATTGAATATTATTTAATGAATTTACCCATTGTAATTTTTTTGTAATTCCAGGTTTGTTAGAAGTTAAAGTAGATTTTTTTTTAGCTAAACAATTTATAAGAGTAGATTTTCCCACATTTGGTATACCAATAATCATTATTCTTGTTCTTTTACGAAGATATTTATGTTGTAAATTATTTTTTTTATACAAAATATTTTTAATTTTAACAAAAATTTTATTGATATTAATTTTATTTTTAGCATCTATTAATAAAGTATCTATTTTTTTTTTATTAAAAAAATCAACAAATATATTATTTTTATCTAAATCTGTTAAAGATATTTTATTAAACAAAACCAAAAAAGGCTTGTTATTTAAAATTTTTAAAAATTCAAAATTCATACTAGAAATAGGTATTCTAGAATCCAAAATAATTAAAACAATATCTATAAACCTTAAATTTATCTTGATTTCTTGTAAAGTTTTTTTCATATGACCAGGAAACCATTGTATCGGGAACATATATTTATCGAACCTACTTTTTATATTTTTTCTTCTTGAACCATTATTTTTTGCAAATCTTCTAAAAAAATATCTAAATTTTTTTCTTCTGATGAATCAAATAATTGTTTACTATAAATTTTGTAAAATTCTTCTCCCAAAATGAAAATAATAGAACAACCTATTTTATTTATTAAAATATTATAAAAATTATTTAAAAAAATTTTCTTAAACCAATAAAAAGGATTGAAAATATTTATAGTATTTGTAAAAATATTAAATATTTTATTAGTTTTTTTAAATTTATAAATATATTTTTTATCTATCATTTTTTTTCTTAAAACAAAAATTTTTCTTAATGTAATTTTTTTAAACATAAAAATTATTTTTTTTTGAAATAAATTATCTATTCTTTCATGTATATATTTTATTAAAGATAAACTTTCTTCAATAGTTAATTCTAAATAAGGATATCGAGAATGAGGATAAAAATTAGAAGAAACTTTTAAAGCCATTTCTTTAATATTTTTAAATAATAAAAATATATATTCATCTTTTTCTTTTTTAATATCTTTTAAAAATTTTTTTTGTGTTTCTTTAATTAAAGAAAACATTTTTTTTTGATCTAAATCATTATTTTGTGTCGGAGAAACTTGAAATTTTTTATTAAAATTTTTAATTAAAAAAAATATATATAATAAAAATGAAAATAAAAAACCAAAAAAAAAACCAGATAAAAAAGTTAAAAAAAAACGAAATTGTATTAAAAATTGTATTTTATTCAATATATTTTTCATAATTAATTTAAATTTTAATCCTTTTTAAAAAGTTTTTAAATATATATTATAAAAATATTCTTTTATACTTCTTTTAGACCTAAATAAACAAAATTATTTTTTCCTAAAGTTTTATTAATATAAAAATCAGGTATCCATATAATATTATTTTTTTGATCTGATATTATTAAAATTTTATTTCTTTTAGATAAAAGTACTTTTTTGTTAATAAAAAATTTACTTAATTTCTGAGTACCAAAATGAAATTTTAAAATATCTCCTTTTTGTCTTTGTCTTATGATAAAAGGTGGAAAAAAATTATCATCGTCATAATATATTTTTTGTATAATAGAACAAAAAGAAATAAAAATTTTTTCTTTATGCAAATATAAAATAAATTTTAAAGATTGTGTATTTGATTCATTTAATGATGATTTTAGAACAATAGAGAAAAAATCATATTTTTTAACTAATTCATATTGAGAATTTAAATTAAAAACTATAAAAGGTTTTTTTTTATTATTTAAACTTTTAATAATGTTATTTATTAAAACAAAATTTTTATATATTTTTTTATTTTCTAATAAAAATAAAATAATATCTTTTTGAATAATTATATCTAAATTTAAAAAAGATTTTAAATCAAAAAAATTATAAATATTTTGTTTTTCTAAAAAAAGAAATGTTTGTTTTCTTATAAAATGATGAATTTCGCTTATTTGAAAATGAAACTTTTTAATGTTTTGTAAAAAATTATGTGATTCTTGGAAAAAAGGAATAACTTGATTCCTTATTTTATTTCTTGTATATATATTTTGTTTATTAGTTTTATCTTCTAAAAACATAATTTTATTTTTTTTAGCATATTCTATTATTTTTTTTTTTTCTAAGTATAAAAAAGGTTTTAAAAGTATAAAATTATCATAATAACATAAAGTTTGCATCCCGCTATAACCTAATAAAGAACTACCTCTTAAAATTTTTAAAAAAATAGTTTCTGATAAATCATCTAAATGATGAGCTGTTATTAAATATTTAGTTTTATATTTTAAAGCTATTTCTTTTAATTTTTCTAATCTTAAAATTCTAGCTTTATTTTGAAAATTTTTTTCATTATTATTAAAATTTAATTTAAAATAATGAAAATTTATTTTTTTTTTTTTGCAGTAATTTTTAACTAAAATTTTATCTTTTATAGCTTCTTGTCTTATTGAATGATTAAAATGAACAACTATTAATCTATATTTTTTATGATATAAAAAATCTAATAAAACCATAGAATCTATTCCTCCGCTTACAGAGATAATATATTTGTCAGTTTTATCTAGAACAATAGATAAAAACATAAATATTTTTAATTAAATTCTTTATTTTTTTTCAAAAATTTTAAATTTAATATAGATAATTGTTGTTCATCTATAAGACTTGGGGTTTCTAACATTAAATCTTGAGCATTTTGATTTTTAGGAAAAGCAATAACATCTCTTATATTATTAGTTTTTGTTATTAACATAACTAAACGATCTAAACCTAAAGCAATACCACCATGAGGAGGAGTACCATATTTTAAAGCTTCCATAAAAAAACCAAAACGATTTTTAATTTCAGCTTTAGTTAAACCTATTATATTAAAAATAATTTCTTGTATTTGAGGTTTATAATTTCTTAAAGAACCTCCGCCTATTTCATATCCATTCCAAACTAAATCATAAGCTTGAGATTTTACTTTTTCCGGATTATTCATTAATAAATTTATATCTGAAGGAGATGTAAAAGGATGATGTATCATATTATATTTCTTTTCTTGTATATCAAATTCAAATAAAGGAAAATCTACAATCCATAATAAAGATTCTTTTTCTAAATTAATTAATTTAAAATCTTGAGCTAATTTATTTCTTATAAAACCTAAAGATTTTAAAAATTTATTATATTGATTATCATTAACATTATATATTATAATAAAATAAAAATCTCCAACTTTCCAATTAATATCATTGCTTAAAAAATAAAGCAAATTATCTTCTAAATAAAAATTTTCTTCGGAAAATATTTGTAAATTGAATTTATATTTTTCCTGAATTAAATTTTTATATTCTTTTATTTTTTCGAAGATAAAATCATGAGAAAAGTTATTTAAGTTCAATTTAAAACCTTTAACTAATTTTTCTTCTTCTGTTTTATTTAAAAATTCTTTTTTAAACAAAAAACTAAAATCTTCTATTAATAAATTAAATCTTAAATCAGGTTTATCAGTTCCATATGATTTCATAGCCGTTTCATAAGTCATTTTTAAAAAAGGAGTATTAATTTTTTTATTTAAAATATTACTAAATAAATTCAACATAATATCTTCTACCAAAGACATGATTTGGTTTTGAGTAAAAAAAGAAGTTTCTATGTCTATTTGTGTAAATTCTGGTTGACGATCAGATCTTAAATCTTCATCTCTGAAACAACGAGCTACTTGAAAATATCTTTCAAATCCAGAAATCATATATAATTGTTTAAAAATTTGTGGAGACTGAGGTAATGCATAAAAATTATTTAAAAAAATACGCGAAGGCACTAAATAATCTCTCGCTCCTTCAGGAGTAGATTTAGAAAGGATAGGAGTTTCTAATTCTAAAAATTTATTTTTTAAAAGTGTTTGTCTTATATTTTGTGTAATTTCATGTCTTTTAATAATATATAATTTTTTTTCTTCTCTTCTTAAATCTAAATAACGATATTTTAATCTATGTTTTTCTAAAGCTTCTTCTTCTTTTCCGAAAATACTTAAAGGAAGTTCATGAGATTCAGATAAAACTATAATTTTGGATACTAAAATTTCTATGGAACCGTTTTTAATATTAAGATTTTTATTTATTCTTTCTGATACAATACCTTCTGCTGATATTACAGTTTCTTTTTTCAATGAAGAAACTTCTTTATATTGAACATGATCTTTTTTCATAATTAATTGAATAATACCAGTAACATCTCTTAAAATTAAGAAAAAATTATTTCTTAAATCTCTTTTTTTAGCTATCCAACCTTTAACCAAAACTTGTTTACCTTTTTCTTTTAAAGTTATATCTTCATTATTTGTATAATTAAATTTTATTTCCATTATTTTTTTAATTCCTTTATTAAAAAATTAATTCCTTCTTCTGTTGAGAAATTATAAGTTTCTTTATTTAAAATATTTTTAATAGTTAAATATTCATTTTCTATTTCTTTATTTCCTATAAAAATAACATATTTAGGTTTTTTTATTAAAATTTTTTTGAATTGTTCTGAAAAATTATTAAATTTATAATTTATTTCTGCTAAAATATTTGATTTTCTTATTTTTTGTAATAAAAAAAATGATTTTAATAATAATTTAGAATCTAAAACAAATAAAAAAACTTCTAATGTATTTAATTTTAAATTTGAAAAATAGTTATTTTCATCTAATAATGATATTAAACGTTCCATTCCTAAGGCAAAACCTATATTACAAGTATTAGGTTTCTTAAAAACTTCCATTAAATCATTATAATTACCTCCACCTCCTAAAGTTACAATTTTATTTTCTTTATTAGAAAAAATTTCTATTTCAAAAACTAAATCTGTATAATAATCTAAACCTCTCACTAATTTTGGTTCAATGACAAAATTTAAATTAAATTTTTTTAAAAGATTTAAAATTTGTTCAAATTTTTTACGAACATCTAAAGTTAAATAATCTAAAATAATCGGCGCTTTTTTTAAAAAATTTTTTTTTGAACATTCTTTACAATCTAAAATTCTTAGAATATTTTTTTTTTTCCTCTCTATACATAAAAAACATAATTCTTTTTGATTTTTTTTTATAAAAGATTTAAAAATTTTTAAAAAATTTTTTCGAGAATTTTTATTTCCTAAATTATTAATTTTAATTACTGTTTTATTATTTAAATTAAAATTATCAATAATTTCTTGAATTAATAAAAATAATTCTATTTCTGATAAATAATTTTGAACTCCAATTATCTCTAATCCTAGTTGATAAAATTGCCTATATCTTCCTTTTTGCGGTCTTTCATATCTAAAAAATGGACCATAATAATATAACTTTTGTAATTTTTGTATATTATTTTCTATATAACTTCTAACTACTGATGCTGTTCCTTCTGGTCTTAGTGCTATTTTTCTTCCTTTTTTATCTTTAAATTTAAAAATTTCTTTAGAAACCATTTCTGAATATTGAGCAGAACGATTAAAAATTTCTTCATATTCAATAATAGGAGTACGAATTTCTTGAAAATTATATAAATTTAAAATATTTTTTATTTTATTTTCTACAAATTGCCATTTTTTTATTTCATCAAACATTAAATCATAAGTGCCTTTTATTTTTTGCATTTTTTACAAACCGAAATCCTTTTTACTTTATATTTTAGATAAAAATATAATCAAAAAATAAATTTAAATTATAAATATTTATAAATATATATATAATTTTTTAATATTAAAAAAAATTAATTTTAATTTAAAATAAAAAAATAAAAAACAAAAAATATATTAATATATTTTTAAATATTTATATCTAAAAAATTTATTGAAAATAATTTTAATTAAGTAAAAAAAAATATATTAAGTACAAATTAAATATATGGTAATTCTTTTTTTTGGTAAAAAACTTTTAATATCATACCTGCTCCTAAACAAAAATTATTTTGATAAAAAGCACATATTTGTCCAGGAGTAACTGATTTTATTTTTTGCACATAATAAACTTTCAAAGTATTTTCGTTTATCCATTTAATTTTAACATTTTGTTCCATTTGTCTATATCTAAATTTAGCTTTTAATATTATATTATTATAAATTATTTTATCATCATATTTTCTCCATATAACATCAACCAATAAAGCAGAATCACTATATAAATAAGGACTATTAGCATCTTGTTCAACATAAAGAATATTATTTTTTAAATTTTTACCTATAACAAACCAAGGATTCTGATTTTGTTTATTAACTTTTAAATTTAAATTTTTTCTTTGTCCAATAGTATATTTAAAAACTCCTTCATGTTCGCCTAAACATTCACCTTTTATATTTTTAATGGGACCTTTTTTTATAGGTAAATAATTATTTAAAAAACGAAAAAAATTTCTTTCTCCTATAAAACAAATACCTGTAGAATCTTTTTTTTCTGCATTAATTAATTTTTCTCTTTTGGCTATTTTACGCACTTCGCTTTTTGTTAAATTACCTAAAGGAAAAATAACTTTTTTTAATTGTTCTGTTTTTAATTGTGATAAAAAATAAGTTTGATCTTTGTTTTTATCAATAGCTTTTGATAAAATAACATTGTTTTTTTTATAAATTATTTGAGCATAATGTCCCATAGCAATATAATCAGGATTAAATTTTTCAGCATATTTAAAAAAAGTTAAAAATTTAATTTGATTATTACATAAAATGTCTGGATTAGGAGTTAAATTTTGTTTAATTTTTTCTAAAAACAATAAAAATACTTTTTGCCAATATTCTTCGATAAAATCTACTTTATGACATTTAATTTCCAGTTGTGCTGCAACTTTTAAAGCATCTTGAAAATCTTGTTCTTGAGGGCAAATGTAATTGTTAAGAAAATAATTTCCTTCGATATCATTATTTAAACTACTATCCCAATTACGCATAAAAATCCCTTCAACTTCAAAACCTTTTTGTTTCAAAAGAAAAGCAGCTACACTGCTATCCACTCCGCCTGATAATCCAATAATAACTTTTTTTTTCATTTTCTTCCTTTTTTTAATTTTACTTATTTTTGTAAATAAATAGGTAGTTTAAATTCTGTTCTATTTGAAAGACTATACTCAAAAATTTTAGGACCAGGAGAAATTATTTGTCTTTTATATTGAGATTGAAAAAAATTATTCATATATTTTTTAACTATTTCTAAACTTTTATCTATATTTATATAAAAAACTTTTTTGATTAAAAAAGATATTTTTTCTTCACTGAAATTATGTTTTAAATAATGATATAAAATAAAATCTTCTATAATTATACTTTGAGTTAAAAAATTATTTATTTTATTCAAATATATTTTTTTTAAAGAATCGTCTATTTTTAATTCATTTTTATTTAAATTAAATAAAATTAATTCTGTTATAAAAGTATTAGAAATACCAATATTAAGATTATATAAAAAATCATAATTCTGTTTAGAATGATTTATTTGACCTATAGCAATATTAGATAAATTATAATTTTCTAAAATTAAAAGCTTATCATTTTTTTCTTTTTTATAAAAAATATTATTCAAAATAATATTTATTTTATTTTTATTAAAAAAATGTTTTAATAATTGAAATAAATTTTTATCTGCAAAAAAATCTGAATTTAAAATAATATTTAATTTTTTTAAATCCTTGAAATTATCATTTAACACTTTTATTACTGTAAAAAGTGTTAAAAAATGATTTAATTCTTCTTTCATTTCTAAAACTATTTTAATATCAGGAATTTGTAATATTTTACTTTGTAAAGCAAAAAATTGAATTGAACTAGCAATTTTTAAATTTTCTTTTATATTAATTTCAGAAACAAAAGGTTTTTTGTCAAAATCTTTTTCAAAATTATAAAATTCACATTCTTTTAAATCAAAATAAGATTTTAAAAAAACAATTTCTTTTCCTATTTTTTGATCTCCATATGTTGTATCAATTCTTCTTTGATATTTAATAACATCAACAAAAACATCAACTAATAAACTTATATCTTGATTAAATAAATCTTTTTCTCCGATAATTTCTCCCAAAACTGCTGCTATTTTATGATTTGAAAAAATATGATCAGTAACAGTCTCACTAATACCACTACTAGTGTAAAAATATCCCCCAATTTGTTTACGCGAATGATTTAAAACAGCCATTTTTCTTAATTCTGATTTTCCTATATGTTCTGTTGAAGCTGATAAATTAAAAATTAAATGAGCTCCGTTTAATGTTAATAAATCACTAGGAGATTCAATTGTCCATAAGTCTTGACAAATTTCAACACCAAAAATAATATCAAATTTTTTATTAATAAATAAAATATTACCAAAAGGAACTGTTTGTCCTAAAAAATTTACAAATTTATTTTGTAAGAATTTTCCAGATTGGAACCATCTTTTTTCACTAAATTCTTTATAGTTAGGTATAGTATGTTTTGGAACAATTCCTAAAATTTTTTTTTTCTGTATAACAATAGCTACATTATATATTAATTCTTGAAAACAAAATGGCATACCAATAAAATAAACACCTTGAAAATGATTATTATTTATAATAAAATTTAAAGCTTTTAAATTTTCTTTTAAAAAAAAATTATCAAAAAATAAATCTCCAGCAGTATAACTACTTAAACATAATTCTGCAAATAAAACAAAATTAGCCTTGCTTTTATTCAGTATTTCGATAATATTTTTAGCATTTTTAAAGGGATTTCCGATATACAACTGAGGACTTGATAATTCTATTTTAATAGAACTTTTCTGATACATAATAAAATATTTATATATCCTTTCTATATTGAAATATTATTAATAAATATTAAAATTATTTTTTTTTATTATGAAAATAAGAAAAGTTTTTTTCCATAATATAACCGATTACTAAAATAGATAAAAAAGAACAAAATAATCTAATAATCAAATCTTTAAAAAAAATCGAATAATCAAAATTATTATTATATTTTGTTATTATACTTTGAAAAAAAGAAGAAAAAAATATTATTAAACCATCTGTTATAAAAAGAATAATATTAAAATTCATTTTATATATATCTTTTAAAATTTTATGAAAAATATCCATTCCTCCGGTAGTATAACCCATTTTAATTATATTACTCAAAGTTAATCCTATAAAAAAACCACTTATTATAGAATAAAAAAACATTTTTACTAAATAATTTTTATTATTAAACATAATTTTTAATAATAAGTTATTTTCTGATTCTCCAAAAATCCAAACCAGACAAAAAAGACTAATATGCAAAATTAAAAGTAAAATAAAAGTTTTAAATAAAAATTTTTTACCAAAAAATTTATAACCAATTATTAAAGACAATATATTATAGAAAATCATAAAAAAATTAAAAATAATATCTTTGGTACCATGATCTATTTTAATATTTAATAATTGAAATAATTGTAATGTTAAAATAGATAAACCATCAATTCCGCCAGTATTTAATTTAATTCCTGAAGTAAATAAATAAATACATAAAGCTAGAATAAAATCATTAATAATAAGAAAACACCATTTTTTAATTTTTTTTTTTTTTATCATTTTAATTTTAATAAAAAATTAATTGGAAATATAAAATAATGAATTTTTATTTTTTACTCCAGATTTCTTTTATTTTCTTTTATTAAAAAAGAGTTAATAAAATCATCTAAAAAATTACCATTCATCATTAAATCGATCTGCGAAACCTCAAAATTAGTTCTATGATCTTTTACCATTTGATAAGGATGAAAAATATAACTTCTTATCTGAGAACCCCAACTAATATCTTTTTGTCCTTTCTTAAAGGTTTTTTCATTTTCTTTTTTTTCTTCTAAAGCTAATTGCAATAATTTAGTTTTTAAAATTTGTAAAGCTTTTTCTTTATTTTTAATTTGACTTCTTTCGTTTTGACAACTAACAACTATATTAGTAGGTAAATGAGTTATTCTAACTGCAGAATCAGTAGTATTTACATGTTGTCCGCCGGCTCCACTACTTCTAAAAACATCAATTCTTAATTCTTCATCTTTTATATTAATTTTAATTTCTTCATTTATTTCAGGTAAAACCTCACATGAAACAAAAGAAGTATGTCTTCGAGAATTAGAATCAAAAGGAGATATTCTTACCAATCTATGTATACCTCTTTCGGCCTTTAAATAACCATAAGCATATAAACCTTGAATTAGTAAACTCACACTTTTTAATCCGGCTTCTTCCCCTATATGATTATGAATAATTTGAACTTGAAAATTTTTTTTTTGTGAGTATTTTTGATACATACGAAATAACATTTCACACCAATCTTGCGATTCTGTTCCTCCTGCGCCAGAATGTAAAATTAAAATAGCATTATTCTCATCATAAGGTTGATTTAAAATAATTTCTATCTCGAATTTTTTAACTTCATCCTCGAATTTTTTTAATTCTTCTATAAAATATAAAAAATCTTGATTTTGATATTTTATTTCTTTAAAAAAAAATTTTATTTCATTATATTTTTTTTTAAAATTAATAATTTTTTTCAATCTATTTTTTAATTGAGAAAATTTTTGAGTTATTTTACTTATATATTTATGATTATTTTTCCAAAAAAAAGGATCTGTAATTAATTTATTTAATTCATCTATCTTTTTTTGTTCTTGTTTTACATCTATTTTTTCTTCTAAAACAGATAAAGTTATTTTTAATTTTTCTAAAATTTTATCAATTTCATAACTTTCCATAATTTCAAATTCAAACCTCTTTTTTGTTAAAAAAAATAAAAAAGACTTTTTAGTCCCAAAGTTTTTTTCTATTTATTATTTTTTTTATTATTTATATAATTTGGAAAAAATTTTTTTTTCTTTTCAATATTGGATGATTTATTAGATATTTTATCATTTAATAAAGAAAGTCTTAAAATAATATTTGTTATATCTAAAGAAATATTTTTAATCATTTTATTAAAAAATTTTTGTCCTTCACGTTGATAAATAATTAAGGAATTTTGTTGACCATAACTTACAAAATTAATACTTTTACGTAAAATATTCATATCTAAAATGTGACGTTTAAAATGAATGTCAATATTTTTCAACATAATATCTTTTAAAATATCATAATAATAATTTTCAGAAACATCCTTAATAATAATTATTTTTTTTTGTTCATCTAAAATATTTTTAATTTTAATTTTAATTAATTCTTTTATTTTTTCTTTAAATAATTTTTTATTTAATTTACTAATTTTTTCAAATTCAGTTAAAAGAAATGTTTTTGGAGGAAAAAATAAATTTTCTAAATAATCTATAAATTTTATTAAATTTTCTTTATTTTTTTTATGCATTCTATAATTTATAAAATATTCTATTTCTTTATATAATGTTTTTTGTATTAAATCAAAGGCTAATTTATAAATATTACTAGATTTTAAAATTTCACTTCTTTGTTTATAAATAATTTCCCTTTGCAAACCCAAAACAGAATCGAATTGTAAAATTAGTTTTCTTTGTTCAAAATTAGCAGATTCAATTTTTTTTTGTAAATTAGTAAAAAAATTTGTAAAAAAACTAGAAGAAATATTTTCATTTTTTTCTTTAGATTTTTGTAATAAAGAAATTAATTTTTTTATTTTATTTCCACCAAATCTTATAGCTAATTCGTCTTCTCCTGAAACAAAAAAACGTGAAAAACCCGGATCTCCTTGTCTACCAGCTCTACCTCTCAATTGGTTGTCTATTCTTCTAGATTCATGTCTTTCTGTGCCTAAAACAGCTAAACCTCCTAATTCTGTAATTCCTGAACCTAATTTAATATCTGTACCGCGTCCCGCCATATTAGTAGCTATAGTTATAGAACCTTTTTGTCCTGCTTTTGCAATTATTTCTGCTTCTTTATAATGATTTTTAGCATTCAATACTTCGTGAGATATTTTTTTTCTTTTTAAAATTTTAGATATCTGTTCTGATACTTCAACAGTAATAGTACCAATTAAAATAGGTTGTCCTTTTTCATTTCTTTCTTCTATTTCTTGAATTAAAGCATCCCATTTTTCCTTAAGAGTAGCAAAAATAAAATCTGGTTCGTCTTTTCTTATCATTTTTTTATTAGTAGGAATTTCAATAACTTTCATTTTATATATATCTTGAAATTCTTTTTCTTCTGTTTTAGCTGTTCCTGTCATACCTGAAATTTTTTTATAAATTCGAAAAAAATTTTGATAGGTGATAGTAGCAGCTGTTTCAGTTTCTTCTTTAATAATACATCCTTCTTTAGCTTCTAAAGCCTGATGTAAACCATCACTAAATTGCCTTCCATCTAAAATTCTTCCCGTAAATTGATCTATAATATTTATGCTATTATTAGAAACTAAATAATCTTTGTTTTTTGCCATAATAAAATGTGCTTTTAAAGCATTTTTGATACAATGCAACAAAATAATATTTTTACTATCATATAAATTTGGTATTTTAAAAAAATTTTCTCCTTTTTTAATTCCTTCTTCTGTTAATTCAATAGTATTAGTTTCTAAATCAATAATATAATGATTTTTTTTTAAAATTTTAGCGAAACGATTTGCATCTGAATAAAAATTTTTTTCTTTTTTAGCATAACTAGAAATTATTAAAGGAGTTCTTGCTTCATCTATTAAAACAGAGTCTACTTCATCAATAATAACGTAATCATAGTTTCTTTTCATTAATAAATTGCATTCTTGATTTTCTATATTATCTCTTAGATAATCAAATCCTATTTCGCTATTAGTAGTATAAAGAATATCACAATTATAAGCTTTTTTTTTTTCTTCTATACTACAATTTTTAATATTTAAACCTACTGTAAGTCCTAAAAAACTAAAAATTTCTCCTATAGATCCTCTAGCTTCTCGTTGAGCTAAATATTCATTTACAGTAACAATATGAACACTTTTACCGCTTAAAGCATTTAAATAAGCTGGCATAACAGAAGTTAAAGTCTTACCTTCGCCTGTTTTCATTTCTGCAATATGACCTTGATGTAAAACAATAGCACCTAAAATTTGTACATAATAAGGATCTAAACCAGTTACTCTTCTGGATGCTTCTTTAGCTAAAGCAAAAGCTTCAACTAATAAAAAATCTAAACTATAACCTTCTTGAAAAAGTTTTTTTAATTTTTCAGTTTGTTGAGGGAATTGTTCATTTTTCATTTTTTTATATTCATTACTCAACTTATTTATTTGATCTGCTTTTTTTTTTATTTTATTTAAATAGATTCGAGAAGAATTAAAAAAAATTTTGAAAAAAAGAAATATTTTTTTAAAAAAATTAAATATTTTTTGCCAAAAATTTAATTTCATTATTTTTTGCCTTTCTTGCAAATTTTTTTATTAAAAAAAATAATATTCAACTTAATTAAACATATATTTTATATTAAAATTATACTTATAAGACTATCAAATTCATTTTAAAATACTTTTTTAATTATTATAACATATTAATAAACATACTTTGTTTATTTTGATAAGTATTTTCAGTATTTCGTAATTTCTAAAAAAGAAAGTTATTTAATTAAATTAATTATAAAACAAATTATTATAATTTAGTAAAATAAAAAAAATCTTCTGAATAAAAAATATTTTAAATTATTTTGATTAATAATTAATTTTATTTTAATTTTATCATCTTCCAAATATATTTTGGTAAATATATTTATATAAATAATATATAATATGAATATTATGAATGATAAAACAAAATTAATTTTAGCTATTGTTTCCGATGAAGATGCAAATCAAGTACAAAAAAATTTAAATCAAGAAAGCATTTTTAATACTAGATTAACAACTAAAGGAGGTTTTTTGCAAGAAAACAATACGACTTTTTTAATTGGTTTAAATGAAAATAAAGTAGAACATACATTAAATATAATTAAAAAATATTCTAAAACTAAAAGTCAATTAATTCCTAATCATATTTTGAACGAATTTAATGCTTATTATTCATTGCCTTCTGAAGTCACCATAGGAGGAGCTACTATATTTATTATAGATATAGAACAATTTTTGAAATTTTAATTCATAAATAAAAAAAGATTTTATTAAGATAAAATCAAAAAATAAAATTAAAATATTTTTTCAATTAAATAAAAGGAGATTTTATAAATTGGTTATGAATTTAGTAAAAGAAAAAAAACAAAAAATTATTAGTAAATATGATCCGGAATTAAAAAATACAGGTTGTTGTTCAGTACAAATAGATTTATTATCTTACGAAATAGAAAAATTAAATAAACATTTAAAAGAACATCCATCTGATTTTCATTCTAAAAGAGGTTTATTAACTAAAAATAAAAAAAGAAATGCTTTAAATCAATATTACTTAAAAAAAATAAACAAAAAATAAACTATTTTATATTTTAAAATTTTAATATAATTCACTATTAATTTAATATTATATATTAATTCAATATTATATAATAATTAATAATTCATTTAAATTAAGTTATTTTTAATGAAAAAAAATTATAAAAATTTATACTTTATACAAATTTTTATAATTTTTTTTCATTAAAATAAATAATAAAAAATATAAATAATAAAAAATTAAAATATCACTTCTTTTTTTTATATTAAAAGAAGTTTTTTTTTTTTGGAGTGGGCGAGGGGAATCGAACCCCCATTTTATGCTTGGCAAGCATATATAATAACCATTATATGACGCCCACGACGATGATTTTTTCATTTAATAAAACATTTACTTAATTATTTTATAATATTTTAATCAAATTAATTTAATAAATTTTAAAATTTTTAAAAAAATAAAAAAATGGTGCCCTTAACAAGAATCAAACTTGTATTTTATCATTACCATCGATATGTTTTATCATTAAACTATAAGGGCTTTTTATCAAAAAAATAAATTTTCATTTTTTTAAAATAAAATAAATAATAAATAGGCTAAAATAAATATCTGAAATTATCATTTTTTTATTTTGCCTATTTATTATTATCTTTTATTATTTATAAACATAACCAAAAATTATCGAAGCTAAAGAAAATACAATAGGACCGACTACTCTAGTAGCAATCATAGCAAAAGGTAATAAGTTATTTCTATTACTAATAGCCATAACTCCAATATTTCCTGTTCCTCCGATACTATGAGAACATATACCAGCTGTCAAAGCAGATTCTAAAGGAAAAAAACCAAAAATATTAGATAATAAAAAAGTTATGACAATAACTAATGATAATGAAAAAAATACCATTAATAAAATATTTTTGTTAGTAATACATTTTATTAATTCGCTAAAATTAGTTGTTAATCCTAAACCAGCTAAAACAGGAGCAGTAAAGTTAGTTATCATAAATTGTCCGCTTTGAACAGCACAATTTTGATTTTTGTCAGATATTAAATGAAAAATTTTAACAATCAATAGCAAAAATATAACATATACCATAGCATCTAATTTAATAGAAAATTTATTAGATATAAAGGTGTTTATCATATTTCCGATAGAATAAAATGAAAAGATTATTAACAAACCCATACCAATTTTTTGATAATCTGGAATTATTTTATTCATATTTTTATTAATATTGTACGATTTATTTTCTTTTTTTTCTAAACTTCCTTTTCCGCTAAACTTAGTTTTATCAAATAAAAAAAATAAAACACCAGCGAAAAATATACTTAAAACTCTAGCTAAAACTAAAGGAGCAAGTATAGCTGTTCTTATTAAAGAAGGATTTTTTTGAAAAAAATCATAATAAATACCATTAGCAAAACCATTAATGCCTAAATTAGTTCCTCCATTAGTTAATGGAACTAAAACAAAAAATATAGAATCAAAGAAAGAACCTTTCGATTTGTCTTTAAATATATCAGGACATTGATAAGATAACAAATGGCCTAAAAAACCTGTTATTATAATAGATAAAAAAACAGAAAGTAAAGTCAAAGGAATAAATTTCAAAATAGATCTTTTTAATAAATCTCTATCTACACTTAAAATACTACCAGATATTACAATTGTAATAAAAAATTGTGAAAAGTTAATTCCTATTCCGTCTGTTCCTTGTACAGAAGGTTTATTAAAAAAAAGTTTGTCAAAAGAATAAGCTATCTCTTTACCTATAAAACCTTTATAAACTAAAAAAGAAGGAACTAAAATACATAACAAAAAACCCAACCCAAATTTATTTAATATAGGAGTATTTTTACCAATAAAGTTTAAAACGATACCCAAGATCATCATAATAAATAAAGGAGTTATTAATGGATGCCATAACTTTTTTATTAATTCATTATTTCCGGTATTTTTATTTATATAAAAAATATTAAAAATTCCTGTAATCATAAAAAAAATGAATATCCATAAATTAAAACCAAAAATTTTTATTTTTTTAAAAATATTAATTATTTTATCTTTTTTAATATTAATCATAATTGTATCTAAAATATTTTCTCCCTTAACATCTTTAGTATTTTTATCTTTAAATATATTTAATTATAATAAACTAATTATAATTATATTATTTTTATTATTTTTTTGTAATTATATCTTATTTTTTTGTGATTAAATTTTTATTGTAATTAAATATAAAAATTTTATTGTAATTAAATATAAAAATTTTATTGTAATTAAATATAAAAATTTTTCTAATTAAATATATTTTTTAATTCAATATAAAAATGAAAAAATTAATTGTAAATAAAATGTAATATTAATTTTAATTTTCATAAAAATTAAAATTAATAATAAAAAATGTTATTTAACAATATTTATTTGATTTTCTTTTACAAAAATAAAATCTCCTTTTATATTATTATTTTTACGTAAAATTTTAATTTTATCATTTAATTCTTGTTCATTTAAAACAGCTATAATGCTAAAATTTAAAGATAATAATCTCGCTTCTTTCAAATTTGACACTATAGATAGAACTATAACAGAAGGATGAAATTTAGAAATATTATATGCATCATCAAAATCATAAAGAACTATAGCACAAATGGGTAATTTTAAAGCCATTTGAACTATATTAAACAAAAACGATTCTCTTAAACTTTTAGGTTTATAAATTTTTGATAAACTATCATAATTTAATATTTTTTCGGATTGACTATTAATATTATTCATATATTGAGTAGCGTTAATTGGATATATTCCTGAGGCAGATTCTCCTGATAACATAGTAGCGCTAGCTCCTTCTTTTACAGCATTAAAAACATCGGAAATTTCAGCTTTAGTAGGTTTTATATTTTTTTGCATAGATTCTAACATTTGGGTAGCAACAATAACAGGTTTACCTTGTATTAAACATTTTTGAATTATTATACTTTGATTCAAAGGAACTGTTGTATCTATTATCTCGATACCTAAATCTCCTCTAGCTACCATAACTCCATCAGCAACTTTTATGATTTCATCTATATTATCTATTCCTGATTGATTTTCAATTTTAGCAATAACTTTTATTTTATTATTTGGGTATTTTTTTAAAATATCTTTAATTTCTAATATATCTTGAGCTTTTCTAGTAAAAGAAGCTGCAATATAATCATAATCTGATTCAACAGCGAAAACAATATCTTTATAATCTTTTTCTGAAATAAATTTCATATTTAAATTTACATTTGGTACATTTATACCTCTACGAGATTTTACTATATGAGTGTTCTTAGCTTTAGTAATTAATTCTTTGTTAAATTCTTTTTGAATAACTTCTAAACTTAAAAAACCATCATCTACATAAATAACATCACCAACATTTATTTCTTCACAAAAATAAGGATAATTAACAGAAAAAATATTTTTATTTCCTAATATTTCTTTAGAAGTGATTCGCACTAATGAATCTTTTTCTATAATAACTTCTCCATTAAAATCGTGAGTTCTTATTTCTGGTCCTTTTGTATCTAATAAACAAGCTACATTATTTTTTAATTCTTGATTTATAGATCTTATAATTTTTATTACATTTATACTTTTTTCATAATCAGCGTGAGAAAAATTAAATCTAGCAATATTTAAACCGGATTTTATCATTTCTTTTAAAACTTTTTCTTCATAAGAAGAAGGGCCTAAAGTACAAATAATTTTTGTTTTATTTATCATAAATTTTTATAATAAAACCCCTTTCAAAATTTATCTACTTACTAAATATAACAAAAATAATTTAACATAGCTAATAAAATATAAAAATAAAATATAGAAAAATATAAAATAGAAAAAATAATTATAATTTTTTTATAAATTTTTAAATTATAATTTAAATTATAATGTTGTTGATTTTATAAAAAAATGTTATATAATGAAAAAGGTTATTCTAAACTAATTACAAAAAAAGGAGTTTTTAAAAATTAATGACTAAATCTAATTTAACTAAGTTTCGTGGTATTGTTAAGTGGTTTGATACTACAAAAAATTATGGTTTTATAACATCAGTACAAAAAATAAGCAGTGATAAAAATATAATATTAGAAAATGTTGAACATAAAGATAGCGAAAAAGACGCAATAGACGAATGGGAAAAAAATTCACAATTTGATATGAATTCTAATTCAAATTCAAAAGATATTTTTTGTCACCATACTTCTATATTAGTAGGAAATGCATCTTTAGAACAAGAAGATACAAATTCTTATCAAAGAAGTTCTTCTTATAATAATGAAAATGAACAAAGACATCGTGCTACTAAAAAATTACAAAAAGATGATACGGTAGAATTTGTTATTCGTTATGCTAAAACTATTGAAAACGAAAAAAGACTACAAGCAATGGATATTATTACATTATCAGAAGAAGAAAAAAATATTTAAAAATATTTAATTAAAAAAATTTAATTAAAATTAATAATAAAAAAATAAAAAATAGATAAAATAAATAATAAAAAAATAAAATTAATTAAATTTAATTAATAAAATATAAAAAATAAATCATATTAATATATTAATAAAAATAAATCATATTAATAAAATTGGAAAAGGCTTTTTTTAGAGTCTTTTTTTTTAATTTTATTTATTTTGTTTTTTTATATTTGTTTATTTTATATTTATTTACACAAATATATAACAATAATATTCTATAATAATAATATTCAACGTTTAACAAAGGAGTTTTTATTAAAAGGTGAAAAAATTTAGTGCCGAAACTGTTACAAAAGGACATCCTGATAAAATAGCAGATCAAATTTCAGATGTTTTGTTAGATGCTTATTTATCTAAAGATAATAAAGCTAAAATAGCAATAGAAACAGTAGTATCAAAAAATAAAGTAATTCTTTTAGGAGAAATAAATACTAAATATAAATTAAATAATTTAGAAATTGAAAATTTAGTTAAAAAAACAATTAAAGAAATAGGATACATAAAAAAAGAAGATAATTTTTATTTTGATAATATAATAATTATGAACTTTATTCAAAAACAATCTAATGAAATTAGTAAAGCTGTTGATAATAAAGGAGCCGGAGATCAAGGAACAATGTTTGGTTTCGCTACAAAGGAAACATCTCTTTTTTTGCCTTTAAATTTTTACTTAGCGAAAGAATTATCTAATAAATTAACTGAAGTAAGAGAAAAAAAAGAAATATCTTTTTTAAAACCTGATGGAAAAACACAGATAACTTTAGTTTATGATGATAATAATAAACCTCTTTATATAGATAATATAATTATTTCTTGTCAACACGATAAAAATATAAAACAAGAATATTTAAAACAAGAAATTATCGAAAAAGTTATTAAAAAAATTTCCAAACCATTTCTTATTAATTCAAAAACTAAATTTTATATTAATCCTTCTGGAAGTTTTACTTTAGGAGGGCCTGCTATAGATACTGGATTAACTGGTAGAAAAATTATTCAAGATTCTTACGGAAGTGAAATTCGTCACGGAGGAGGATGTTTTAGTGGTAAAGATCCTACAAAAGTAGATAGAAGCGGAGCATATATGGCAAGATATTTAGCTAAAAATATTGTTGCTTCCGGTATCTGTGATAAATGCGAAATTCAAATAGCTTATGCAATAGGAATTAAAAAACCAGTAAGTTTATATGTAAACACTTTTAAAACTAGTAAAATAGAAGAATCTATAATAAGAAAAACTATTAAAAATTATTTTGATTTGAGTCCTCAAGGTATTATTAAAAAATTAAATTTAAATAAACCTATTTTTGCTGTTACCTCTAGAGAAGGCCATTTCGGAAGAGAAGATAATTTATTTTCTTGGGAAAAAACAGATCAAAAAGATATTTTTTCTAAATTACTATTTGAAAAAAACAAAAATATAAAAATATAATTTAAAAAAGGATTTAATATATGAATCGTCCAAAATTAGTTAAAGAAATAAAACCTCGTGATTTTAACTTTAGTAAATGGTATACAGATATTTGTCTTAAATCAGAATTAATTGAATATTCCGATATAAAAGGTTTTTTTATTTATTTGCCTTATGGTTATGCTATATGGGAAAATATTCAGCTTTTTTTAAATAAAAATTTAAAAAAAAGTAATCATCAAAATGTTTATTTTCCTTTATTTTTTCCTGAAAATTTATTTAAAAAAGAAAAAGAACATATAGAAGGTTTTACTCCTGAATCATTAGTTATTAACGAAATAGGACAAAGTAAAATAAAAGAAAAATTAATTTTAAGACCTACTTCTGAAGTATTATTTTCTCAATATTATTCAAAAAAAATTAGATCTTACAGAGATTTACCTAAATTATTTTTTCAATGGTGCAATGTTGTAAGATGGGAAAAAACCAATAGACCTTTTTTAAGAAGTAAAGAATTTTTATGGCAAGAAGGTCATACAATTCATTTATCTAAAAAAGAAGCTTTAAAAGAAAATAAATATATAATTAATTTATACAAAAAAATGGGAAAAAAAATATTAGCTATGCCTTTTATTTATGGAAAAAAAACTCAATCAGAAAAATTTAAAGGAGCTGAAATAACTTTTTCTCTTGAAGCATTAATGTATGATGGACAATCTTTACAAGCTGCTACTTCTCATTTTTTAGGAACTAAATTTTCCAAAACATTTCAAATTCAATTTCAAGATAATCAATTGAAAAAAAGATTTGTCCAACAAACTTCATGGGGAATTTCTACAAGAATCATAGGTGCTTTAATTATGATTCATGGCGATGATGAAGGATTAGTAATGCCTCCTTTTGTAGCTCCAATTCAAATAGTAATTATTCCTTTAGATTTGAAAAATAAAAATATTTTAGAACAATCCAAAAAAATATATACAAAATTAAAAAAAAAATATAGAACATATTTAGATGAAAAAAAGAAAAATATTGGTTGGAAATTTAGTTATTATGAATTAAAAGGAGTGCCTATCAGAATAGAAATAGGTTTAAAAGATTTAAACAAAAAAGAATTAACTATCTTTATAAGACATAATTTTGAAAAAATAATTATTCCTGATAATAAAGAAATATTGAAAAATATCAAAAAATTATTAATAAAAATTAATGATCAAATGTTTAAAAAAGCTTTAAATAATTTAAAAAGTAAAATATATGAAGCTCAAAATTATGAAGAATTCAAAAAAATACTTCAAGAAAAAAAAGGTTATATTAAAATGAGTGTTCATAAAAATGAAGCAGAAAAAATAATAAAAAAAGAAACAGGAGCGACTGCTAGAGTTATTGTTTCTGAAAAAATAATTAATAAAATATGTTCTGTAACTAAAAAAAAAGCTAACCAAACTATTTTATTTGCTAGAGCATATTAATAGTATTAATACCACAAATTCAAATAATTTTGACTTTTTTTTTATTATATGATAGAATTATTCTAGTATATATTTTATATAAAAACAGATTTTATCTAAAAATTTTAGTTATTTTGTTATTTATTAAGATAAAATAATTATTTTTAAAATTTCAAATAAAGAAATAATAAATTCTATAAAATATAATTGATTCTTATATAAATATATTTAATCAAAACAATAATAATAATAATATTTATCATTTTTTTTATTTTTTTATAAAAAAGAGGTTATATAAAAAGTGAATCCAGTCGTCATTATATCTATTATCTTTTTTTTAATATTATTAAATGCTTTTTTTGCTTCTATAGAAATAGCTTTAATATCTTTAAGTGAAAATAGAATTAATTTAGAAATTAAAAAAGGTATAGTTAAAGCTTCAAAAATAAAAAAAGTTAAGGAAAAACCAACTGTTTTTTTATCTGTAATTCAAATAGTGATTCATATTATTACTTTTTTTCAAGGTTCAATTTTAAAAGATAATATATCTTTGTTACAATTATGGCAACAATACTCAATTCAATTAATTGTTCTTTTCGTGTCAATCATTTTTGGAGAAATTTTGCCTAAAAGAATTTCTTTAATTTCGCCTTTAAAAACTGTTTATTTATTTTGGGATTTATTTTATTTGATAAGTTTTTTAATTAAACCAATTGTTTTTTTATTAAATAAAATTAGTAATATTTTTTTATTTTTATTAGGCGTTGATCAAAATAAAAAAAATGATGTTTTTGCAGAAGAAGAATTAAGATTTTTGCTAAATTCTTCATATCATAAAGGTATAATTAATAGAATAGAAAATAACATGATACAAAATATTTTTGATTTCGATGGAACTGTTGTTTCTGAAATTATGCGTCATAGAAAAGAAATTATTGCTATTAAATCTGATATAACACAACAACAATTAATTAATTTTATTTCTAAAGAAAAATATACTAGATTTCCTGTTTATGAAGAAAATATAGATAAAATTATTGGTATTGTTCACGTAAAAGACATATTTAAAAGTTTATTAAAAAAAATTAATGAAAATGAAAAAAATCAAAAAGTATCTCTAAAAAAAAATAACAATAATCAAACAAATATTTTAAATAATAATATTAATTTAGATAAAGAATTTAACATAAAAGAATTAATAAGAAAAGCTTATTATGTAATGGAATTTAAAAATATAAGCGAATTATTCAAAGAGATGCAATTAAAACAAATTCATATTGCTATTGTTATTGATGAATACGGCGGAACTGCTGGTATTGTGACTATTGAAGATGTTATTGAAGAAATTTTAGGTGATATAAAAGATGAATATGATAATAAAAATAATTTAGATATTTCTCAAATATCAGAAACAGAATATATAGCAAAAGGTACAGCACATCTATATGAAATTGAAAAAAAATTAAATGCTAATTTGCCTGTAGACGATTATGATACTTTAAGTGGTTTTATGTTAGGACAATTGAAAAGAATACCAGAAATGAACGAAAAAATTAGAATAATCTATAAAAATTGGAAATTTGATGGTTTAACACATAATGGACTTGTTATCACTAAAGTGAAAATTACTAAATTAAATAGTAATAATAATATTTTACCTTTAAAAAAATAGAATAAAATTTTATTATTCGAAAAAAGAAGTTTAATTTAATAAAAAAATAACTTCTTTTTTTTTAATTTTATTTATTTTTATATTTTAAAAAAATATATTATTTTTAAAATATTTAGAAAGTTTAAAAAAGTTTTAAAATTATGGAATTTTTAATTTATCAAATAAATATTGACGTTTTAGAAAAAAAAATAAAAACTAATATTAAAAAAGGTTTAAATTCAGAACAAGTAAAAAAAAATATTTTAAAATATGGACTAAATAAAATTAAAAAAGTTAAAAAAATTTCTTTATTTAAACTTTTTTTAAAACAATTTAATGATTTTTTTGTATATATATTATTAATATCTTCTTTTTTTACTTTATATATTGGCATATCTAATCAAGAAAAAAAAGAAATATTTGAAAGTATTTTAATTTTTACTATTGTTTTCGGAAACTCTTTTTTAGGTTGTTTTTATGAAAAACAAAAAGAAAATGCTATAAAAATTATAAAAAAAAACACTCAACTTTATGCTAAAGTGTTAAGAAATAATAAATTAAAATTAATATTAAGAGAAGAAATAGTTCCAGGAGATATTATTTTTTTAGAACAAGGAGATATTGTACCAGCTGATTCAAGAATAATAGAAAGCAATAATTTCAGAATTGATGAATCTATTTTAACAGGAGAAAACTTACCAATAGAAAAAAATCATAACTTAAATAAAATTTTTGATAAAAATTTACTAAAGTTACAAAATGCAGTATTTATGGATACTAATGTTGTGAGTGGTTATGCTAAAGCAGTCGTGATTAAAACAGGTTCATATACAGAAATAGGCAAAATAACTCAAATGATTTTAAAAACTAAAAAAATCAAAACACCATTAGAAAAAAACATAAATGATTTAACTAAAATAATAGGTTTGATGATTTTATTTTTAATAATTATTAATTTTAGTTTGAATTTGATTAAATTTAATTTGTTTCAAAAAAAAATAGATATTTTTTTATTAAAAAAAATGATTTTATCTTCTATTATTTTAGCAGTAGCAGTTATTCCTGAAGGTTTATTGGCTATTATAACTATTATATTAACTTTAAGTATTAAAAAAATAGCTAAAAAAAAAGCTATTATCAAAAATTTAAAAGCTTTAGAAACATTAGGGGCCATTAATATCATTTGTACAGACAAAACTGGTACTTTAACTAAAAATAAAATGCAAATTCAAAAAATATACTTATATAAAGAAAAATTTGAAGTAAAAAAAAATCTTATTTCAAAACAAAAAGAAAATCAATATTTAATAAAATTAATATATTATGGTATATTATGTGAAAATGATTTTTTTTATATCAAAAATAAAAAAAAACATAAAAAAATAGATCCTATTGATAAATCTTTTATCGAATTAGCTAATTTATATGATTTAAACATAGATTTAATTAAAAAAGAAAATAATAAAATAAAAGAAATACCTTTTAATAATCAATATAAATGTACAATAAACATTTATAAACAAAAAGATGAATTTTTATTTACAATTAAAGGAGCTTGTGAAATTTTATTAAAATTATCCAAATATATTGAAAATAAAAATAATATTTTTTTAAAAAATAAATTTAACCAAAATGAAATAGAAAATGATTTAAACTTTATGTCTCAAAAAGGTTTCAAAGTTTTAACTATTTCTTATGCTAAATTAAAAAATTTATCTTTAGATTTAAAAGAAAATATATCTATAATTGAAATATTAAAACTAATTAAAAACAATATTATTTTTTTAGGTTCAGTCGCTATCAAAGATCCTATTAGAAAAGAAATTGCAAATACTATTATAAATTGTCAAAAAGCTTTTATTACTCCTGTAATGATTACTGGAGATCATTTAAATACAGCTCAAAATGTAGCTATTAAAACAGGTATTTTGAAATGTAAAAAAGATTTATTAATTTTAGGTTCTGAATTAGACAATCTAAAAGAAGAAGAATTAATAAAAAAAATACCAAATATTAAAGTTTATGCAAGAGTTAATCCAGAACATAAATTTAGAATTATTCAAACTTATCAAAAAATGGGATATATAGTAGCTATGATTGGAGATGGAGTTAATGATGCGCCTAGCATTAAAATGGCTAATGTTGGTATTGCTATGGGAATAACAGGAACTGAAATAACTAAACAAGCTGCAGATATTATTTTATTAGATGATAATTTTATAACTTTACAAAAAGCTATTAGGGAAGGACGTAATATTTTTAATAATATTAAAAAAAGCATACTTTTTTTACTTAGTTGTAATATAGGAGAAATTTTTGTTATCTTATTAAATACTTGTTTAAATCATTTGTTTTTTACTTTTGATTTTTCAATAATAAATTCTTTACAAATATTATGGATTAATCTAGTTACAGATTCTTTAGTCGCTATACCCTTAGGATTCGAACCTAAAGAAATGGATTTAATGAAACAAAAACCACGAAAAATAAAAAAATCTTTATTAAATAAAAAATTAATATTCATAATTATTTTAGAAGGCATATTAATCGGATTTTTAACTTTTTTATCTTCTATAATTGGTTATAAAAAATATAATAATATTCAAAATGCTCAAACTTTTGCTTTTATGGTTTTATCTCTATCACAATTATTTCATGTATTTAATTTCAGAAATATTCAAAATTCTATTTTTAGTTTAAAAAAACAAAATATTTTTTTAAATTTATTTTTCGTCATTAGTGTTTTTTTACAATTTTCTATTTTTTTTATTCCATTTTTAAAAAAATATTTTCAATTATCAAATTTAAATTTAATAGATATAATTTTTATCATACTATTATCTATGATGCCTTTAATTATTATAGAAATATTTAAATTTTTTATTAAAATAAAAAAAATAAAAAAATTTGAATAAATATATTTAAAATAATAAATTATCAATTAACTATTTTTCATAAAAAATATTTATAAATTATGATGAATTTTTTTTGATAAACAAAATTTAATATTTTCCACTATAATATACATTATTATAAATTATCATTAAAAATATTTTAAATTAAATTAAAATGAGGTTAATTTCATTATGAATAATTCATTTAATAATAATTCTAATATTAAAAAAAATAATTTTTTTAATATTTTTATGTTATTGAGTTCTATTAGTTTTATTTACTTATTTTATTATCTATCTAAAACCAATCCCGAAAATACTAATTATAAAGTATTGGAAAATTCATCATCCATTCAACAAATAGATAAAATAGATAAAATAGATAAAACAAATAAAACAGATAAAATAGAAAAAATAGAAAAAAATAATGAAAAAACCCCTTTTCTTCTTATACAAGAAACGGAATATAATATAAATCAACTAGAAAAAGCTATTCAATATAATAATGATAATAAAAAATTTGTTAAATATTTAGAAAAATCACAAAAATATCCTCAAATAGATGGAATTACAATACAAAAAGAAGATTTGAATCAATTTTTAATTTTTGTAGATAAACAAATAGATTATTTTCAAGAACAAACTTCTATATTAAAAAATATAATTAATTCATTAAAACAAAATAAAATTGATAAAGAAGAAGTTAAAAATGAAAAAAAAATTTTGTTTAAAGATATCTATGGTTTAACTAATGTAAAAGAAGAATTAGAAGATTTAATTTATTTTTTTCAAGATAAAAATACTATGGTTAATGCTCATAAAGTGCAACCTAAAGGATATTTGCTCTGGGGCCCACCAGGAACAGGAAAAACTTTTATAATTAAAGCTTTTTGTAATGAAGCTGGAGTTCATTTTATTGAATTAGATCCTTCTATATTTAATCGTAAATTTGTAGGTGAAGGAGAAGAAGTTTTAAACAAAATATGGAAAGAAGCTGAATCTCATGAAAAAAGTATTATATTTATAGATGAAATAAATGGTTTTGTTAATAGATCTAGTTTAAGTGATAATAAATCTTCCGTTAATATTATTAATAATTTACTTATAAAATTAGATGGACATCAAAAAAGTAATAAAAAAATTATTGTAATGGGAGCTACTAATTTTTTACATCAGGTAGATGCAGCTCTTTTAAATCGTTTTAGTCAACAAATTTTTGTGGGTTTCTTAAAAAACGAAGAAATAGAAGGTTTTTTAAAACATATTATTGTTCCTTATGCGATTAGTTTTCATACTTTTATTTTCTTAAAAAATATTGCAAATGATTGTAAAAATCAAAATAATGAATTTTCCAAATATTCTAACAGAATTTTAAAAGATATTATCGATTCAGCATATAAAAAAACTATTAAGTATAATTTTAAAAATAAAGAACATGAAGTGATGTTGCCATCTGATCTAGAAGAAGTAATGATTACAAAAAAAACTCACGGTCAATATAATAAAGAAGATTTAGAAGAAAGAAAAAGAAAAAGAGAAGAAGAATATTTTAACTGGAAAGAAGAAATAAAAAAATATTTACAAAATAATAAAGAAGAAAATAAATAAAGAATAAAAATAATTTATTTCCTAAAAATAAATTTCCGATATATTATTTATTTTTAAATTATTTTCTTGTATTTTTCCCAAATTTTGTTATAATTATCAGTTTCTTCTAACATTTTTTGAATAAAATTTAAATCTAATTGAACTTCAACAAAATAATAATCTTGTTCATTAAAATAAACCAAAAAATAAGATTTTAAAGATTTAGCGCAATATATTTTAAATTGAATTCTTGCAAAATAATAAGGAGGAATTATTTTTTGTTTACAAAATTCTTTCCATAAAACAATATCTTCTTTTTTTATAGGACATTTTATTTCTAACATAGTTTCTGATTCTGTATGATAACCATCTAAAAAAGCTAAAAAAGGTTTTTTTAAAAAAACAGCCGGTTCATAACTTTTTTTTTTCAAAATATTAAAAAAAAGATTAGCATGAAGCTTAGTTATTTTTTCCAATTCTAATTCTTTATTTTCATAAACATAATTTTCTAATATTTTTTTTTTAATTAAATCTTCTTTTGTAATATTTTTATTTAATCCCATAATAATTTCTATTTCAGAATCATTTATATATTTTTTTTTGTATTCTAACCATTTATAACTGTCAGGTTTTAAATCTATTTTCATAAAATATTTATCCCTATACATAAAAAATATTAAATTTAATCATTTTTTTATAAATCTTTTAATTATGATTAAATTTACTAAAAATTTATTTTGATATTTATTTGTCTAATATCAAATTAACTTCAATTAATAACTGAAAAATTTAATTTATTAGCTAAAATAAATTTAATAAATAAATTTAAAAAAATTAAAACATAATATTTGAATAAAAATTTGAAAATCAATATTTAATTTTATTAATTGAAAAAATATATTTTTAATAATAATTAAATAAAATAATTATTTAAACCCAAATGATTGTAATATTTAAAATTTTTAAGTTTATATAAAAAAATAAATATTAAAAAAATTTTTTATTTTATATTAATTTTCAATTTGTTATTTTAAATTTATAATTAAAAAATATTGATTTTGTTAAAAAAATCATTTTCTAAGTTTCATATATAATAAAATAAATTTTATTTTTTTAAATTTTTGATAAAATTAAATATAATAGAAAATTTGATATTTTTTTTATATTAAAAATAAAAACATAAAACATAAATAAATATTTTTTATTTTTCATTATTTTCTTTACATTTTCTATAATTTTGGATTTTTTTTAAAATTAAATAAAATGAAATTTATTTTTTTATATAATTTATAAACAAAATTAATCTTTTTTATTTATTATTTATAATTTAATTATATAATTTAGCAAGTTATTATATAATTTAACAAGTTATAAATATTTTTTTATTTATTATAATAATATTTTTGTAAAATATATTACAAAATATATTAAATTCCAATATTATAATAAAATACAAAATACACAATTAATCTTACAAATAATTTCTAAAGTGTCAAATTTTTTAATATATTATATTCTTGAATATTTTTTTATATTAATCAAAAAAATTTAAATTTTTATTAAATTTTTTTATATATTAAACAAATAAATTAAAATTATATAAAAAAATAGTTCAAAATTAGAATAAAATAATTTTTAATTTTTTTTAAAAATGCAAAAGTTAAATTTTATAAAATATATTTTAATTTTAATTTATCAAAATTAAAATAAGATAAAATTTAAAATTACAATAAGATAAAGTTTATTGTTTATTTATTTTATTTTTATTTAAGTTAATATATAGAATATTTTATTCAATATGTTATATTTTGCAAAATATTATTAAATTTTTTTATTGATATTTATTTAATATTTGATATAATTTGGTATAATTAATTTTTTTATTTAATATTTTTCATAAAATAAAATCAATATATTTAGTATTTTTTTAAATATTTGAAAATGTTAATCAAAATAATAAGGAATAAAGTAAAATGCTAAATTACATATTAAAAAAAATATTATATTCATTTTTGATTTGTTTAACTAGTGCTGTTGTTATATTTATAGTTATGAGAAAATTTTCAGATCCCGCATTGGCTTTATTAGGGCATAAAAGCACTCATCAACAAATATATAAATTAAAAAAAGAATTAGAATTAGATAAACCTTTAATAATTCAATTAAAAAATTTTTTAAGTAAAATTTTTTTTAAATTAGATTTTGGTAATTCTTATATTCGAAAAGATATTAATTCGTTTGATTTGTTTATACCGGCTTTTTTAACTACTTTAAAAATTTCTTTAGTTAGTTGTTTTTTATCTTCATTTTTAGGTATCAGTTTAGCTTTATTTTCATCTTTTTATAAAGAAAGTAAAAAAGACTACATTATAGTTTTAATTTCTATTGTTATTATTTCTATACCTAATTTTGTTGTAAGTTTTTTTGTTCAATATTTTATTGGTTTTAAAATGAATATTTTTCCTATTTCCGGTATAGAACAAAAATTTTCACTAGTTTTGCCTATTTTTTCTTTAGTTTTAGCAAATAATTTTTTTATTTTTAGAATAGCTAGAAATAGTATAAATTTTATATCAGAACAACCTTATGTATTAACTGCACGAGCTAAAGGTTTATCAGAATTTGATATTTTATTAAAACATATTTTAAAAAACGCTATAATTCCTATTATTACCAATATAGGAATAATGTTCAGTTTTATGTTAAGCGGCTCTATCATCACAGAAACAATTTTTAATGTAAATGGTTTAGGTAATTTAATTATTTCATCTTTTCAAAATAGAGATTTACCTGTTATTCAATGTTCTATAATATTTTTATCCATTTTTATAAGTTTTTTAAATATGATTTTAGAATTTTTATATTTCTATTTAGATCCTACTACTAGACAAAAAATAAAAAAATAATAAAAGGAGATGATTAAAATTTGTTTTTTTTAAAAATTATTTCATCAAAAAAAAAGATATTTAAAAATTTTTTTGAATTGTGCAAAAAAAATAAAATATTACTTATAGGATTTATTTTATTTTTCTTATTATTAATAATTACTTTTATAGTACCTCATTTTTATTTATCTGAAAACACAAATATAAAATCTTTCAAATCTTTTTTAAAACCGAGCAAAAAACATTGGATGGGAACAGATTGTTTAGGACATGATTTATTTGAATATATAATAAAAGGTACTAAACTTTCTTTACGTATATCATTTTTTACTATTTTAATTAGTTCTATTATAGGTTTGTTCTTAGGTGTTTTATCTGGTTATTTCTTGGGTTTTTTTAATATTTTAACTAATTTTATATGTGATTTGATAATTGTTTTTCCAGATTTTATTTTAGCTTTTTTAATAGTTTTATTTTATGGCAAAAGTGTTTATTCCATAGTTCTCGCTCTTAGTATCAATTATATCCCTGTTTTTATTAAAAATATTAAAGCAATCACAATACAAACTGTTAAAAAAGATTTTGTAAAAAGCGCTATTTGTTTAGGAGCTAGTCATTTTTATATTATTAGAAAACATATTTTACCTCATGTTTTATATTCTTTAATTATAAGAATTACTTTAAGTCTTAGTAGTGTTATTTTAGCAGCTTCTGCTTTTGGTTTTATTGGTTTAGGATTGGATCCGTCTATTCCTGAGTGGGGTTCTCTATTAAATACTAATAAATCATATATAAATTTTTATCCTAGATTAATTTTTTTTCCTATAATTATAATTTTATTAACTAATTTATCTCTAAATTTTATAGCAGAAGGATTAGTTAATTATTTTAATTATAATCAAAATAAAGAAAATTAAATTTTATAAAAATAAATAAAAATCAATATTTATAAATAAATTTAATAAAAATAAAATCGGAATATAATTATTATGAATAAAAAAAAAATTTTAATTAAAATAAAAAATATAAATAAATCTTTTACAATTAATAAAAAAAAATTTCACGCTAATAAAAATATAAATTTCTCTATTTTTAAAGGGGAAACATTAAGTATTATAGGTGAATCTGGTTCTGGTAAATCTACTTTATCTAAAATAATTATTCAATTACAAAAAGCAGATTCAGGTAAAATTATTTATTTTAAAAAAAATAATTCATTTATAAATTTAAATAATTTAAATAAAAAAGAAATGAATTTAATTAGAAAAGATTTACAAATAATTTTTCAAAATTCACTTACCACTTTAAACCCTAAATTCCTCATTAAAGACATTATAGGAGAAGGATTAATAATACAAAAAAAAGTTAAAAATAAAAAAGATCATAATTATAATAAAAAAATTATAAAAATAATGAAATCATGTGGTTTAAATATTGATTTAATGAATCGTTTTCCTGATGAACTAAGTGGAGGTCAAAGACAAAGAGTAAATATAGCTAAAACTTTAATTTTGAATCCAAAATTAGTTATTTGTGATGAAATTGTTTCTGCTCTGGATGTTATTATTCAAAAACAAATTTTAGAACTATTAAACTATTTTAAAAATAAATACAAAACAACTTATTTATTTATTTCTCATGATTTAGGAGTTGCTCGTTTTATAAGCGATAGGATAGGAGTTATGTATAAAGGCCATTTAGTAGAAATAGCTAAGAAAGAAGATATATTTCAGAATCCTCTGCATTTTTATACTAAAAAACTAATTAATGCTATTCCTAAAATAAAAGAATATAATATTGATAATAATTTGTTTAAAGAAAAAGAAGATTTACAAAAAATACAAAGAGAAGAAATAAATTTTGATCAAAATGAAGAAAAAATTTTCCAAGAAGTAAATCCTGGTCATTTTGTTCTGAATAGTGTATTAAAGGAATAATAAAAAAAATGAGTTTGTTAAAAATTAAAAATTTACATACATATTTTAAAACAAAAGATAAATTAGTTAAAGCTGTAAAAGGAGTAACATTTGAAGTTAAAGAAAAAGAAACTTTAGGTATTATCGGAGATTCCGGATCTGGCAAAAGTCAAATAGCTATGTCTATTTTAAAATTATTTCAAAAAAATCAAAATATATTTCAAGGTAAAATTATTTTTAAAGATCAAATTATTTCTAACTTCAATGAAGAAGAAATAAGAAAAATAAGAGGAAATAAAATAGCTATGATTTTCCAAGACCCGATGTCTAGTTTAAATCCTGTTTTAAAAATTAAAAATCAAATTATCGAAGTTTTAACTTTGCATCGTAAAATGTCTCAAAAAGAAGCTTTTCAAGAATCTGTAAATATATTAAATAAAGTAGAAATAGTAGAACCTCATAGAGTTTTAGAATCATATCCTTTTCAATTATCTGGCGGAATGTGTCAAAGAATTATGATTGCAATTGCTCTTTCTTGTGAACCTGAATTACTTATTGCTGACGAACCTACTACTGCTATAGATATATTAGCGCAAAAAGAAATTTTAAGTTTAATAAAAAAAATACAACAAAAAAAAAAGATGGCTATGATTTTTATTACTCATGATTTAGGAATAATATCTTCTTTAGTTCAAAATATTATTGTTTTATATAAAGGACAAATTATAGAAAAAGCTCCTTATAATCTTATAATCAAAAATCCAATTCATCCTTACACTCAAAAATTATTAAATGATTTTTTAATAACAAGTATTAATGGACAAAATTATATAGAGAAACAAAATTTTTTTAAAAGTGAAAATAATATTTTCAATTTTAATATTTTTAAAAACAAATCCCAACCAGATTTAGATTTTTTTGAAATAGAAAAAGATCATTTTATAAGATGTACTTTAAATAAAAAATGTTAAGAAAATAATTTTTTTCTTAACATTTTTTTCTTAACATTTTTTTCTTAACACTATTAAAAATTTTTAAAAAAATTCCAAAATTAATTTGGAATTATATGTTTTATAAATTATATTTTTAAATTGAATCATTTTTTTTTGATGCAATACTTGAATTAATTCTAAATCTAATTTTTCTTTTTTTATTTCAGCATTTTTGTCAGAAATTATTTTTTCTAATTTTTGTTTTTCATCTAATAATTCAGAATATTTCAATTTTGTTTTTGTTATTTTACTCAAAATTTCTATTTTTTCATTTTTTAAATTTTCTATTTCTTTTTTTAAATCAATTAATTTTTCAGATTTAAAAGTTTTTTTTTTATTTTTTTGAATCTCTTCTTCTTTTGCAAATTCTACTTGTTTATCTGAAATTTTAATATTTAAAAGATCTCTATTTATTTCTATCATTTTTATTTTTTCATCTAAAAAAGACAATTTTTTTTTTATTTTTCCTAATTTTAAATTTATAATATAAATATTTTTGTTATATTCAATTAATCTATCTTCAATTTTTTTTTTAATAATATCATCATATTTATTTATACTTTCAAAATATGATCTATAAATCTCATCTATAAGGCTTATTTGGTTTGTATCTAAATTTTTACCTTTTATATAATCTGTTTTTTTAATGTAAGTATCTTTTGATAAAGAATTTATTTCAGATATTTCAGAATTTATTTTTGTATCAGAAGATATTTTATCTATTTTACTGTTTATTTCATTATATATCATTTCTTTTTTATTAATTTTATTATTCTCTTGTTTTATTTTTTTTTCTTTTTCTTCATACCAAAAATTCAAAAAAAATAAAAATTTAAATATCAAAAATGAAATTATTATTATTATCAAAGATATTAAAATAGATAAAATAATGTTTTTGTTTATATATTGCATTAAGTTTCTTTCTAATTTTTTTAATTTTTTTCAGGTTTCTTTCTAATTTTTTCATAATTTTTTTTCACTATATATTTATATATAATAATAAAATATTATTATATATAAATTAAAATATTTAAAAAAAATTATTTTAATTACTTTTGTTAAGTACTTTTTTAATTAAAATAAAAAAATTAGAAACATAAACTATTATATATTTATTTTATATACATATTTTATTTATTTTTTTTTATATATATAAAATAAATAAATAAAAGATATTATTTATTCATTTTATATATTTATATTTAATTTTTTATATAAAATTTAGTTTACATAATATACATTATAGGAAGCAAATATTTAATAAAAAAAACCTAAAATCAATTCTTTTCAATTTATATATAAAATAAAAAAATATTGTTAAAATTCATAAATATAAAATATTATTATAATTAAAATAAATAATTTACTTAGTAAAATAAATAAAAAATATAAAAAAATATTTTTTTAAACTAAAATTTTAAAAAATTAACTTTATATATAATAATAATATATTATTATATATAAAGTTAATTTAATATAAAATAATTATTATTTATATAATAGATAATTTTAAGGACCAGGGTATTATTTCGAATAAAAGTACATCTAATATCAAAAAAATAAAAATACATAATATAAAAAAAGAATATAAAAGTATTTGTTAACATATGTTTTCTTTTTTCTTTGTTTAAAAAAATGAAAACTCAATTTTTAAAATTTAATCAAAATAGAAAATGTTTTAAATGAGGAAAAGGTTTACTCTAGATTTCAAATATTTTATATTTTTTATATATCAAATCTCCACGGAAGAGGGTTTAGTAGTAGTAAAAAAAAAAAAAATTTATTTTTTTATTAAAGTATCTCTTTTTTGAAAGTTAAAAGAAATTATTTGAGAAATAAAGGTATTTTTTATTGTTTATTTTTAATTATTAATTACTAATAATGATACTTTATAGTTAATTTGAATACCTTATTTTTAATATAATTTTTTCTTAAAAAGTCAGCATAAATAGTTGACTTTTCTTTTTTTGAGTTATATACCAATAGTTAATAAACAATTTAATTATTTTTTAAAAAAAAGAAAATAAAAAAGTTTTATTTCTTTTTTTTGTAAGTCAAAAATATTCTTTTCACACGGTACCATTTTTTTGGGTCACACCCCCCTTTAGATACTTTTTCGCCTGATAAAATAATTATCGACAGCTTTATTAAATTTAGCTATAACAGTAGTTTGACCCGAGCCAAATTTACCATAAAGAATATAAACAATGGTAACTAACCCAATAACTATCATTAATCTCCAAAAAAGTTTTTCTAAAAACGGTTTTCTTCTAGTAGTTCTGCGAATTGAACGATAACGATAACGAGCCATAAATATTTTTCTCCTTTTTTTATTTTTTATAAATACTTTTATAAAAAAGAAAAAAGTACTTATTAACTATTAATAAATATTAATTTTTAACAAATACTTTTATATTCTTTTTTTTATATTATGTATTTTTATTTTTTTGATATTAGATGTACTTTTATTCGAAATAATACCCTGGTCCTTAAAATTATCTATTATATAATAAATAATAGAAAATAATAATAATATATATATTATTAAATTATCCTGAATATTGATATGTAATCTCTTCTTTTTCATTATAAATTTTATATTCTTTAATTTTTCCTGTTTTTCTATCAAATTTAGTAAGTGAAATTATCTTATTATTATTATAATATATCTCTTCTATTATTTTGCTTGTTTCTCTATCATAATTTTTTTCACAAAATTTAGATCCATTTAAAAGATATTCTATTCTTTTTGATATTTTATGATCTATTTCATTTTCAAAATATTCAAAATAAAATTTTTTCGTACCATTTAAATAATATTGAATAAAATATTTAACTTTACCTTTATCATTAAATTGAATTAAACTTTTTCTTATATTTTGATTAAAATTATAATATTCTATATGTTGATAATTAGATAAAGAACTAGATAAATCAATATTATTACTTATTATATTACCAGCATAAATATATTTTTTAAAAAAAATAAAAAAAACAAAATTAGTAAAAATAAAAAAATAAAATAAAAATTTTTTTTTCAAATTAAAAATCATAATAAACAATACCTTTCCTATAATTAATTTATTAAAATTATTTCATTATTTTTATATTAATAATAAAAAAATAATTTTATATTTTAATAATTGAAATTATTATTAATATTTTAAAGAATATTTAATTATTTAAATTAATGAAATTTTTTAAATTCAAAAAAATATTTTTAATAAAAAAATAATTTAAAATTATTTTAATTTTATAAATTATAAATTATATATTAATTTAAACATAATTTATAAATAAAATCATTTAATATAAATAAAATAAAAAAATTAATAATCCGAATTAAAAAATAATAAAATTATTATAATAATTTTATTCAAATATAAACAAATATTCATAAAATATTTAATTAATAATGAAATAATAAATATTAATAAATTAGATTTTTTTATATCATATATTATTTAAATTGAATTATTTTAATAAAAAAATCATAAATAATTATTTGCTTAATATTATAAATTATTTTTTTAAATTTTTTTTTAAAAAACATAATAATTATTTTAAAAATAAAATGAGCTAATAAATTGAATAATTTATTAGCTCATTTTATTTGAAATATTTTCTTAATATAAAAAAATATAATTTATTAAAAAAAAATAAATTAATTATTAAAATTAAATTAATTATTATTTTCAATACTTAAAAAAAATTTATTATCTTCTTTATTGTTATTATCTAAAACAACTTTTTTTATATTTAATTTATATTCCAAAGATAAAGCAACTACTTTTGTCAAAATTTCTTCAATAGAATGAACTGTTTCTATTTGAAATTTATTTTGTCCATCTGATAATAAATTTATATTATATTTTATTTCTTTAATTTTTTTTAAACGATTAGATTTTATATTATATGGTTCAACAAGATATTCTAAGTTATATAAACAAAAAGCGAGATATTTTATTACATTTTCAAAAATTTTATATTTTTGTATTTCTTGAAGCTTTAATTGAGGATTATTTGCGAATTCATTTAAAATATATTGTTGAATAAGAAGTAAATTTTCATAACCTCTTTTTATTTTTTTAAAAACTCTTTTTTCAGACCAAGACGGTAATTCCATTTGTAAATTATTAGATTTTTGTATATTTTTATCTTCTTTAATTTTTATTTCATTTGTATTAGAATTAAATATTTCTGATTTAATTAATTCTTTTTGAAAATCCAAAGAACTTTTTTGTTCTGAAATATAAAAATGTTTTTTTTTAAAAAAAAACAAAAAATAAATAAAAATAAAAATTAATAAAAATATTAAATAAAATATAATATTTTTTTTCTTTTTCAATTTAAATTTCATAATTTATAAATAACTTTCTAACATAATTACAGATAAATTATATAATAAATTGTATTAAAAATGAATTTAAAATTTAAATTAAAAAAAGAAAATAGTTAATTTAATATAACTATTTTCTCAAAAATAAAAACTAAAAATATTAATTTATAAAAATTTTAATCAAAAAATAAAATTATATTAAGATATTCAAAAATAAAAAAAACAAAATTTTTATTAAATAAATCTAATATCTATAATAATAATTTAAAAAAAACTATAATAAATAATTTTAAATAAAATAATTTTATAACACGATTTCAAAAAAAATTAAAATATTATTTAATTATTTTTTGATATACAAAAAAATATAGTTTTATTTTCATTGAGAAGAACAAATTAAAGAGAAGAAAAAATTAAAAATTCAAAAAATTTTTGCATAAGAAGATTTCTTGACATTTTCATTTCGTCAAAAAAAGAACTAATTTTTTTTAATAAATCATTTTTTACTGAATCCCAATCAATTGTTGCTTCGGAACTAGGAAAATTTCGAAATGATTCTTCAATTAAATCATTAATACCTTTTGATTCACGATTATCTGTTGAAACCAAAACTTTACTATAAAAATAATCCAAATCTGATGCAGTCATATTAAAACTAGGACATTGATCCAATATTGTTTTGAATTCTGTTTTTTTATTTTTACTTTTGGTTACTTCTTTAGGAATCTCTAATTCATCATCGGTATAAGGATTCAAAGCTAAAACAGAATTTGTTTGTAAATGAGTTAAAAAGAAAAAGGATAAAACAATAGGAAATAAAATATTTTGAAAAATCATTTTATTTATTTTATACATAAAATTTTTTTCAAACTCCTTTTTTATCATTTTTTTTAAAATTAGATTTAAATAATTTTAAAAAATATTTAAATCTAAACAGATAATAAAAAATTTAAATAAATTTGTCTAAAAAAAAGTGTCCAACAAAATTATATAAAAAAATATATAAATAAGATTTTTTTATTTTCTTCTTACTGTTTCTTACTGTTTTGATAAATAAAAAATTTTTGATAAATCGAAAATTAAACATGAAAACAAAGTAAACCAGTAAACCCAATACAACAACTGAACTGTTCCTATGTTTCTACGCACAATACAAAAATTTCCAATACCAAATACCATTGAAAAAAACAACTCTCATAATTTTAATTTAAAATTTTATATAAAATAATTTAAAATTAAAAAAATAAAATTAAAATAAATAGTTTAATAAAAATTAAACTTTAAAATAAATTTTGAAAATAATGTAATTATAATTAAAGATGAAACACTTTACACTTTAGATTCAAAACTTTAATTATAAGATATATACTTTAACTATAAAATATATAAAGAAAATTTTAAAATTTTACATTTAATTTTAAATTTATTGATAATTTATTTATTGATATAAAATCAGAACAAGTCAAAATCAAAAAATATCATTCTTTCTTTTATCATTTATATTATTTATATTTATAATATTTATTTTTTGACTTATAGTAATAATATAATTATAATTAATAACATTGATAACATAGATAACATAGATAACATGAATAACATCAATAACATAGTTTTAAAAAAAATAATATAGTTTTAAAAATTTAAAAAAAAATTCAAAAAAGGAAAAAAATAATAAATGAATTCAAAAAACGCTTTTAATTTTAATTTAAAATTAAAATTAATTAAAAATTTATTTAAACTTTTATGTATCATAAATATACTTTTTATATGTTTATCTTTAAAAAATAATAATGTTTGGGCTTTTTCAAAAATAAAGCCAATTGTTATAAAAAAAAATGAAATTACAGAATTTAAAGATAGATCAAAAGATTTGAATGACGAAGAAAAAGAATTAATAAAAATAATGATAATGTTAGATAATGAAATATATGAAAAAACTAATGCCATATTAGAAAAAGATAAAATTCTTTCGATATTAGAAAAATGTAAAATTATTGTGCATAGTTTCGAATATTATTTATCTGATAAATCAAATAATACAATTGAAAAATATATAGATACAGAAAATAAAAAATATAAAGATATACAAGATGAAATATATGAATCTAATAATTCTATATTCAAAAAATACAAAGATAATTATAAAATTGATTTTTATAATTTATCCCAACAATTTCTAAGATTATATGAAAAAATAGAATTAACAAAATTTAATTCAGATATAGGAAATGAAATATTTGAATTATTTAATTCTGTATCCGATCAATACGAAATAAAATATGAAATAAATAACGAAATAAAATATGAAATAAATAACGAAATAAAATATGAAATAAATAGCGAAATAAAATATGATATGAAATATGATGAAATAAATAAAGCAATCAAATATGAAATAAATACAGATGATTTTATATCTATAGATTTCGAAAAAGAAGATTTCGAAAAAGACACAGACACAAAAACACAAGAAATGATAAAAATTTTAGAAAATGAAATTGCTCAATCATTTTATTCTATACTTTTATTTCATATTAAACAAATATGAAATTAATTTATATTAATTTATATTAAAAACTAATTTATGTTATTAATTTATATGAAAAAATAAAATAAAAAAATGAAAAAGGAAGATTTATTCATATTTAAACTTTAAAAAAACAGATAATATTTTTTTAAAATAAAATAATAATATTCCACATATTAAAAAGGATAATAATATGAAGAATAAATTTAATATTTTAAATAAATTTAATATTTTAAATAAAAATTTAATATTTAAAATAAAAAAAATAATATTTAAAATAAAAAAAATAATAAAAACAAAGTATAAAAAATTTTTTTTATTAATTTTTTTAGCAATAGTTTATACAAATTATGTTTTAAAATTATATATATATAAAGTTGTTACTATACCATATATTTCACTCTGGTTAAAAACAATAAATCCTGACAAAATATCTTCAAAAGAATTAATTCAGGAATTGTTATCAAAAATGCATATATTGTTATATTTATCAAAATATGAATGGATACAAAATATTAAAATATTGACGTATAATATTTTTATTAATACTTTTTACCTTTTTACTAGTCAAAGTAATTTTTTAATTATGATTGTTTTATTTTTAAGCTTAACTTCTTTTAAAAAAAATAAATATTATTCATTATTTTCTTTTATTGCTTTAATTGATATTTTATTAACAAATTTTGTTTGGAATTTCATAGAAAATCAATTTGAAGAAATAAAAAAAATGAAATATCAATTTTTAACAATAAGTCTTTTTGAACATTTATATATTCCTGTATTTTATACTATTTTTTATTTTTGTTCTTCTTTTTCTCTTGATAATTCTTTTTTAAAACTTAAAAAAGCTTATTATGCTTTAATACATCCCTTATTTTATCTTTTTTCTTCTATTTATTTATCTTTTTATCCTTATAATTTAATATCTCCGGATCAAAAATCTATTATCAGCAGTGTTTTTTTTAATTTGTTTAAAATGAAGAATTATTCCACACAACAAGGTTTTTTAGGTGTTTTTATAAATAGTTGTTTTTTATTAATTTTTTTAATATTAATAATTCCTTTTTTATATACAATTAAAAAAAAAATAATTTTAAAAAAATCGATGAAAAAAGATAATTAATAAATATATAAAATATTTGAAATTTATTTTATTAAAAAATTAATGAATTAATTTGCATTGTCTATATAATAAGTAGTTTAAAAATATAAGTATTTATTAACTAGTTGATTTTAAAAAAAAAGTTAATAGATACTTATTTTTTTATTTATTTATATTAATATTATTGCTAAAATTCTTAATAGAAATATTTAAAATTTATATATAAACCTTAAAAAAAATGTATTTATTATAGAAAATTTATTTATAAGATAAAGGTTTAAGGTCAAAACTTTTTTAATAATTTATATTAATCTTTTTAATATTTATAACATTTAAATTTTTATTAATAAAAAAAATCAGAATAATAAATAAATTTATTAAAAATAAAGTAATTGAGAAAAAAATTTTTAGCATAAAATAAATTGGAAATTATATTTAAAATTGTTATAATGTATTTATAAATACCTTCAAAAAAATATCTTTGAATAAATTATTATTTAAGATAGAATATTTTAGTTAATTCAATAATTTATTAATAATTAATTTAAAATTAATTAATTTAACATTATTTTTATTTCTATTAAAATTAGAAGATTAGATTTAATTTAAATCATATATATATGATTTATTTTTATTTATATATGATTTATTAATTTATTTAATTAAATTTGTAAAATAATTTTTTAAGTAAAAATATTTTAAAATAAATAAAATAACAATATTTTATCTAATTATATATTTTTCAATGGAAATTAAAAATTCTTTAAGAAATTAGATTTAAGAGTTTAAAGTTTAATAAAAAAGAGGTTTTTATGATAAAAAAATATAGTTTACCAGAACTTGGTTATGAATATAATAATTTAGAACCTTTTATAGATAGAGAAACTATGGAACTGCATTACACAAAACATCATCAAAATTATTTAAATAATTTGAATAATTCTCTTTCGCAATATCCTAATTTAAATACAGATTTAATTACTTTATTAAAAAAACCTTTTTTAATACCCGAAGATATAAGATTATCTGTTCAAAACAATGGTGGAGGTTTTTTAAATCATTCTTTTTTTTGGAAAATATTAAAAAAAAGAAATCAAAATGAATATGATCAATTATCAACGAAATTAAAAGAATTAATCATGAATAATTTTCAAAATTTAGAAAATTTTAAAGATTTATTCGCAGTTCAAGCCCAAAAACTATTTGGTAGTGGTTGGATATGGTTAATATTAAATTTGAAAAACGAACTCCAGATTGTTTCTACAATTAATCAAGAAACTGTAGTAAATATTGGTAGACCTATAATAGGATTAGATGTTTGGGAACATGCTTATTATCTATTTTATAAAAATAACCGTGCTTCTTATATAGAAAGTTTTTTTAATATAATAAATTGGGAACAAGCATCTGAGAATTTAAATGAAAATTTTTTTGAAAAATTTTTAAATAAAAAATAAAAAATTAAATTATTATATTTTAACTAATTTTATAATATATCCATTTATAAAATAAAAAATAAATTAAAATAAAAATTTTTTTATTAATTTTAAAAAAATAATAAAAAAAAGAAGAAAGAAATTTATGAATGTTTATATTAAAAATATAAGAAAATTAAAAATAAATATTATGCAAAGCTTATATCAATATGATTTTTATCAAAACGAAATAAAAAATGAAAATAAGGATAATTTTTCTAATGTAGCTTTATTTAAAATTATCATAAAAAATATAAATTTAATTGATTATATTATTAAAAAAAATTTATACAATTATAAATTAGATAGATTAAATAGAGTAGATAAAGCTATAATAAGACTAGCAACTATGGAATTATTAGAAAATAAAAAATCTCATAAAATAATTATAAATGAAGCTATTGAAATAACTAAAGAATATTCTTCATTAGATAATGAAAAACAGCATAAATTTAATAATAAATTATTACATTTAATTTTTAATTATATTAAAAAAAATAAAAATGAGCTTTTAATTAAATATTAAAAACTCATTTTTTTATTTATAATTAAAATTGATAATTTTACATTTAATATTGATTATTAAATATTTTTTTATATTTAACCTAATTTTCGAATAAATAAGGATTTTAAATTAATAAAAATGCAAGAATATATAAAAACAAAAATAGAAAAATTAAATTTTAAACAAACAACACCTATACAAGAAGAAGTATTCCGAAATTTTAATAAAAAATTAAATTTAGTATGTATTGCACCAACAGGAACTGGAAAAACACATGCCTATTTATTACCTATTTTAAGTCAAATAAATTGGGAATTAAATATTATACAAGCTATAATATTAGCACCCACAAACGAATTAGTTTTGCAAATTTTTGAAATGATTATTCAAATAGAAAATAGAAAAGACAAAATAAAAATTTTTTTTGGAGGTATGAACAGAACTAAAACATATTTAAAACTTAAAAAAAAACAACCTTCTATAATTATAACAACCTTAAGCAAGTTATTTGAATATGCTCATATTTTAAAAAAAATTAACATATATAAATCTTCGTTTTTAGTCTTAGATGAAGCAGATATGTTTTTTGAAAAAAAATCTTTATCTTTAATAAAAATTTTATTATCTAAATGGAAACCTAAAATTTTACTTTCATCAGCTACTCTTGATAAAAAAATGGAACCTTTTATTAATAAAAATTTCGGAAAATCTCTTTTTATAAATGTTAATCATAAACATAAATCAAATTTAAATTTTCATATTTTTAAAAGTGATAAAAATAATCGTTTAAAAGATTTAATAAATGTAATAGAAAAAATAAATCCTTTTTTAGCTTTTATTTTTGTTTCACATAAAAAAGATCAATCTAATGTTTACGATTTTTTAAAAAAAAAAAAATTAAATATTTTGAATTTTTCTTCTAATTTATCTGTTAAAGAAAGAAAAAGAAAAATAATAGAAATTAAAAAAAATAGATATCAATATATTATAACTAGCGATTTAGCTTCTAGAGGATTAGATATCAAAAATATTTCTGTAATTATACATTATGACTTACCAATTAAAAACTTAGATTTTTTTAAACATAGAAACGGTAGAGCAGGAAGAACAGGAGAAAAATCTGATATTATTTTATTTTATAATGATGAAGAAAAAAAATATTTAATAAAAATAAAAAAAAAAAATAATATTAATGTTTCATCTATAATTCCTAAAATAATAAAAAATAAAAAAAATTTAATAAAAAAAAAATATAAAAAAAAATTTATTTAAAAAAGAAGAGAAACAAATGATCAAAATTGGTAGTCATGTATCTTTTAAAAAACCTTTATTTTATTTATGTTCTTTAAAAGAAGCCTTATCTTTCGATGCTAACACTTTTATGATTTATTCAGGAGCTCCTCAAAACACAAAAAGAATAGATTTAAAAGAAGCTAATATTGAAAAAACTATAGAAAAAATGAAAAAAAATAATATTGATACAAAAAATTTAATAGGACATGCGCCTTATATAGTAAATTTAGCTAATCCTTTAATAGAAAAAAGAAAATTTGCTATTAATTTTTTAACTCAAGAAATTTATAGATTTCATCATATGCAAATTAATACAATGGTTTTACATCCTGGTAATGCTATAAATAAAAATAGAAAAGAAGCAATAAATTGGATAGCAGAAGGAATAAATCAAATCATACAAAACACTCATCAAATTAATACAAAAATATCTATAGAAACCATGTCTGGTAAAGGAAACGAAATAGGGTGTTGTTTTAAAGAAATTCAAAACATTATCAATTTAATTAAAAATAAAAAAAGAATTTCAGTTTGTTTTGATACATGTCATGTTTTTGATTCAGGATATGATATAAAAAATAATTGGGAATCAGTTATGAATGAATTTGAGAAGATTATTGGTTTTGATTATCTAGATGTTTTTCATATAAATGATTCGAAAAATTTTTTAGGTCATAAAAAAGATCGTCATGAAAATATTGGTTTTGGAAAAATAGGATTTGATGCATTGATTAAAATAATATTTGAACCTAAATTTATAAATTTACCTAAAATACTGGAAACTCCTTTTATTAATGGTTATCCCCCTTACAAAGAAGAAATTAAAATGATTAAAAAAAAAAAATTTAATCCGACATTAAAAAAAATATTTTTATAAAAAAAATTATAAATAAAATTAGAAAAAAAATTTAGGAAAATATGTATTATCTTTATCTTTTATAGGTTCATAATAAGCGACCCATTTGTTATTTTCATCTAAAACAATAAAAGGTTTATTAGTTTTAATTTGTCTATGATCTAAATAAATTCCGTTTTTTACTAATTTTATAAGATATGAATTAAGCTGAATTTTAAGATATTTTTTGAATAAATCCTTTTTACAAATAAGATCTTTAATTTCTATTAAATCAGCATATTTAGATTTTGTCAAACAATAATTTCCTATATTAATCCTAACTAACTTTTGTAAACAACCAAAAGTATTCATTTTTATACCTATATCTCTAGCTAAACTACGCACATAAGTTCCTTTTGAAACTTTAGTATAAAATTTAACTTTATTTTCTGATAAAAAAGATAATATTTTTAAATCATAAATATGAACTTTTCTAGGAGGAATATTAATTTTAACACCTTTTTTAGCTAAATTATACATTTTTTGTCCTTTAATCTTAATAGCTGAATACATAGGAGGTATTTGTAAATATATTTTTTTATCAAAAAAAGAAAAATTTTCTTGAATAATTTCTGGTTTTAAAACAATATTAAATTTTTCTTCTATCAAATTACCAGTTATATCTAAAGTATCATAATTTTTATTAAAAATCATAACACCTTCATATTTTTTATCTAAATTATCAAACAAAAAAGCTAATTTCGTAAAATTATTCACTAAAACAATTAAAAGACCTTCGGCAAAAGGATCTAAAGTTCCTGTATGACCTACTTTTTTAAAATTAAATTTTTTTTTAATTTGTTTAATAGTATTATGCGATGTTATTCCTTTTTTTTTATAAACTAAAAAAAAACCATTCATAATTATAAAACCTTTTTAAATTTTTATATTATAATGAATCTTAAATTTAACTATTTTTGATCCACAAAAGATAATAAATCTTCAAAAGAACAAAAACCTATTTTTTCATCAATTTTTTTTCCTTCTTTATATAAAATTAAAGTAGGTAATTTTTTCACATTATTTTGAGAAACTAAATCTTTATATAAATCAAAATTAATTTTAACTAATTTAACATCTGGTCTGCTTATTTCTAATTGGTCCAAAATAGTCATTAATTTAACACAAGGAGGACACCAAGGAGCAAAAAAATCTATTAAAACTTTTTTATTATTTTGAATAATATTTTCTAAATCTATTTTTATTTTTTCTGTCATTTTGAGCCTTTCTTTCAAAAAATTATATTAATAGATAATTATAACATAAAATCTAAGTTTAAAATAAAATATAATAATAAAAAAATTTTTAAAACAATAAAAAAATTAAAAAAATACAATTAATAAAAAAATATTATAAAAATTGAATAAATAATGTTATTATGTTGATATTAAGTTTTAATATTTATGATTTATTGAATATTTATTATTTAAGTATTATTTATTATTCAATTTTCATATTTTTAATTATAAAATATAAATTAATAAATTCAAGAAAAGTTAGGTAAAAAATGATAAAAATAAAAAATATATATAAAACATATTTCAATAAAAAAAAAAAAGTAAATAGATATATAACGCCATTAAAAGATTTTTCCATTAATTTACCAAATAAAGGAATGATTTTTCTTTTAGGAAAATCTGGTTCAGGCAAAACTACTCTTTGTCAAATAATATCAGGAATAGATAAAATAAGCTCTGGTCAATTATATATAAATAATGTTCTTGTTTCTAATTTAAAACAAAAAAAAATAGATGATTTAAGAAATGGTATGATGGGTTGTTCTTTTCAAGATACACATCTAATAGAAGATATTACTGTTTACGAAAATATTGCATTAAGTGCAGAGTTACAAGGAAAAAAAATAGAAGAAGAAATTATAGATTCTTATCTCAAAAATTTTGATTTAGATATTGAATTAAAAAAAGAATTAGTCAAAAATTTATCAGGCGGAGAAAAACAAAGAATTAATATTATTAGATCATTAATTAAAGATTCTAATATAATTTTAGCCGATGAGCCTACTTCTAATTTAGATGTTATAACAAAAAAAAAAGTTTTAGATAAATTTCAAATGATATCAAAAGAAAAATTAGTTATAATTATTTCTCATGATATTTTAAATGCTTACAAATATGCAGATCGCATAATAGAAATAGAAAACGGTTCAATAAAAAAAGATATTACAAGAAAACAAATAAACAAAAAAATTATACCAAATCAAAAAAATAATATTATCCAAAATAATTCAGAATCTAATTTTGAAATAACTAAAAATATTATTTTTAATATTCAAAATGAGATTACAGATAAAAAAAATCTCAAAAATCTTAAATTTAAATCAAGTTGTTTAAAATTTAAAACTATTTTAAAAATGATTTGGAGAAGTTTTAAAAATAATAAAAAGTTATTGTTTGGTTCTCTTATAGGATTCATTATGCTTCTTTTTAATACTTTATCCGAAATAATAAATGTTGTTGCTTATTCTTCTTTTTACCGTAATCAATTTACAATATTTTTAATATTTAAAGAAATTTTCGAAAAAATACAAACTCTATTTATCTTCAAAGCAACAAAAATCGAAAATATTTATTTTTTAATTTCATTAGGATTCAGTATTACACCTGCTATATTATTAATATCAAAATTTTTTAATATAAGTGTCAAAAATAAAAGTCAAGAAGTAATAAATTTGAAATTTTTAGGCGCAAATAAATGGAGTATTTTAAAAATATTCTTTATAGAATGTATAATTATATGTGCAATATTATCTTTTATATATTTTTTAATTTTTCATCAAATTTTCAAATACAACATACCCATTCTTTTTTATGAAAATAAAAATGGTATAACAAGTGTTAATTTTTTCACTAGTTTAAAAGAATATTTTCAATTGCCAAAATATTTAATAAATTGGAAAGATAGCATACAAAATTTTTCTGAGCAATTAACTTTTATATCAACAAAATATAAAAAAATAATTTTACCTGAAAATATAAAAAATAATCAAAATATTTATAAATTTTTCTTAGAATATAATTCAGAATTAAAGAAACATGATAGTGATAGAAAATACTTTTTCTTAACAACAAAAGAAATGCTCAGAAAAAGTATAAGTTTATTTTCTTTGCATCCAATATATAGAATTATTTTTATTTGTATAAATTTATTTGTATTATTGTTTATATTTTTATATATTTGGAATTTGTTTTTTAGTCGTAAATTAATAAAACTAAATCCAAGAGAACTAAAATTAAAATATTCAAAATAAATCTGGTTTATAAAAACATCTCTTAGATAAAACATTTAAAGGTTCAGTAAATGATCCTTTTTTTGTTATTTTTAAATTTTCTTCTAAAGTATTCATTTTAGAATCAATATCATCTAAAAACCATAATAATAACGCTTCACTTATTTGAGGTTTTTTAGAAGAACCATACTCCAATAAACCATGATGGGAAATTAACAAATGTTTTAAAAGCAAAATTTCTTCTTTGTTTTGATAACCTAAACATAAAGATTCTTCGTGAATATTATTAACACCCATAATCAAATGTCCTAACAAAATACCTTCTTTATTATATAACTTTTCTTCAAAATTAAATTCTTGAACTTTAGCCATATCATGCAGTATAATCCCAGCATATAATAAATCCGAATTTAAATAAGAATATTTTTTTAGAAAAAATTCACATATTTCTAACATGTTTAAAGTATGAAAACCTAAACCTCCATAAAAAACATGATGCATTTTAAAAGCTGCAGGAGTTATTAAAAAATTTTTTTTATTCTTATTGTATAAATTAGAAGTAACCTGGAACAAAACTGGATTTTTAATTAAAGATAAAAAATATTCTATTTTTTGGCCAATTTTACAAAAAGAAATAGAAGAACAAGGAAAAAAAGAAGAATAAAAATGATAAATTTGTTCTAAATCAAAAATATCTTCAATAAAATTATTTTTTTGAGATATAAAAAATTTTTTATCTTTTTCTAAAACATATATAGTTTGGAAAAAATAAATTCTTTCTTTACAAAAATATTGAGTAAAATCTTCTATTTTAATATTAACAACAAATTTTTCTGGCAATAAAAGATCAACATTATAAAAATTTTCGCCTTTATTAATATTGATAATTTTACCTAATAAAGAATAATTTTGTCCTATTTTTTTATCTTTAAAAAAAAATTTTTTTGTTTGACACATTTTTGTTACACTCTTTTCATTAATAATAAATTATTAATTATATTTGAATTTAAATCAAATCTTATATTTATTATTTATATCTAAAATTAATTTTTTAAATTTCGGAAAGAATAGGAAAATAATTACTAAATTTTTTGAAAAAAAAGATAGCATTAGTTTCTTTTAAAAAAATCAAAAATTCTTGAATATATTTTTGATTAAAAATTTTTTTTAATTCTTTTATTATTCTTTCGTATTTTATTTTATCTAATAAAAAAATATTTTCTTGCAAAAATTTTTCAATATCTAATGAAATTGAAAAATTTAATCTAGCTTTTAAATAAAAAATTCTTAAAATTCTAACAACATCTTCTGTTAATTTTAAATAAGTTTCTCCAATCACTTTAATCTCTCTTTTTTTTAAATCTTGATAACCATTATAATAATCAATTAAATTACCTAAATTATCCATTAAAAGAGAATTAATTGTAAAATCCCGTCTCTTAATATCTTCTTTAATATCAGAAATAAAAACAACATAAGAAGGATGTCTATAGTCTAAATAAGGTCCTTCTTTTCTATAAGAAGTAATATCGAAATAATTTTTTTTAAAACAAATTTTAATCGAACCATATTTAATATTAAGGCTTTTTTTGGAATATGAAAAAAAATTTTGAATTTCTTGAATAGAAGCATTAGTTGTAATATCTACATCTTCAAAAGGAATATTTAAATAAAAATCTCTAACAGCTCCTCCTACTATAAAAGCTTCAAAACCTTTTTTATTTAATATTTTTAATATTTCTTGAGCTTTTTTGATTTTTTCTTGTGATTCTAAAATAAAATTATTTTTATTTATCATATAAAACTCCTAAAAAAAATTATAATCTAAATACTCCTAATCCGATAACATTATCTCCTAAATGAGCTCCTATGGCAGGAGATACTGGCATTTCTAAAATATCATCAATTTTTAATTTTTCTTTTATAATAAACTTTAACTTTTCTTTTAATTTTTTTTCACAATTACTAAATGTTAAATAAACTAAAAAATTTTTTTTATCAATATCTCGTAAATAATTTTTAACTTTGTCCACAATAAAATCTAAAGCGCTTTCTAACTTTATTTTTTTTTCTATAATTTTAATTTCACCTTTTTCATTCAATTGTAGAATAGGTTTTATTCTCAATAATCGACCGAAGAAACCTTTTGTTTTAGTTAAACGACCACTATTAATTAATCTATTTAAAGAATTAACAACAAAAAAAATAGTATTATTTTTTTTTAAAAAATCCAAATGTTCAATAACTTGTTCTGTTGTAGATCCTTGTGAAAAAAGACGTTCAGCTTCTAAAGCGAAATAACCTTCAGAAAAAGAAACAGTATTTGTATTATAAGGAATAATTTCTATATCTTTTTGCAATTCTTTTTCATTTTGTACAATATTGTTAATACTACTATAAGTTCCACTTAATTTGTCAGAAAGAGTAGGAATAAATACTTTTTTATAACCATTTAATGATAATTTTTTAAAATAATGAATTAATTCTCCTAAAGAAGGTTGAGAAGTTTGAATGACCATTTGAGAATTTTTCTCTAATAATTGATAAAAATCAAATGATGTAATATCTGCGCCATCATTATATTCTGTGTTATCGATCAAAATTTTAATTCTGATTAAATCAATATTATCAGGTTTTTGTTTATAATAATCTAAACAACTAGTTGATATAGCAGTTACTTTTATTATTTTTTTCAAAGATAATGTCATTTTTTTCCTCTATTTTATAATTTTATTATTTAATTTTCACAAAATATATTTTTTTATTAAAAAAAATATTATAAAAATTAATGATTAAAATAATTATTCAAAATTACATATATTTTATATTTTAATTATACAAAAACAAAATATTTAATATTTTTTTAATATCTCAAAATTTTTAATGAAAAAATATCATAAAAATTTAACAAATTCTTTAGGTTCTAATTTGAAAGATTTTTTTAGATTTTTTTGGTTTTTTTCTTTTTTTCCTATTGCTATCAAAATAATAGGTAAATATCGAGAAGGAATTTCAAATAATTCGTTTATTTTGTCAAAATGACAACCACCAATATAACAACAATTATAACCGAGATTTTGAGCCATTAAAATAAAATGAAGAGAGATAATACCCAATTCAAAAAAAAGTTCATTTTTTAAACTACTTTGATCCAAAGAACTATAATGTTTAAAAATTTGTTTTAAAATAACTTTTTTTTGATTTAAAGTAATTTCTTTTCTTATAAAACTGTTATTATAAATTTTTTGACTTAATTCTATTTTATTTAAATCACCGCAAAATAAAACCATAGCAGAACTAGTATCTAATTGTTCCTTGTTACCTATTAAACAATTTTTTAATTTATTTTTATTATTTTCTTCTTCAATAACAAAAAAAAACCAAGGTTGCAAATTAAAAGAAGAAGGTGTAAAACTAATTTCTTGAAAAATTTTATCCCAAATATATTTTGGTATTTTATGATTTTTCTCAAAAACCCTTACTGTTTCAATTTTCATAATCAAACCCTTTTTTATTTATTTTTTAAAAATATAAAAAAAATATTGAAAAAAATAAAAAATCATTTATATTATTAATAATACAATTTTCATATAAAAATTATATATAAAAAAAATAATATTAATAATATAAATTTATTTTTAAAAAAAATTAAATTAGAAAATAAAATAAAATATGAATTCATTATCCAAAAAATTATTTAAAATAATACCTAACAATTTTTTTCAATTACTAGCTTCTACTAATAAAAATATTTATATTGATTGTTTACTTATTTTAGAAAAAATATCAAAAGAAGAAAATAACAATAATATAGATAAAAATGTCGCTATTAATGCTTTAGAAAATTACTTAAATAATAAATCCGATATTTTATTTCAAAATGAAAATCATGAAGAAAATAATGAAGAAATTATAAATAATAATAATAGACAAAAAGCCTTTCAAATACTTTATATATTGAAGAAAAATGGGTGGTTAGGAGAAGAAAGAATTAATCATAATATTATCAATTTAAACTTTTTTGATTATAGTTTAGAAATGATTCATTTTTTCAAAAAAACTTTAAATGAAGTCAAAAAAGAATCTGTTGGCGATATTTATAGTATTTATTCGCTTTTAAAATTTTTTTTTACAGAAAAAAATTATGCTACTTTTTACGAATCTATTCTTAAAACTCAAAATTTAATTATTAAGTTACAAATTTTAAAAGCTAATATTTATCGTTTTTATAATCAACTATTAAATATCAATTTCGAAAATAATATCAAAGAAATATTAGAACAATTACTATTAGATTATAAAAAAAATTTTTTTGATTTTTCTTATTACTTATTAAAAACAAATGATAATTTTTTTAAATATAAAAGAAAAATATATTTTTTTATAGAAGAAATTAAAAATAAAAAAGAATATATAGATTTTTTATGTAAAGAATTAATGAAAATTCATAATATTTCTTTTTTAGAAGCATGGGAAAAAAATCAATATGAAATAGAAAAAATAAAAAAAAACTTAATTCAAATTGATCATTTAATAGAAATTATAGATAAAAAAAATGAACAATATCTTCAAAAAGCTTGTGAAAGAATATTATTTTTTACTGATTTAAAAGATAACTCTAAAAATATTTTCAATTTTATTATTAAAATAATTATGGATAATAAAAAAGAATATAAAAATTTTTTTAATCTTTATTGCATCAAAAACTTAGATGAATCATCTCTTTATAAACCGAGATCTTACAAAAAAGAAATATCTGTATATCCTATAGAAATAATAAATGAAAAAATAGAAAAAAATATAAAAACAAAAAAAGAATCTTTTTTAAAAAAAGATTATTTTTACAATAAAAAAAATATAAATATTTTTGTAGAAAAAATGTTGAAACAAAAAAATCCTTTTAAAGCATCAGAAATGATTTTAGATAATAATAAAAATATAACAAGACTTATTTTAATTTATCTTTATTCGCATTCTAATAAAGAAAAAAATAAATATAAAATTCAAAATTTAAAGAAAAAAATATTTTGTAAAAAAATAATATTTTATGATTTCTTAATTTACAAAAATTTTTGAAAAATATTATTTTTTAAAAAAATAAAACATAATAAATGATAAAATAGACTAAGTAAAGAATTTTTTTCTAAACTTTTTTTCCAAAAGATTAGGAAATTAAATATTAAAAGAAAAAAAGAAAGGATTATTAAAAATAAATATTTTGGTCAAAATAAAAAAAATGTTAAAAAAAAGATAAATGAAACTAAATAATAAACAAATATTCTGTATTTTATAAAATTTAACCAAAATTTTTATAATAAAATAAAAACATAACATTTGTATGAACAAAAAAGGATTAATGATTTTATATAATAATTTCGAAGATTGTGAAGCTTTAGTAACAAGAGCTGTTTTAATGAAAAATCTCTTAAAAATAATAACTGTAACTAATAATCCTGATTTGAAAGTTTTTTCTGCTCAAAAACTTCAAGTAAAATCCGACATAAGAGTAAATCAAATAAATTTAGAAAAAGATAAATATGATTTTTTAATCATACCTGGCGGACCTTATGTACAAGAACTTTTATTAGAAGAAAATAATGATAAATTAAAAAAAATATTAGAAATAATAAATTATTTTTATAAAAAAAACAAAATTATAGGTGCTATATGCGCTGCTCCTGCCTTATTAGGTAAAATAGGTTTATTAAAATTTCGAAAATTCACTTGTTATCCAAATTATGATAAGTATATCGAAGGTATTTATTGTCCTGAAGAAAAAGCAGTTACTAGCGAAAATTTGATTACTTCTCGTTCGCCAGATACAGTTTTCCAATTTTGTGAACATCTATTAGCCAAAATAATATCTTAATTTTTTTAAAAAAACAAATATAAAATATATAAAAGATTAACAAAGGAAAAGATTCGATATCAATGAAAAATAAAAAAGAAAAAAAAATCTTAGGCTTATACATAAATACAATAATTTGTATTTTATTTTTAAGTATGATTCATATTTTTATGTCTTACGATTATAAAAATTCATATTTTAATTCATCCTTCCACAATATAATATCCACATTGGCATTCTCTATATCTCTAGCATGCATATTTAAAAAAATAGGAGATAAAACACCTATTTTAAAAGATATAGGGGGAAGTGCTATTTTATGTTTAATAATTCCTGCTTTTATTTTCAATTATCATTTTAAATATTTAGGTAATACTTTTGTTAAATTTCAAGAAGCTTTTAAAGAAAAAGCAAAATTTTTAAATTCTAATTATACAAAAAACGGAGATGGAATAGGTTTTTCAGATTTTTTTGTTGCTTCTTTAGTTGCAGGAAGTCTTTTAAGCATATCCCAAAATTTAATAAAAAAAACTTTAAAAAAATTTTTACCTTTAGTTTTAATTTCATTAACTGTTTCGGCTATAATAGTCGGTTTAATGGGTTTTTTATTTCATCCCATAAAAGGTATTGATGCTATTCCAGGATGTGATGCTGGAGGTTTTGCTAATGCTATATTTTTTATTTTTGTACCTATCGCCTCTGGAGGAGTTACATGTGGTATCGTTCCATTAACACAAATTTTTTCACAAGGAAACACAAATTATATTGATTTATATAGATCTCATATTATATCTTCTTTATTAATTGGCGGAATAGCAAGCGTTATATTCGCAGGATTAATTAAAAAAATTTTTGGTAATTCTAAATATAATAGCAAAGAAGGTATTTTAGAAAAAAATAATGAAAAAGAAAAAAATAAAAATGAAATATCAAATATAAAAAAAATAGAAAAACAAATATCTAATCTAGATAATAATGATATAAATAATATTTCTACTGGTTTATTTTTAGTTTTTAGTTTTTATATTATCAGTAATATAATTAAAAATTGTATTTCTTTATTTATTCCTTCTATTAAAAACTATATACCTCCTACAATTGTTTTTTTAGTAATTATAACTATTTTTATTAAAATATTTAATTTGTTATCTGATTATTATACAAATTGTATAAAAAAATCTTCAGAATTAATTACACAAACTTTTTCTTCTTCTATCTTAGTTATAGTTGGTATCGGAACAGATATTAATAAAATAATTTCAAGTATAAGTAATATTACTTTTTTATCTACTTGCTTATTATGCGTTTTAGCTACAACATTAACAGCAGCAATTGTAGGAAATAAAATGGGTTATTATCCAGTTCAATCTTCTATAGCTGCTGGTTTATGTTCGAATAGTATCGGAGGAGCTGGTAATTTAGCCATCTTAGAAGCTGCTTCCGAACCTAAGTTATTGCCCTATGCTCAAATATCTACTCGTATAGGAGGAGATGTTATAGTTATAATAGCTAGTATTTTATTTCCTATTATTTTTAAAAATTTAATAAAAATATAAAAATATAAAATATTTGAAAAAAATAATTATCATAATTCAATATTAAATATTTATAAAAAATAAAAAAATTTTTATTTTTTATAAATTAATATTTTAGAAAAAAATATTAAATAAGAAAAAAATAAAAAAAATTTTGAAAATTAATAAAAACATAAAAAATTTATTTTTTTCTTTTGCGCATTATTCTTACTTTAGAAGAAATATATTATTTGCTATCTTTAAATAAATTCAAAATAGATATTAATTTTAATTTATATATATTAACTCAAAAATAATATATAGTCCGGTTGGTTCCACATACAAAAGAAAGATGGGGATTGATATATTTAAATATAACATTATAAAATAATATTTCTATATTATCAATCCCTCTTATAAAAATAAAAATGGTCTTTATCAAAAATAATATCATCAATAAATATTTAAATATTATATTTTAAATATCAAAACAAATTTCTCAATTCCAAAAAAAAAGATATACAAAAAAATAAAAAAGTTTACTAAAAATATCATTTAATATTTTATAATTACAAAAAAATTTACATTATTTTTTTTAAAAAAAGATATTTTTAAAAAAAATAAAAAAAACACCTTTTTTTAAAAAAAATTAAATTAAATATAAAAATAATATTTAAGATAATAAAATAAGAAAAAATATTTATTAAAATACTATAACATAAAATATTTTTTATAAAAAAATATTTTACAAAAAAAAATTAAATTTCTAAATTATTAAAAAATTATTTTATTTTCTTTTAATTAAAACTTCTTTTATATCTTTTAATATATCAACTTGTTGTTGTTCTAATAATTCTAAATTTTTATTATTAGTTTGTGAAGAAATATCAACTATTTTTTTATCTTCTTGTTGATTTCTTTTAAAGACAAAAGTAAGAATAATATAAAGACAAAAAGATACTAATAAAAATTCAAAAACATTTTGAATAAAAATACCATAATTCACAGAAATATTATCATTTAATTTGAATTTTAATCCTCTTAAATCAGCTGTTTTACTAAAAATAAAAGTCAAAGGAGGCATAATAACATCTGTAGATAAAGAACTTACAACTTTAGTAAATAATTGACTCATAATAAAAGCTATAGCAAGTTTTAAAACATCTCCTTTAAAAATAAAATGTTTAAAACCATTTTTAAAACTTTGAACTTTTTCTAAATTCAACTTCATAAATGAACAACCTCAAAATTCTATATAAATGAAATTTATTTTTATTTTTATTGATTTTTAAAAATAAAATTTTTGCAATATTTTTATTTTAATTATTTAATTATTTAATTATTTAATTATTTATTTTAATTATTCAAATATTTATTATTTTAATATATAAATATTTTTAACTTTATAAATTAAAATATCAAAATATAACAAATTTTTTTATAATTATTAAATCATTAAAAATTATAACATACATTTTTAATAAAAAAATTTATTTGAATTTATTATAAAAATAATTTAAAAACCAAAAATAACTTATTTTTTTGTTGATATTTAATACTTATGATATAATTACTACGATATAATAATAATTTTACATTATAAAAAATATTTTCAAAAAAATAATAACCTAATAACCTTTTATTCTCGATAAAATAATGTTTTATTCAAAAAAAATATGAATTTTATATTTTATTAAAAATTTTTGCTAAAATGTTAAAATATCATAGTAGAATAGAAATTATATTATTTTAAAAAGGAATGTAATTATAATATTGTGAACATAGAACAATTTTTTGATAAAATGGACAAAATATATCATAATAACACAATTGAATTTTTTTTTATTGTTTTGTTAATATTTATAGCTATAGTCTTAATAGGACCAATAATTTCATTTTTAAATTTTATTATTAAAATAATATTTAAATTTTTATATTTCATTTTTATATTTAATTGGAATTTTATCTTTGGTAAAAATAAAAAAGATAATAAAAAAAATAAAGAAATAACTCCTCAAATATCAATTAATAATCAAAGTTCCGATTTATATAATAATAAAGATTTAACTTTAATTGAAATGAAAATTCTAGAAATAAATCAAAAAGAACATAGAAACTCTCATCATAATTTAATAAAACTAGAATTAAACCAACATAAATTAGAAAACAAGATAGAACTGAATGAACAAAAAAATTATTTTGAAAAAAAAATGTTAGAACAACAAATTAAATTTTTAGAAAAAGAAATAGAAAAAATAAAAAAAGAAGAAACAAAAAAAATAAATGAAAATGAAAATAATAAAAATAAAGAAAAAGAAATAAACAAACAAAATAATAAAAAAGAAAATGAAAAAGACAAAGATCTAGCAATTATAGATGAAGATTTAGTAAAACAAATACCGGATTATTTAAAAGAAATATTTTATAAAATAAAAAATTTAGAAAATATTCAATTCTATATATTAAATAACATAATTAAAAACCCAAATTCTTATTATGATGAAGATAAAAATACATTTTATATAAACCCTAAAGATTTAGTTTTTGTCAAAAAAATTTTAAATACGAAAAAAGAAAAAAATAAGAAACTTATGAATTAATATAAAAAAAGCAAAAATTAATTATTTATAATTTTTTTTAGACTTAAAAATATAAAAAAATTCAAAATAAAATTTTGAATTTTTTTATTTATTGTTAAATTTAAAAAAAATTATTTTATATCTATATATTTTTTCGGTTGAATTTCTTCTTTAACCTTATTAATTATAATTTGTAATAAACCATTAGAAACACTAGCTTGAATATTATCACTATTTAAATTATTATTCAATTTAAAAGTACGTTTAACAATTTCCTGAGTTCTCTCTTGTCTTAAATAATGAACTTTTTCTTCTTCTTTATTATTATTTTCTAGATCTTTTTCATTATTTTTTTCTTTATTCAAAAAAGAAGGACAAGTCTCAATAGTTAATATATTTTTATCTAAAAATATTTTAATTTCTTCTTTTGTTAAACCCGGAACATTAACAATAAAAAGATAATGATCTTTTTTTTCTATAATATCTGTTGGCATAGGATTATTAATATAATTACCAGGTAAAAAAGAATTTTTTTTAAAATCATCTAAAAAATGGTCAAATAAAGAATTTTTTGAATTAATGAAATCTAAAAACATAAATACAAATCATCCCCTTTTAAAATTTTTAAATAAAAACAAAAAAATATTAATAAAAAAATCAAAAAAATACAAAAATATTTTATCAATTAATTTTAGCAAAGTCAACATTATATTGCTAATTTTAAAATAATAATATAAATATTTAATATTTATATTATCAAATATAGTGTTCATAATATATTTATTGTATAATATTAAATGTTATATATATTATTTTATATATATTGGAAATAAATTAATATAATAAAAAAATGGCGGTTATGGCGAAGTGGTTAACGCAGCGGCTTGTGGCGCCGATATTCGTGGGTTCGATTCCCACTAACCGCCCCAAAATTTAAATTTAATATTTTATTAGGCCCATAGCCAAGTGGCAAGGCAACGGACTTTGACGGGCGAAAAAAGATATCTAAATATTTAATAATTTAACCAATTATATGTTTCTATGATAATGAAACAACAGCATATGTCTGGTTTTGAGAACGAAAGAACTCAAAATTATAGCAAGACATAAAAGCAGGTTGAGATAAAATAAAACAAGTTTAATCAAAAGATTTTGCAAGCTGACATGACTATGGATAACCCTTTAAAAAGGGCTAAGAGAAAAAAAAGGGAGTTTATTCAATAAACTTATCATTAAATTAAAATATGATAATTCTGAAATAATTTATATATTAAGTCAAAGTATATAAAGATTATCAATTAAATAACCAAATCAGAACCCACCAATTATATAAATAAAAATAAAAAATTGGTCATCTCCCCTAAAGTCATAGGTAAATATTTAGAGTAACTTTTATCCTCCTAAACCTCACATTCATCATATAAGAAGAATGTTCCAACAAAGAGAATTTGGAGGCAAGGAGAAAGCAGAATCATAGTAGTCGGAGCTAATTAAAAGCTTTTGTTGGAATACAAAAGTGGACTGAACTCCCAAGGAACTAAGGAAAGCTTAGTACAAGGCGAAAGAGGAAGATTAAATTATAGTTTGAATCATTCCATTAGATATCATTTATTATTCTTATAATAAAAGAAGATCTTCAAAAACTTTTCTTATTGGTTATATTATTTCCTTTTGCGCAAAAGGATTTATAAATAATTCTTAACAAAGAGAAAGACAAACTATAATTTATTCAACCGCCGGATGCTTGGAAACTTGCTTGTCCGGTGGTGTGGGGGGCTTAATTGTAATAAATCCTTATTGAAAGGATGAAACGCAATAATTCTATCCTAATTCCGTCATTCGTTGGTTCGAATCCAGCTGGGTCTGCCATTTTTTTATTTTTTTATATAATATATAATAAGCGGGTGTGGCGGAATGGTAGACGCACTAGATTTAGGAGGGCGAAAAAAGATATCTAAATATTTCGTAATTTAACCAATTATATGTTTCTGTGATGATGAAACAGCAACATATGTCTGATTTTAAGAACGAAAGAACTCAAAATTATAGCAAGATATAAAAGCAAATTGAGATAAAACAGTTTAGTCAAAAGATTTTGCAAGTTGAAATGACTATGGAGAACTCTTGTAAAAGAGCTAAGAGAAATAAGAGGAGCCATTCTAGAGCTTATTGGAAAAACTGTTAGAATTACCAATAAATAAGAGGCGTTTTATGTTTTAATTTTCCTAAGAACATAAAAATCATCATCAACATAACTCTAAAACCCACCAATTATATAAATAAAAATAAAAAATTGGTCATCTCCCCTAAAGTCATAGGTAAATATTTAGAGTAACTTTTATCCTCCTAAACCTCACATTCATCATATAAGAAGAATGTTCCAACAAAGAGAATTTGGAGGCAAGGAGAAAGCAGAATCATAGTAGTCGGAGCTAATTAAAAGCTTTTGTTGGAATACAAAAGTGGACTGAACTCCCAAGGAACTAAGGAAAGCTTAGTACAAGGCGAAAGAGGAAGATTAAATTATAGTTTGAATCATTCCATTAGATATCATTTATTATTCTTATAATAAAAGAAGATCTTCAAAAACTTTTCTTATTGGTTATATTATTTCCTTTTGCGCAAAAGGATTTATAAATAATTCTTAACAAAGAGAAAGACAAACTATAATTTATTCAACCGCCGGATGCTTGGAAACTTGCTTGTCCGGTGGTGTGGGGGGCTTAATTGTAATAAATCCTTATTGAAAGGATGAAACGCAATAATTCTATCTCAATTCTAGCGCTTTTAGCGTACAGGTTCAAATCCTGTCACCCGTACCTTTATAAACTTTTACTTTTTTAAAATTAAAAAATATAATTTTTATTATTTATATTTTTATATAGGGATATTATGTAATGGTAGCATAACGGTCTCCAAAACCGTTCGTTCGGGTTCGAAGGGCGAAAAGCAGCCTAAATATTTAGTAACTTTACCAGTTACACACGTTGTGATAATACGTGGCAATAGATAGCTGGTTATTTCAACGAAAGAAGAAATGATTATAGCAAGCTATCAAAGCGAAAAAAAGACTTGGTAGTTAAGTCAAAAATAAGAACTCGCAAATTGAAATGATGCATGGATAACCTCTCTAAGAGGCTAAGAGAATAAAAGGAGTAAGAAAATACGGACAATTAACTACTACTTAATCAAATTGTTCATCTAGGGCTTTTATAAATTTATTCGAAGATTTATAAAATTATCACTAGCTTAACCTAGAACCTACCATTTAAACTTATAATAGTTTTTATTGGTCATCTCCCCTAAAGTCATAGGTAAATATTTAGAGTAACTTTTATCCTCCTAAACCTCACATTCATCATATAAGAAGAATGTTCCAACAAAGAGAATTTGGAGGCAAGGAGAAAGCAGAATCATAGTAGTCGGAGCTAATTAAAAGCTTTTGTTGGAATACAAAAGTGGACTGAACTCCCAAGGAACTAAGGAAAGCTTAGTACAAGGCGAAAGAGGAAGATTAAATTATAGTTTGAATCATTCCATTAGATATCATTTATTATTCTTATAATAAAAGAAGATCTTCAAAAACTTTTCTTATTGGTTACATTATTTCCTTTTGCGCAAAAGGATTTATAAATAATTCTTAACAAAGAGAAAGACAAACTATAATTTATTCAACCGCCGGATGCTTGGAAACTTGCTTGTCCGGTGGTGTGGGGGGCTTAATTGTAATAAATCCTTATTGAAAGGATGAAACGCAATAATTCTATCCTAATTCCTGATATCCCTGCCACATAATATTAAAAAAATATTTTAATTAAAAAAATTTTCACAATAAATATAAAAAAAGCTAAATTATTATTTATTTAAAATTAATAATAATTTAGCTTTTTATTTTTTATATTCCAAAAAAGAAAAAATAATAATAACAAAATAATCCAAAATAATATAATCCAAAATAATTTGACATTTATTTTTAAATTATTAATATTATATAAGATCAATAATAAAATCTATTTCAAAAATATTATTGAATTAATAAAAAAAGGAGAATTAGTGAAACTATAATGTATTTTGATATTAAAAAACAAAATTGTTTTTGCACCAAACATTATTTTAAATTATTCATGTATTTTCTTATTTTTATTTTAATATTATTAAAAAAAAATTATGTAGTAGGAATGGACCAACAAAATATTGCTTCTACTTCTCAAAGAACCCCAAATAGAGTTTTTGCTAAAAAATTTTTAAGATTAAATACCAGCTCCACTAAAGGTCAAAAATTAAATAATTTAAATCATCAACTCAGTCCAACATGTTCACTTTATGACATTTTAAATAATATTAAATTAGACTTAAGTCTTCCTCAACATTTAAATACCAATTCTTTAGAAGAGCTTAATGAGAATTTTTCAAAAATAACAATTAATTTTTATCTTGCGTTTGATTTTGTAATGAAATCAAAAGATCCTTTAGAACAAGACAGAACAGTAAAAACTATTTTCCATCAACAAAAATATGATCTTTTTTCTTGCGATATACCTTTAGAAAATTTTATACAAGTAACAGAACAAAATGTGATAAAATTAAAAAAAGACAAAAATATAATTTATTCTTACATTTATGATAGCAATAACCCTGATGATACTAATCCTTCTAGAATAAGTGCTGATAATGTTTTTGAGTTGGTTGTAGATATAGAAATAAATAAATCTCATAATAGTCAAAGTATGCCAATAAATTTTTATTTTAGAACATATTCTTTTACATCAATGGACACAAATATAAATGTATTGTCTTTTGATAATGTTTTGTTTTGCCTAGAACATATTTTTTTTACAAGAAAATAAATATAATAAATTTTAAAAAATAAAATTTTATAAATATTTTTTTAATAAAAATAAAATATTAAAAAAAAGAAAATTAACATTTTGTAAATAAACAATATTATAAAAAATATAATAATATTTATTAATATAAAAAAATACTAATTTTGAAAAATTAGTTTATATAAAAAATTTATTTCTCAAAATATTTAAATAAATAACAATTTTAAATTATTTAAAAAAAATAAAAAAAGTGTAATTAACGCAAAATTATTAATTACACTTTTTTTTATTTTATATATTAGTTATTGATATTTATATATTTCAATAAAAAAATCTTTTATTTTATGTTCATTTTATTAAATTATTATTACTTATTAAAATATAAATGTTAATTCTTGAGAAAAATCTTCATTAATGAATTTTCTTAAATAACAATGATTTTTAATTAAATATATATATAAAATTTTAAATAATTAAAAAAAAGATATCTAAAATTAGAATTAAAAAAATAAAAATATAATAATTATTTTTAAAAAAATAATTTAATGGATATAAATTATTGATAATATGTAAAAATAGAAGATCACAAAAAAAATAGAAAATTTCAATAATTTAAATCATATTATATATATAATTCTTAAAATTTATATATTAATATTTTAAAAAAATAAAAAATAAGTTAAAAAAAAATTTAAATATTGATTTTGTAGAATAATTATGAAACAAATTCCAAAATTTTAATTATTTTCATTAGTATTTTTAAAAAAATAAACGATATTTTAAAAGTAGAAAGAATGAGAATATAGCCTATAAGTATATGGATTTTGAAAAAGAAAATAAAATTAAAAATTTAGAAAAAATAAATATTAAATTTGATTTATTATTTACAAAAAAAGAAAATTTCGAAATTAAAAATAATGAGGATATATATTATTAATGATGTTAAAATTTTTATTATGATATATCTAAAAGAAATAAATAACAAATGAAAATTATATTAACATTTGAGATATAAAAAATGTTTTTTAAATCGTTCTCAGTAATTTGAGAATAGCAGAACAAAAAGAAAATAATAATAATTCAATTTTTTTATTTTTAGAAATAAAAACAAATATTTTTATATAATGTAGACTTTTTTTCTTGAATGTAAGATTTGGTTATAAATAAAAATAATTAATAAATAAAATAAAATATGAAAAATTAAATTATAAAAAAATTCAATAACTATGATATAGTATTGAATGTTTTTTTATTAATAAATAAATTAAATAAATAATTTTAAAAAATAAAATCTTCATCTTTTAAACTTTCTGATATCATTTTTTGATAACCATTTCCTTTTAAAGAAAAATTATCCATAGTTTTAGTTTCTGTGTTTAAACCATTAAGAATAACAGGATTCACTTCTTCATAAGGAAATTTTTGTGGAAAACCTAAATTTAATAAAGCTTTGTTTATATTATAACGTACAAAAAGATTAACATCTTGGACTAAACCCAATTCTTTATATAATTCATCGGTAAGAGATATTTGTTCTTTATGAAGCTTTATAAAAAAATCATTTAACCAATTTTCTAATTTCTCTTTTTGTTCTGAAGAAAAAGTACTATATAATTCCTTTGCCAATCTACCTACATAAACACCATGAATACTTTCATCACGAATAATTAAATTAATAATTTCTCCTGCTTGCATTAGCATTCCTTGACCATAAAAATACAAAGGATAATAAAAACCACTGTAAAATAACCAAGTTTCTAAAAAAACAGAAGCGACCATAGCTTTCCATTTATATTCATGAAAAATTTTATCATCATATTTTGCGAAATAAAATTTTTTAATGGCAATTTGTTTTTCTAAATCTTCATAAATTGCTACAATATAATTTATTATATTCTGAAGATTTATTTGTTTTTCTCCCCAAAGAAATAATTCTTCAATTTTTTTTTTATTTAAAAAAGTCATAAAAATATTAGAATAACTCTTAGCATGGACAGCATTCTCCATTGCTCCCATAAAATTTAAAGTTGCTTTTTTTTGATGTTCAACATCTGAAAAAGAACGTAAAATAATAGGAATACCAATATCACCTTGATATGTATCTAAAAATGTTAATATTAAAAGATTTTTAGAATAAACTTCTTTTTCTATATAAGATAATTTTTTATCCCAAATAATTAAATCACTTTGTAAACTCACATCTTCTGGACGCCAAAATTGACTTAAATTTTGTTCATAAAAATATTGGGTATATTCATCTTCTAATTTATTCCAATTAGCGCCTTCATATATTTTAGATTGAAAATTAATTTTATTATTATTTATCATAATCAATAATAAACTCCTAAATTTTTTTAAATTATTTTTGGAAAAAATTTATAAAAAATTAATTTAATTTAAATTAAAATTTTTTTTAATATCTTTCTCTAATTTATTAGCAATATCTTTATTTTGGATAAGAAAATCTCGAGTTTTATCTTTTCCCTGAGCAATTTGTTTATTTTGATAACTATACCAAGAACCACTTTTTTTAATTAAATCTAAAGATACAGACAAATCCAAAATTTCATTTATTTTAGAAATGCCTGAACCATATATAATATCTAGGCTAGCTACTTTATAAGGAGCAGATACTTTAGATTTAACTACTTTAACATTAGATTTAATACCTATAATATCATTTTCTTCGCGAATAAATTCTGATCTTCTAATATCTAATCTCAAAGAAGAAAAATATTTTAAAGCTTTACCTCCAGGAGTTACTTCAGGGATTGCCATAAACATTTCCCACTTTCTCTCTTAATTGATTTACATAAATAACAATAGTATTAGTTTTAGAAATAATAGCTGAATGTTTTCTCATAGCTTGTGACATCATTCTAGCATGCAAACCCATAAAAGAATCTCCTATCTCTCCTTTTAACTCAGCTTCAGGAGCTAAAGCGGCTACTGAATCAACAACTATTAAACTCATAACATTACTTTTAATTAAACTTTCTACAATTTCTAAAGCTTTATCGCCCGAATCAGGTTGTGAAATAATAAAATTTTTCAGATTAACTCCTATTTTTTGAGCATAATTAGGATCTAAAGCATTCTCTACATCTATAAAAGCAACATTTCCGCCTTTTTTTTGAGCCTCTGCAATAGCGTGCAAAGTTAAAGTAGTTTTTCCTGAACTTTCAGGTCCAAAAATTTCAATAATTCTTCCTTGTGGAAAACCTCCTATTTCTAAAGCTATATCCAATTTTAATGAACCTGTAGAAATAGTTTTAATTTTATCTACTTTTTCAGAATTTAACCTCATAATACTGCCCTGACCAAAACGTTTTTCAATTTCCTTAATTATATTATCTAAAATATTTATATTTTCTTTAATACTCATAAAATTAATTTCTATATCCTTTTTTTTAAATAAATAAAATTTTTATTTTTTTTAAATTATTAAAAAAATAGTAAAAATTAAAAAAAGAAAAAAATAATTTTTCATTTTCTTCATTTTATCTTTTGTGAAATTAAACTAATTTAGAAAAAATAATTTTATAATTATTAATAATATAATCTAAACCAGAAAAAATAATAAAAATAATATTCAAAAATAAAAATACTTTGATAAAATCTACAAAAAAATTTATATTTTGTATATTAAAAATTTTGATCCAAAATTCAATAAATAAAACTAATAAAATAGACATAAAAATAAAAAAAGTTTTTATTCTAGCCAAAAAAGAAGAACTAATAAGTTTTTTTTGTTCAAAAGCAACTAAACGAACACCCATTATTAAAAAATCTCTCAAATTACTAATAATTAAAAAACTTAAAATAAAATTTTCTAATTTTTTATTTACATCAGGGTAATAAACTAATAATATACCTTTTTGACATAAAATATAAAGATAAAATAAAGAAATAAAAACTAATAATTTATCTGCTATAGGATCAAAAAATTTACCAAAAATAGTTTGGATTTTAAATTTTTTAGCGATAAAACCATCTAAATAATCTGTAAAAGAAGCCAAAACAAAAATCATTCCAAAATAAAATTTAAAAGAATTTACAGAAAAGTTATATAATTCTAAATTTTGAAAATTAAATTGAAAATATAAGAAGGGTAACATAAAAAAAACTAAAACAATTCTGAAAATAGTTAATAAATTAGCCGACATTTTTACTATATTTTTCATTATTTTACAAAAATTTCCTTTTTAATATAAAAAAATATTATTAATAAAATTATATAGTTATATTCTCTTTTTTCATAAAAAAAGTCAAAACTAATTATAGCTAGAAAATTTATCAATATTATTAAAATAATGTATAAGATTATTATATCATTTAATAATAGAAATTTCTATGTATATTCAAAATAATTGAATATTACTAAAATAAATTAAAATAAAAAATAATAAATATTACAAAATCTTAATTTTCAGATAATTCATTTAATTTTTATTATATAAAATTTATATCATAATTTAAATTTATATTTTCAAAAATAAAATTTTAAATACAAAATATAAAATTTTTTCATAATTGAATAATATTAGTTATAATAGTAATTAGAGTACGATGACTTAATTATAAAATAATTTATAAAGTGATCGATAAATAATTAATAATTAATAAATAATAAATATATAGTTTTTATTTCGTTTTTTTATATTAATTTCATATATAAATATTTATATATAAATATTTTTTGATTATACAAATAAAAATTAAAAAATAAATTAAAAAAATAAATATAAAGATAAAAATTAATGTAAAAAATGAGAACAAAATTAAAAAATCGAATTTAAAATTTCAAAATTATAAAAGATTAAAATTTAAACATTATAAAAGAAAGGTTATTTTTTTGAAAAAAATCAAAAAAATAAAAAAAATTCCATGGCAAATATAAAACAACAAAAAAAAAGAAATAAAACTAATGAAAAAAAAAGATTAAAAAACGCTTCTTTTAGATCTTCTACTAGAACATCTATTAAAAAATTTAAAAATTTTATTGTTAATTCAGAAATAGAAAAAGCTAATTTATTTTTAAATTTAATAAATAAAAAATTAGATAAAGGCATATCTAAAGGTATATTCCATTCTAATTTTGTTTCTAGAAAAAAATCTATTTTATCTAAACAATTAAACAATAAAAAAAATAATAAAAAAATAATCTAATTAAAATTTAAATTTTAAATAAATTTAAATAAATTTAAAAAAATATAAAAAATATAATAAAATTCAAAATATGAAATATATTTTATTAAAAAAGGATCACCTTTCATAAATGTTAAAATTAAAATTTATAATTCAAAATATAGATTTAGTTATAAACAAACTACAAAAAAGAAATAAAGATTTTGCTTTTTTGAAAAATTTAGTTTCTTTAGACGAATTAAGAAAAAAAAAAATTTCACAAATAGAAAAAATAAGATTTCAAAAAAATAATTTTGCCCAAAAAATACAAAAATTTAAAAAAGAAAATGATTTAAATATTGATATTTTAAAAAAAAATCAATTATTAAATAAAATAAAATTTAATAAAATTAAATTAAAAAAAATAGAAGATTCCTTATTAGAAATACAAAATCAAATTAATGATATTCTACATAATACACCTAATATACCTCACGATTCTGTTCCTTTAGGAGATAATGAACAAAATAATTTAGAAATATATAAATTTTTAGAACCTGAAAAAAAAAATTTTTTAATGAAAAATCATATAGAACTCAATAAAAAATTAAAAATTTTTGATTTTGAAAAAGCTACCAAAATTATAGGAAATAGATTTGTAGTTTTAAAAGATATGGGAGCTAAATTAGAAAGAGCTTTGATCAATTTCATGATAGATCAACATATTTTAAAAGGTTATAAAGAAATAATAACACCTTTTATCGTAAATGAAAAATCAATGTTTTCTAGCGGACAATTACCTAAATTTAAAAATGAAGTTTTTCAATTAGAAACAAATAAAAATAAATGGTTTTTAAATCCAACAGCCGAAGTTCCTATAATTAATTTATATAGAAATGAAATTTTAAATATTAAAGAATTGCCGATAAAAAATGTTGGTTTTACTACTTGTTTTAGACAAGAAGCAGGAGCGGCAGGAAAAGATACTAAAGGTATTTTTAGACAAAAACAATTCAATAAAGTAGAATTAATACAGTTAACAGAGCCACAAAATTCTTACAAAGCATTAGAAGAAATGTTAAAAGATTCAGAAAATATTTTAAAAAAACTTAAAATACCTTATAGAGTAGTACTTCTTTGTACTGGTGATTTAGGTTTTAATATGGCGAAAACATATGATATAGAAGTTTGGATGCCAGGACAAAAAAAATATAGAGAAATAGCTTCTATTAGTAATGCTGAAAATTTTCAAGCTGTAAGAGCTAATATTAAATTTCAAAATAAAAAAAAAAATGAATATGTTCATACTTTAAATGCTTCTGCTTTGGCTGTAGGTAGAACTATGATTGCTATTTTAGAAAATTACCAAAATTTAGATGGTAGTATAAATGTTCCAGAAGCTTTAATATCTTATATGGGGACAGATAAAATAAAATAAGATAAAATATTTAATAATTTATGTTAAAAAATAAAAAAATAATAAGTAATATTTTAAAAAAATTTTTTAAGGAAAATATATGAAAAGATTACCAAATAAAATAAAAAAAATAAAAATTTCACACATAATGATAGCAATTATGATCTTAAGTTTCACAAAATTTTTATATTCTAAATTCGTAAAAAAATTTAATAAAAATGAAGAAAATTTAATAGAAATAGCAAACAATTTAGAACTTGGTCCAGAAAATACTAAAATTAAAAAAATAGAAACAATTTTGGTAGAAAAAAATCCAATTTTCTATCAATTTAAAGTGCATTATAAAAATAATGATGATATAAAAATTTTCAACCTAGTAGATGTAGACTTTTTTAATAAAATAAGAGATATAATTAAAGATAAATATAAAGTTAAAACATCTGAAATTTTCCCGCAAACAGAAGAATTAGAACCAAATTTTGGTTTAAATCCAATATTTTCAGCTTTAGAATTATGTATAATAATATTTTTCCTGCACCAATTTTTCTATATGTTAAAAAATACAACAGGAAAATTTATGGAACAATTTAATGAAAAACATAGTAAAGCGCCAAATGTTAACAATAACAATCAAAAAAAAATAACATTCAAAGATGTTGCAGGATCAGAAGAAGAAAAAGAAGAAATGCAAGAATTAGTAGATTTTTTAAAAGAACCAAAAAAATATTCTGATTTAGGTGCTAGAATCCCTAAAGGAATTTTATTATCTGGTCCTCCTGGAACAGGTAAAACATTATTAGCTAAAGCCTTATCTGGAGAAGCCAATGTGCCTTTTTTTGCTACATCTGGATCTGAATTTGTAGAAATGTTTGCAGGTTTAGGAGCTTCTCGTATCAGAAGTTTGTTTCAAACAGCTAAAAAAACTGCTCCTTGTATTATTTTTATAGACGAAATCGAAACACTTGCTAGAAAAAGAAGAATGTCTTTTGGCAATAGCGAACAAGAACAAACTTTAAATCAGCTTTTAATTGAATTAGATGGTTATAATCAAAATACAGGAGTTATTGTAATAGCAGCTACAAATAAACCAGATTTTATAGATTCAGCTTTATTAAGACCTGGTCGTTTTGATCGCCAATTTATAATTAATTTACCTACTGTTAAAGATCGTGAAGCTATTTTAAAATTACATGCTTCAAATAAAAAATTAGATGATGAAGTCAGTTTAGAAGAACTAGCTAAACAAACACCTGGTTTTAGTGGAGCTCAATTAGAAGGTATTTTGAACGAATCTGCTTTATTAACAGCACGTAAAGGATTAAAAAAAATAAATAAAAAAATAATTAGTGAAGCTGTTGATCGTATTTTAATAGGTCCTGCCAAAAAAAGTAAAAAATATTCTCAAAAAGAAAAAAAATTAGTATCTTATCACGAAGCTGGTCATGCTGTTATTGGTTTAAAATTGCCAGAAGCAAAAAAAGTACAAAAAATAACAATTATTCCAAGAGGAAACGCTGGCGGATATAATTTAATGTTACATGAAGAAGAAACTTTTTATCTATCTAAAAAAAAATTATTAGCAGATATTACAGTTTGTTTAGGAGGAAGAGCTGCTGAAGAATTATTTTTAGAAGATATTTCTAATGGAGCTTATGCAGACTTTAAACAAGCAACTCAAATTGCAAGAATGATGGTTACTCAATTTGGAATGAGTGATATAGGTTTAGCTCAATTTACAGAAGATGAAACTCAATTTCATAAAAATTTTTCAGATCCTAAAGCCTTAGAAATTGATAAAGCTATACAAAATATTATTTCTGATTGTTATGAATTAGCTAAAAAAATTATTCTAGAAAATAAAGAATTATTAACAAAAATTGCTCAATATTTATTAGAAATAGAAACTTTATCTAAAAAAGACATAGAAGAAATATATAACACTGGTAAAATTAGTTGGTTTGAAAAAGAAAAAGAAGATAATCAAAAACAAAATCAACAAAAAAATCAAAAAAATTTAAACGAAATAAATAAAGAAGAAAATCCTATTTTTACGGAAAAAGAAGAAGAAAGTCAACAAAATTTAAATGAAAAGAATCTAAATAAAAATTTAAATTTGGAAGAAAAATAAAATAAAAAAATTTATTAATTTGTTTATTTTAAAAAATAAATGAAAAAAAAAATAATCATAAAAGAAGACAAAAATAATTTACGTTTAGATTCTTTTTTATCCAAAAAATTAAATTTAAGTAGAAATAAATGTAATATTTTAATTAAATCCGGTGTTTTTTATGTAAACGGAAAAATACAAAAAAAAAAATATCTCTTAAAAAAAAACGATATAATAACTTTTGATTTTGATAAAGAAAAAAAAAATAATAATATTGACATAAAACCTATTAATTTAAATTTAAACATTATTTATGAAGATAATTTTTTAGCATTAATCAATAAACCTTCTAATTTAATAGTACATCCTTCTTCTAGCTATTCAGGAGTTACATTAATAAATGGATTACTTTTTCAAATAAAAAATTTTGAAAAATTAAAAGGAGATAGGCCTGGTATAATTCATCGTTTAGACAAAGATACTACAGGATTAATTATTATTGGTAAAAAAGAAAAAATTGTATATAAAATGAAAGAATTAATGAAAAAAAGACAAATTAAAAAAATATATTGGACTTTAATTCATGGTTTTTTAGAAAAAGAAGGTATAATCGATTTACCAATAAAAAGATGTAATAAAAATCGTTTAAAAATGTCTATTTCTGATAAAGGCAAAAAATCTATTACACATTTTAAAACCTTAAAAAAATTTAAAAATTTTTCCTTATTAGAAATAAAATTAGAAACAGGAAGAACTCATCAAATAAGAGTGCATTTATCTTATTTAAAAACACCTATAGTAGGTGATCCATTATATGGAAAAAAAGACCAAAATATAAAACAACAACTGTTACATGCTAAAAAAATAAATTTTATACATCCTATAACAAAACAAAAATTGGAATTCGAAATTCCTTTACCAAAATTTTTTAAAAACACTTTAGATAATTTAGAAATTTAAATAATTAATTAAATTTGAATTATGAATAAAAAATAATAAGTAAAAAGTATGTATATACAAAAAATAAAAAAAAAAATAGAAAAAATTTTAAATAAAAAATACAATATAAAATTCGAAATAAAACAAAATAACAAAAACAATATTTATGTTAATTTTGATTTTTATTTAAATCTTTTTCCATATGCAAAAAAAACAAATAAAAACATAAATTTTTTTTTTCAAGAAATAAAAGAAGAATTATTATTATTAAAAGAAATTAAAAATATTTTTTTAGAAAAAAATTTTTTAAACATTCAAATGAATAAATCCTTATTTATACAAAAAATTTTTTCTATCTTAACTTTAAATAAACAAAAAAAAAAAATATATAAAAAAAAAACTATCATTTTAGATTATTCATCTCCTAATATTGCAAAAAACTTTTCTATAGGTCACTTAAGATCTACTATAATAGGAAATTCTCTGAAAAACATCTACAAAAAATTAGGTTTTAAAACTATAAGCATAAATCATTTAGGAGATTGGGGTATGCAATTTGCCAAAATGATTTTAGCTTATCAAAAATGGGGAAAAAAAGAAATTATTTCAAAAGATCCTATTAATGAATTACAAAAACTATATATTTTATTTCACCAAAAAGAAAATGAAAATCCAGAATTAAAAGAAGAAGCAAGCAGAATTTTTCAAAAATTAGAAAAAAAAAATCAAAAAGAAATAGAATTATGGAAATGGTTTAAAAAAATATCAATAAAAGAATTTAAAAAAATATATAAATTATTAAATATTTCTTTTGATTATTATATAGGAGAATCATTTTTTCATAAAAAAACAATAAAAATTGTAAATGAATTAAAAAAAAAAAAAATGATAATACTAGATCAAGGGGCTTATATTATGAAATTAAAAGATAATATACCTCCTGCATTAATAAAAAAAAAAAATGGAAGTTATCTTTATCTAAGTAGAGATATAGCTTGTGTTTTATTTCGTCTTAGAAAATTTAAATTTTCTAAAATGTTATATGTTGTTGGAAATGAACAAAAATTACATTTTCAACAATTATTCGGAATAATTAAAAAAATAGGATATAATTTAGATTTAGAAAACATTAATTTTGGATTAATTTTATCTAATAATGAAAAAATTTCTACAAGAAAAAATAATGATTATAATTTAAAAAAAATCATTCAAATAGCTATTGAAAAAGCCAAAACAATAATTAAAAATAAAAACCCTAAATTAAAAAAAATAAAAAAAATAGCTGAAAAAATAGCTATCGGATCTATTATTTTTAATGATTTAAAAAATGATAGACATTTAGATATCGAATTTGATTTAAATAAAATGTTAAAATTCGAAGGAGAAACAGGACCATATTTACAATATACAATAGTCAGATTTAATTCTATTATCAAAAAAATAGAACTAAATGATAAAAATAACAAAAATAAAATTATAAAAAATAATTGGTCAAAAATAAGTCATTATTATGAAAAAAAATGCTATTTTGATATTATTAAGATGATAGACCAATTTGATATTATATTAGAAAAAACACAAAAAACAAATATGCCAAGTATATTAGCAAGATATTTATTAAAATTATCTAAAAATGCGAATCAATTTTATGCAAAAGAAAAAATTTTGGTTGAAAATAAAATTTTAAATAATGCGAATTTAATATTTATAAAAATTATAATTATCACTATTCAAGAAGGATTAAAATTATTAGGAATTCCTATCTTGGATGAAATGTAAAAGTGATATATTAGACATTTTTATTTTGTAATTGAATTAAATATTATTAAGAAAGATGAAAAATTATTTTGAAATCTAAATTATGACATGGAAAATTAAAAACAAAATTAAAGAAATTACTGATATTTTACAAAAAGCCAACCATGATTATTATCAATTAAACAATTCTAAATTAACAGATGAACAATACGATGCTTTTTTAAAAGAATTAATAGATTTAGAAAAAAAATATCCAGAATATAAAATCTCCTATAGCCCTACTTTTCGAGTAGGAGGGTATTTAAACACTAAATTTAAAAAAATAAAACATAATATCCCTATGTTATCATTAGACAATGTTTTCAACTTAAAAGAATTGAAAAAATTTTACGATAATATTAAAAAAAAAGAAAATAATGCTAATTTTATTACAGAACTTAAAATAGATGGTGTAGCTATTAGTATAAAATATCAAAAAGGAATTATAAAACAAGCAATAACCAGAGGTAATGGCTATTTAGGAGAATTAATCACAAATAATATAAAAACTATCAAAGATATTCCTTTAAAAATAAAGGAAGAAATAGATTTAGAAGTCAGAGGAGAAATTTTCTTTAATTTTGAGTCATTTAAAAAAATAAACGAAATTCAAATTAAAAAAAACAAAAAACCTTTTTCTAATCCTCGAAACGCTGCTTCAGGAACTTTAAGACAATTAGATACTAATATAATAGCTCAAAGAAATTTATCTTCTTTTATTTATTCTATAATAAATCCTCCTTTTTTTATAAAAACTCAAGAAGATATTTTAATATTTTTAAAAAAAATGGGTTTTTCTGTTAATTCAAATTATAAATTAATAAATTCGTTTCAACAACTAATCGAAACTATAGATTATTACGAAAAAATAAAAAAGAAATTAAATTACAATAATGATGGTTTTGTAATAAAAGTAAACCAATTATCATTACATAATTCAATAGGTTACACTAGTAAATTTCCGAAATGGGCTATAGCTTATAAATTTAGCGCCATTCAAGGAGAAACTCAAATTAAAGATATTATTTTTCAAGTTGGTAGAACAGGAGTAATAACTCCTATAGCCGAATTGATACCTATCATTATTGACGGAAGTTTAGTTTCTCGAGTTTCTTTACATAATTTTGATTATATTAAAAAAAAAGATATAAGAATAAATGACTTTGTATTAATACATAAATCTGGTTCTATTATTCCTGAAATTATAAAAGTTAAAAAAGAAAAAAGAACAAATCAAGTTTCTTATCAAATAATTTATAATTGCCCTTCTTGTTTCCAAAAAATAAATCAAGAAAATAATGGAGTAGATTATTTTTGTTTAAATGAAAATTGTGAAGAACAAAAAATCAAAAAAATAATTCATTTTGTTTCTAAAGAAGCTATGAACATGAATATTTTAGGAAATAAAACTTTAAAAACTTTTTTTCAACAAAAAATAATACAAAATAGATATGATTTATATAATCTTCAAAATAATAAAAAAAAATTAGAAACAATACCTTTTTTTAAAAAAAAAAAAATAGATAATATTTTATTATCAATAGAAGAAAGTAAAAAAAGACCTTTTGGAAATATTTTATTCGCTTTAGGCATCAAACATGTAGGTCTGAAGATAGCTAAATTATTAGCTCAAAAATTTCAAAATATTGAAAATATTCAAAAAGCAAATTTAGAAGATATTTTAAAAATAGAAACAATAGGATTAAAAATAGCTAAAAGTGTATTTGAATATTTTAAAAATGAAAAAAATATAAAAGAAATAAAATTATTAAAACAAAAAAATATTCAATTTTCATTACAAAAAGAAAATAAAAATAAATATGATGAAAAAGAAAAAAATAAAAAATATATTATTTTAGAAAACAAAAAAATTGTTTTAACAGGTTTTTTTGATTATATAAAAAGAAAAGAAATAGAAAACATTTTAGAAAAAAAATATAAAGTTATTATTGATAATAACATATCTAAAAAAACAAATTTTCTTATTTGTGGACAAAAAAGTAGTTTAAAAAAAATAAAAAAAGCAAATGATTTAAAAATAAAAATAATAAATAAAGAATATTTTAAAAAAATATTATTTGAATAAAAGGTAGAAATTTAATTTCAATATGAAAGGCATCGGAATAGATTTAATAGAAATAAAAAGAATAAAAAAAATAGGTTTAAATCAAATATCAAAAAGAATTTTATCTGAAAAAGAATATAAAATTTATAATCAAATAAATAATTTAAATAGAAAATTAAGTTTTATAGCAGGTAGATGGGCAGGAAAAGAAGCTATTTTTAAAGCATATCAAAAAGGTCACAGCCAAAATAAATATCATGAATGGTCTATTTTGAATAATGAAAAATATGGTTTTCCATATATAGAAAATACTAAAAATCATAAAATTATGATTTCTATTACTCATGAAAAAAATTATGCTGCAGCTTTTGTTATTATATTAGCATAATATATAAAATATAAATTTTAAAAAAAGAAATTAAGACATTAATTTCTTTTTTTTAACCAAAAATTATATTATATTAATTTTATTTAATTTTTTATAAACATTTTTTTGATTTATTCAAATAAATTTGTTAAAATAGCTATAATTTAATATTTAAATTCTAATCTATTTTTAATAAAATTAATAAAATGTAAATTTCAAATGTAAATTTTAAAAAAATAAATTTTATTTTAAAGAAATTTTAATTATAAAAAATAAGAAAATTTCTTAATCATTTAGATAAAAAACCAAAAAAAATTTAAAAAAATTTTATAAATATGTAAACTTTAAAAAATTACATATTAAGGAAGTGATTTAATAAAATGGTTTTTATTTACACTGCAAATCGTTGTTCTTCATGTCAAAAAGCTAAAAAATGGTTAGAATTACATAATATTGAATACAAAGAAAAAAATTTTAATAATTTAAGTTTAACAGAATTTGATATTGATCTTATTTTAAGTTATGAAGAAATTGATTTTACAAGAATAATTTCTACTCGTTCTAAAATTTTCAAGGAACAAAAAATTGATTTATTCTCCATGAAAATACAACAAGTTAAAAAATTCATAGTTCAAAATCCTAGTATTTTTAAAAAACCAATAATTTTTAATAACAAATCTATTGTTATAGGATATAATCAAGAAGATATTAGAATTTTTATGCCAAAAAAATTAAGACAATATATTATAAAAAATAATATTAGTATAAAAAATCAAAGTTATGTTAGAAAAATAAAAAAATATCTAAATAGTTTAAAAAATAAATAAATATATTGAAAAAAATAAATTTTTTTTATTTTAGATAATATTTTTTTCATAAAATTTAATAAATTGATTATTTTCTAAATAAATAGTAGTAATTTTAATCTTTTTATCTAAATTAAATTCTTCTATAATATTTATTTTTTCACTATCATATTCAAAATAAGTTTTTTTAGTAGCTACAAAAAAATTATCTTCAATTTTACAATAATTTTCTTCCACATATTTTTTTTTTTGCGGAATAGTTTCTGTATAAAATATCTTCTTCATTTTAAACATATCCATATCATCGCTATATTCTATGATATATCTTATCAAATTATTAAAAAAATAAGTAGTTGTTATAATATTATTATTTTGATCATCCAATTTAATAACAAAATATTCTTCTGGATTATTAGAAAAATATTCTGTTTTTCTGATTAAATTATTTTCTTTTTGATCACTAAATTCATCTATATATTGTATATTTTTTCCATCTTTTTTATAAACAATTCTTTTTATAATAAAATTTATTTGTTTTGAATCAAATTTTTCATTTTCTGGATTTTTCTTATAAAAAATTTGCTCTTTTTTCAAACCATCTTCATTATATTCAGTTAAAAAATTTTTTTTTATATCTATAATTCTAAATAAAAAATTTTTTTTAAAATTCTTATATTCATAAATTATATCATCATTAATAACTTGAGATAAATTTTTTTCTAAAAAGAAATTATAATATTCTGTTATATTATCATTTTGTTTTTTTTCATAAAAATTTTTTTTTTCTATTTGTTGACTTATTTCCGAAATTTGTTCAAAAGTAAATGGTATATCATATTTTTTATCATAAATTTCCATATTTGATATTTCTTTTTCTTTTAAATTAAATAATATATTTTTATTATAAAAATACAACTTTTTTAAAAAAAATATATTTAAAATAAGAGACAAAAAAAATAACAAAAAAAAAATATAATATTGTTTTTTATTTAAATTAAAAAACATATCCAACCTTTCTGGAATTATTTAATTATTTTTGAATATATATATATTAATGATTTTGATTAAGAGTAATTAATTATTAAAATAAATTTCACTTTTATTATAATTAATTTCAATAAAAAACAGTACGATAAAAATATTTATCATACTGTTTTTTTATTGAAATAATTTTAAAGAAAACAAATTATTTGCATTAATTGAAGTTTGTTTTACAACTTGTCGATAATCAATATTTCTTAATAAAGCTATTTTCTTTGCTATAAAAACTAAAAAAGATGGTTCATTTCTTTGGTTTTTATCAAGGGGAAAAGGTGTTAAAAAAGGAGAATCTGTTTCTAATAAAATTTTATCTAAAGGTATCAATTGAGCTATTTTATGAACTTCATAAGCTTTTTCATAAGTAACAATACCTCCAATACCTACATAAAAACCTAATTCTAAAACTTTTTCAATATTGGATATATCAGTAACTAAACAATGAAAAACACCTTTTATTTTTTCTTTATAAGGTAACAAAATTTGATAAATTTCTTCAAAAGAATTTCTTGCATGCAAAATAACTGGTAAATTATATTTAATAGCTAATTCTAATTGAATTTTCAAATTTTTCTTTTGTATGGTTAAAGAATCTTTTTCATGATATAAATCTAATCCAATTTCTCCAACAGCCACTACTTGAGGAAGTTTTAAATATTTTTCAATACTATAAGGATTTTGATTAAAATAATAACAAGGATGAATACCTACAGCAGCTTTAATAAAATGTTTTTTTTGAGATAATAATATCGACAATTTATTTGTTTCTTCATCTAAACCCGGAACAATAAAATTAGTCACTCCTTTAACAAAAGATCTTTGCAAAACATGATATAAATCTTTTTGAAATTTTTTTAAATTCAGATGAGTATGTGTATCTACTAACATAGTTTTGTTCTCTTTATTAATAAATTTTTTTAAATTTTATAAATAATTTCCATAAAATAAAATATTATTTATAATTTGAATAAATTAAAAATGAATAGGTTTATCAATAACTCCTAAAAAAGTTTCTAAATTTAATTCTGACAAAGTAGGATGAGGATGTATTGTATGAACAATATCATAAGCTGTCCCTTCTAATTGAAGAGCAACACCAATTTCAGTAATCAATTCTGTAGCATTATAAGCTAATATATGCATACCTAAAATTTTTAAATTATCTTTATGAACAATTACTTTTGCGAATCCTTCTGATTCACTATCCGCTAAAGCTTTACCTATGGCACTTACAGGAAATTTAAAAATTTTATAATCAATATCTTTTATATTTTTTACTTGTTCTTCTGTTTTCCCTATTGAAGCTATTTCAGGAAAACCATAAATACAAGAAGGAACCCGATCATAATTCATAGCTTGAATATTTTCAGTTCTATTTAAAGCATGAGACGCAGCTATAATACCTTCATGACTAGCCACATGAGCTAACATATATTTACCATTAACATCTCCTATAGCATAAATTCCTTTTATAGAAGTTCTCAAAAATTCATCAGTTAATATACCGTTACCATTCGGATTCATTTTTAAATTTAAATTTTTAACAGCTTCTAAATTAGGTTTAGTTCCAATAGCCATTAAAATAATATCAGATTCAATTTTTTCTTTTTTAGTTTTTTCTCCTTCTTGATAAGAATAAAATACATTATTATCTTCTATTTTTTCTACTGTTCTTTCGGTTAAAATATGAATATTAGCTTTAGTCAAAATCTTACTATAATTATCAATAATATCATGATCCATATTATTTAGAATATTTTTTTGTCTTTCTATAATAGTGACTTCTGAACCAAATTTATTAAAAATAGAAGCAAATTCCACTCCAATAACTCCTCCTCCAATAATAACTAATTTTTTCGGGAAAAAATTAATTTGAACAATTTCGTTACTAGTTAACAAATATTTATTTTTGAAAGATTCTAAAGCTCCAGGAATAGGAGGTATTATAGCAGTAGAACCAGTCGCAATAATAATATTATCAGAAGTTAAAACTTTATCTCCTATTTGAACTTTATTAGAAGATAAAACTTTGGCATCATCATAAAAAATATCAATTTTATTTTTTTTTAAAAGAAAAGCAATTCCACTAGTTAATTTATGAACAATTTTATTCTTTCGAGATAATATAGACATCCAATCAAATGTAAAATCATCAGAATTATTTTTTAAACCAAAAATTTCAGCATTTTTCAAAAAACCATAAACTTTAGCGCTTTTTAAATAAGATTTAGTAGGTATACAACCATAATTTAAACAAACACCACCAATTTTATGTTTTTCTATTAAAGCTACTTTAGCTCCTAATTGAGCAGCTTTAATAGCAGATACATATCCACCAGGTCCGCCTCCGATAACTAAAATATCATATTTATCATCTTTCATTATTTGATTTCTTTCCTCTGTTTATTTAAATAAAAACTAAAAAATATTTTCTTCTAACTTATTAATATCATTTAATAAAAAAGAAATTTTCTTTAAAAAATTTCCACAATATACCCCATCCAAAATACGATGATCAAAACTTAACGATAAAGGTAAAATATCAGAAACACAAATTTCTTTATTTTTAAAAACTGGTTTTTTAATAATATTTCCAATCCCTAAAATAGCTAATTCTGGATATTTAATAATAGGAGTAGCATATAAAACACCTGTTGCACCATAGTTACTTAAAGTAAAAGTTCCTTTTGTTATATGTTTGGCTTCTAATTTACTATTTAAAGCCATTTGAGCTATATTTTGAATTTCTTTCGCTAATGCAAAAATACTTAAATTTCCAGCATCTTTAATATTAGGTACTATCAATCCTTGTGGAGTATCAACCGCAATACCTAAATTAATATTTTTATAATAAGTTAATTCATTTTTTTGATCATCGAAAAAAGCATTAAGTGTACTAAATTCTTTTAAAGCTATAGTCACTACTTTTGAAATAAAAGACATATAAGTTAATTTTATATTTTTATCGAGAGCCTCTTTTTTATATTTTTCTCTTAAAATAACTAAATCACTTACATCTACTTCACTAATCAAAGTTGCATCAGGTATCAAATTTTTAGATACTATCATATGTTTAGCAATTGTTTTTCTCAATGAAGATATTTTTTCAATTTTGACTTCTTCGATTTTCATTTCTTCTTTTTGATATAATTTTTTTTCGGAATTTTTCAAATTAATATCATCTTTTTTATTTAATTCCATTTTTTTATACCTATTCTTATAATAATATTTAAAAAATTATATTTTTTTGTATTTTATTATTTTTCATCTTTTTCTATTGTCAATAATAAATCCCCTATTTTATAAACTTCGCCAGTTTTACAATGTATTTTTTTAATAACACCATCCACAATAGATTCTATTGTAACAGGCAATTTCTCATACTCAACTTCTAATAAAGGTTGTTTTTTAACAATTTTGTCTCCTTCTTGAACATGTATTTGAATAATTGTAGCTTGATCTAATCCTTCTCCTGCATCAGTTAAAAATATTTGTTCAATTCTTCCATCTTTTTTTTTATTTATTTCACTCATTTTCAAAAACCTCTTATTTTTTTATTATTTTTTAATATTCTTAATTTTCATTATTTTTTTAAAATTTTTTTTAATACCATAAATAATTTTATCAACATTAATCATTTGATGATATTCTCCGCGAGCTAGTGGCATAATAATATCAAATCCCGTAATTCTTATAGGAGCTTCATCTAAATATTCAAAAGCATATTCATTAACTAAAGTAATTAATTCTGCTGCAGGACCAAAAGTTTTAGTAGCTTCGTGTACTACCGCAAATCTTCTAGTTTTTTTAACAGATTTAATAATAGTATCTTTATCTAACGGATTAATAGTTCTTAAATCAATTAATTCAATAGAAAGACCATTTTCTTTTTCTAATATTTTAATAGCTTCTTTAGACATATTTACAGCGGAACTCCAAGCTACTAAAGTTATATCATTCCCTTCTTGAACTATTTTCGCTTTTCCTATTTCTATTTCGTATTCTTCTTCAGGTACTTCCTCTTTTTTTCCTCTATATAACAATTTAGGTTCCATATATATAACAGGATTATCATCATTAATAGCAGCAATTAAAAGACCTTTAGCATCATAAGGATTAGATGGAACTACAACTTTTAATCCTGGGAAAGATCCTAAAACTACTTCTAAAGATTCTGAATGATGTTCCAAAGCTTTAACTCCTCCACCAATAGGAAATTTTAAAACCATAGGACAAAAAAAATTATTACGAGAACGATTTCTCATTCTAGCAGCATGAGACACTAAATCTTGTAATCCAACATAAACAAAACCATCAAATTGAATTTCTGCTATAGGTCTTAATCCATTAATAGCCATTCCAATAGCACTTCCTACAATGGCAGATTCACAAATAGGAGTATCAAAAACACGTTGAACAGTATATTTTTCTTGTAAACCAGCTGTTAACCTAAAAACACCACCTAATTTACCAATATCTTGTCCAAATAACACTATCTTGTCATTTTTTCTTAATTGAATATCTAAGGTATGCCTTATAGATTCTAATAAATTTAATAAAGCCATTTTTAATTAATTTCTTTCCTTCTTTTTATTATTTTTTTTCTAAAAAAATTTTATATTCGTTATATTGTTCTTCTAATTGAGGAGTCATTTTATCATAAATATGTTGAAAAACTTCTATTGGTTTTACAATAGTACCATATTGCATAATCTTATTATGAGTTTCTTCAACATAACTTTCTGTTTCTTTTTTAATTTTATCGATCAAATCTAAAGACAAAATGTTCTTATTTAATAAATATTTTTCAAATCTTTCGATAGGATCTTTTTTTAACCATTCTTCTTCTTCTTTTTTATTACGATATAAAGCAGGATTATCGTTTGTTGTATGAGCTCCCATTCTATAAGTAAAAGACTCAATAAGACTAGGTCCTTTTCCTTGACGAGATCTTTCTGATAAAGTTTTAACAGCTACATAAACAGCCAAAACATCATTTCCATCTATTTGAATTCCTGGTATACCAAAAGCATATGCTTTTTCAGCTAAAGTTTCAGTTTTAGAAGCAATATTTCTTGGAGTAGAAATAGCATACTGATTATTTTGAATAACAACTACTAAAGGAACATCAAAAACAGAAGCATAATTTAAACCAGCATAAAATTCTTCATGTGCAGTTCCGCCATCACCAATTGTAGCTAAAACAACTTCTTTTTTATTTTGTATTTTACTAGCAAAAGCTAAACCAGCTCCTATATTAATACCTGAACCAATTATAATATTAACTGGTAAAATACGTTTTTTATGAGAAACATCAGAGCCAATTTCATTACCAAACCAATATAAATATGGCTTTTCTAAAGGAATATCTCTATATAAATATAATCCTAAATCTCTGAAGTAAGGAGAAATCCAATCTTTTTCTTGCAAAGCAGAAGCTATACCAATTTGAGTAGCTTCATGACCCAAATTCATTGCATAATTTAACATTTTTCCTTGACGTTGGTATCTAACAGCATTTATATCTGATATCCTAGTTAAAACCATTATTTTATACATTTTTAATAATTCTGATTGATTAATTATAGGTTCAAAATCTGGATTAATTACTTTTCCTTCCGGATCTAAAATTTGAAACATTTTTTTATTTAAAGGATTGAATAAATCAATCATTTTCATTTAAATTACTAATCTCCTTTTTTTAATGAATAAAATAAAAATTTTCAATTATCGCCTATATAAGACAAAATAAATTAAAATTAGTTAAACAAATAAATTTAAAAATAAATTTATTTTTTATTAAAATAAAAAAACTTATTAAAATAATAAAATTAAAAAATAATAAAAAATTGTTTAAAAAGTTATGTAAAATAAACAAAAAATAATCATTATAAAATATTATTCTCATTATAAATTCTAAACTATTTATTCTTTATTGTCAAACTCATTATAAAAAATATTAATAAAGAATAAAATAATTAAATTATCGAAATATAGATATTTTAAGAAATTAATATTTTTTATTTATTAATAAAACTTTTATCTAATTTATTAGAAATAAAAACACTTAAAAAATTAATAATTTGTATCCAAAAAAAAAGAATTAAAGAAGATACAAAAATTAAATCAGAACTTTCAAAATTTTCGTAAACATAAGTACCTCTTAATCCATATTCATAAGCTACATAACCTATACCTTTAACTCCTATGATAGCTAAAATACTAGAATACGCTACAGAAGAAACATAAAGAGAATTCAATTTTAAAATTAAATAAGATCTAACCTCTGTTAACAAAAAATATCTTACAAATTGAATTTTATTAGCACCTAAAGTATAAGATGTTTTATAAAGTTCTGGATTTATTTGTAAAAAAACTTGTTCTAAATTACGAGTCGAATGAGCCGTCAAAACCAAAATTAAACATAATAAACCTGATGTAAAACCACTATAAAGTTGAAAATAAGGACCTAAAAAAAAACGTATTATAAGTAAAACTAATATTAAAAAAGGAATTGATAAAAAAAAGTTAATAAAACTATTAATAAAACAAAAAATAAATTTATTTATAATTTTATCTTTATGAATTTTAACAAAAAATAAAATAATACTTAATAATAATCCCAAAAAAAAAGATATAAAAGTAGAAAAAAAAGTAATTTTAACCATTTCCATAAAACCATCTAATAATAAAAATGATTTTTTAATATTTGGATTATTTTGAGTAAAAAAAACCTTATCACTAAAAATTAAAACATTATAAATTCTTTTAAAAAAATTTTTATTTAACATAATATTTAATTATTTAACTTTTATCTATTAATAATTATATTTATTATTAACATTAATAATTATTTCATTCATTTTATCAAGAGATATCATTTCTAAATATAAACCAAAAGATTTATTCATACTATCAATAAACTTTTGTTGAGATAAAGTTTCTTTTAAAATTTTAACATCTTCTGAATTAACATTTTTTTCTTTCACAATAAGAGAAATTGTATAGTCATAAATAGGATTTTTAACATCATTTAAAGGAATTTCTAGAGATTTAATAAGTATTAAATTATCTTTTTCTTTTCCTAAAATACCAGGATAGTTCATTAAAAAATGAATACTTTTATCATTTTTAAATTCATGATACAATGAAATCATATTTAAACTCTTTATAAGTTCAATTTGTTCAGGAATATCAAAATCTGATTCATCAAATTCTTTTTCTTTTGATGAAATATTTAATTTTAATCGAATTAAATCCATTTGTTGTAAAAAAAGTAAAAATAAACTTTTTTGTTCTACTGAAAAAGGCAAAATTATTTTATACTTATAACCTTTTTTTATGCCTTCTTTTATATTTTCTATATTTTGAGTATTTGAGTTATTATTCATTCTAGACAAATCTGAATAAAAACCTATTTTAGAAAGATAAAAAGGATGAGCAATTACAATATTTTGATCCAATTTGTTTTCTGCTCTAAGCTTATTCTTAACATAAGGCAAATGTGAATCAAAAGTAGCTAAAACTTGATCTTGTAACAAAAGATCATTAGTTAATTTATATTGATTGTCCAAAAAAATTACTTCTAAATCAATATTTTTTTTTTTTAAATCGTTTTTAAAATCGCCTTCTAAAAATAATCTAGTATTATTTAAAGCAGTAGCTATTCTAATTTTTTTATTATTAGATAAAATATTTCTTTTAAATATTTTTTTTATATCTATTTTTGGATAAAAAATAATAAAAATGAAAATAAAAATTAAAATTGAACTAAAAAAAAATAATATTTTTTTTTTTTGCATTTTTAAATCCTTCTTTTTTAAAATATAAATGATAATTTTATTAAATTAATTTTGATTTACATTAATTTTTCTTAAATAAAGTTGAATAAGAAATATTATCAAAATTATAAGATGGTTTTAAAATAATAATTTCTTCTATTTTTCCTTTATTTAAGATAGCTACTCTATTACATATAGTTTTGATAACAAAAGGATCATGAGATACCAAAACAATTGTTGTTTTTAATTTATTATTGATTCGATAAAATAAGTTTAAAATATTTTTCACAGAATTAATATTTAAAGAAGAAGTAGGTTCATCGCAAAAGATAATCTTAGGTTCATAAACTAAACTCCTAGCAATAGCTGCTCTCTGTTTCTGTCCTCCAGATAAATTATGAGGATAAAAATGAATGTAATCTTTTAATCCTACAAAATCAATAATATCAAAAATTTTTTTTTTCTCTTTTTTTGTAAAAACTTTTCTTATTTTCAAAGGCAAAGAAACATTATCAAAAACAGTAAGATTTTTTAAAAGATTGAAATTTTGAAAAATCATTGCACTTTGATATCTATCAAAATTTCTTCTAATAAAAGTTCTAGAATTATAATCAGGTTTCAAAAAACCAAATAGAATATTTAATAAAGTAGTTTTACCAGAACCAGTATCTCCTACTAAACCAAAAATTTCTTGAGAATAAATTTTTAAATTAATATTGTTTAAAACAGAAAATATTTTTTTATTTATTAAAAATGTTTTAGAAATATTTTTAACATTTATCATATTAACATTCATATATCAAAATAAATAAAACCTTTTTATCTTTTTTTAAAAAAATAAATATTATTAATATTTTTAATATTTTTTTTATTTATATTTTTAATATTTTACAAACAAATTAATTATACATAAAAAAAATAAAAAAAATAATTTTTATTATAATAAATTTTATAAATAAAAATTATTATTTTTATTATTCAATTTATTTTTTATCTTTAAATAAATCTATAGCCAATCTAGTCGCAATCCTTCCGCGAGAAGTTCTTTTGATATAACCTTCTTTTATTAAAAAAGGTTCATATACTTCTTCAATAGTAAATGTTTCTTCTCCTATAGTAGCAGCAATATTCTTCAAACCTACAGGACCACAATTAAATTTTTTTACTAAACTATTTAAATAAACATAATCTATTGCGTTTAAACCATTACAATCTATTTGTAATTTATTTAAAGTCTCAAGAGTAATTTGATAAGTAATAACTTTATCAGAATAAATTTCCGCAAAATCTCTTACTCTTCTTAATAAACGATTAGCAATTCTGGGAGTTCCTCTACTCCTTTTAGCTAATTCTTCCAAAGCTTTTTTTTCTGTCTTATTACCATAAACCAAAGAAGTTCTTTTTAAAATAAGTTCTAATTCTTTTTCTTGATAGTAATCTAATTTTAAAATAAGACCAAAACGATCTCTTAAAGGAAAGGAAATATTACCAAATTTAGTAGTAGCTCCTATAAGAGAAAAAGGTGGCAAATCAATTCTAATATTTCTTTTTTCTTCGTTTTTGCCTATCATAACATTTAAAACATAATCTTCCATAGCAGAATATAAAACTTCTTCAACATTTTTAGGCATACTATGTATTTCATCAATAAATAAAACATCTCCTATTTGTAAACTACTAAGAAGAGCCGCTAAATCTCCTATTTTTTCTAAATTAGAACCATTTGCTGTTTTAAAATCCACTTTTAATTCATTAGAAATAATTTTCGCTAAGGTAGTTTTTCCTAAACCAGGTGGACCATAAAACAAAACATGATCTAATGATTCATTTCTTTTTTTCGCTGCTGTTAAATAAACACTAAGAATTTTCTTAATATTTTCTTGGCCTATATACTCTTCTAAAGTTTGCGGTCGTAAAAATGGTTCATCTTTAACATTTTTTGAAATTTTATCAACAATTACTGACATATTTTTTAACTCTTTTAATTATTTATAAATTTATAAATTTTATATTTTAATTCAATTATTTAAATTATAATATTATCATTTTTAATTTCGGTTAAGATAAAATAAAGCTTTTTTAATTATAACTTCTAAATTTTCCTCAAAATTAAGTTTTGGAAAAATAATTTCAATCTCTTTTTTATTAAATCCCAAACTCATTAAGGCTTCTAGTACATTTTTTTTTTTATTTAAAAATAAATTTTCATTATCAAAAAATAATAAATCATCTTTAAAATGAAAAATAATTTGTTTAGCTGTTTTTTGTCCGATTCCAGGAAATTCTAATAATTTAGATAAATTATTATTTTTTAAAGATTCTTTTATTTGTTGTAAAAAATCTGAATTTGACATTGAAAGAGCGCTTTTAGGTCCTATACCAGGAATATTTATCAATTTTTGAAAAAAAAACAACATTTCTTTATTTAAAAATCCATATAAACAATTTATATTTTCTCTAACATAAAAATGAGTAAATATTTTTACTTCTTGATTTAAAACAAAAAAATTTTCAGGCTTATAAAAATAAATAACATATCCAATGTTAAAATTTTCTAAAATAACACTATTTTTTTTTATTTCTAAAATAGTTCCTTTAAAATAATAAAACATATTTCTTTCGTAACACTCCTCAAAATTATTTCTTTACAATTATATAATAAGTAAATTCATATTCACAAAAAAAATTAAATTTTTTCAAATTAAATTTTTTAATTTCATAACCAAAAATATAACTTAAAAGTAATTACATTTTGATATGCTATAATTTCGCTATTAATTGAATATGATATAATTAATAAGTATTTTTTTATTACGAAAAAAGAATTTATTTAAAATTTTTTTAAGCGAGGTTTAATAAATTATATGTTTGTAGAAATTAAAAATGAAAATGATAAAAATAAAATAACTGATAAAAATTTTTGTTTAGAAATCGAAAAACTAAATAAAAAAATATTCGAAAATAATTTTGTTTCAGAAGATCATAAAAAAAATATAGATATTTATATAGAAAATAAAAATAATAAAATAAATATTAATTTAAAAGAAAACATTATTGAAGAAATAAAAAAATTAAATATTGAATATAATAATAATATAGAAATTATTAAAAAAAAATTTAATCAACTAATAGAAAAAAAAACTATTATTCAACAAAAAAAAGATAAAATAACTAAAAAAAAATGTATATATGAAGATATAGAAAAAGAAGATATTGAAAAAAAAAAAATATATATCGAATTTAAACAAAAAACAAAAAATTTAGATTCAGAATATAAAAAAAATTTAGAAAAATTAATTATAATAGAGAATAAATCTTTATCAGAAAATAAAAAAATAGAAAAAGATTTTTTTCAAAAAAAAGAAGAAATTTCTAAAAAAAATAATGAAGAAACAAAAAAAATTAACAACTTTTTTTATAAAAAATTTTTTTTCATAAACGAAAAAATAAATATATTAAAAAAAAACTATAAAAATGATATTAATAACATTCAAAACTATTATAAAGAAAAAATAGAAACAATAGAAAAAATAGAACAAAAAAAAGAAGAAAATATATTACAACAAAATAATACAAACATAAATAATATATTTGAAAAAGAATTAAAAAATCACAACCAAATTTTATTACAACAACAAAATAAATTTATTATAAAAAAAGAAAATCTAAAAAAAGAAAAAAATAGTTTATTTGAACAAGAAAAATTAAAAATTTTTTTTATTTTCGATAAAATTAATAAAATTAATTATATAAATTTTCTTTCTTTTCTGAATAAAATCATTAATAATGAATTTTTAAATATACAAAAAATTTTTTCATGGAGAAAAAAATACATATTTATAAAATTTCTTTATAACAAAAAAATAAACTTAATTTCTATCGAAAAAAATTTTATAACCAAAAAAATAAAAAAAAAAATTGAAAATAATATCATTTTAGAAAAAAAAGAAAAAAAAATTTTAAAAAATAATCTTTTGCAAAAATTAAATTATTTAGAACTAGAATTAAGAATATTAGAAATAAACAAAAAATATGAAATAATCGAAATTAATTCTGAAAAAGATATAAAAAAACAAGAAATTCAATTCTTATTTGAAAAAAATAAAATTTTAGAAAAAATAAAATTAAAAAATTTAAGTATACAAAAAAAAAAAATATTTTTAACAAATGAAAAAAATAAAAAAAACGCTCTTTTAAAAATGCAAATCCAAATAAAAAAAATTAATTTAAAATCTTATTATTTTCAAAATATTATAAAAAATCAGGAAAAAATAGAAGAATTAGAAAATAATATTATAAATATTAAAAATAATCAAGAATATCAATTTCAAAAACAAAAAATAATTTTAGAAAAAAATAAACAAGATTTTTTAAAAAGAAATAAACTAAAAAAAATACATTTTCAATATTTAAAACAAAAATATTTTGAAAATCAAGAAAAAAATTTATATTCTTTAAATATATTCGAAAAATATATAAAAGAAACAAAAATTAAAGAAAAAAAAATTTTTCAAAAAATAAAATTTAAATTAAATTCTTACTTTCAAATTTTGAAATGTCAAAAAAAAGTCTTTTCTATTATACAATTTTCTTTTATACACCAACTATTTGACAACTTTATAGATAACAACAAAGAAAAACAATTTCATAATTATTACTTATTTCTACAACAAATTTATTTTTTCAACAAAAACAATTTACAAATAAAAATAAATTTAAATAAAAACTTAATAGAATATTATAGACAAAACATATTTGTTTTAAAAAATATAATAAATCAAAACAAAATTTATTCAAATTTTAATAAAAACAATTTATTTTTTTCTATTGAAAAAAAATTTAAAAAATATGAAAATTTTTATATAATTTTTAAAAAAAAATATTTAAAATTAAAACATAAAGAAAAAAAAAATGAAATAAATTTTCAAAATAAAGTCATTAAACTAAAAAAAGAACAAAATAAAAAAATTCAAAAAAATAATTTTTATCAAAAAAAAATTTTTTCTTATTTAGAAAAAATAGAAAATTTTAAAAAAAAAAAAACATTAGGAACAAAAATTTTTTTATTATTTTATAAAGTAAAATTCTTTTATTATTGGAATAAATTATTGAAAAATATAAAATATTTTTATCCTAAAATAAACTTAAACAAATTATTAGAAAAAATTATAAAAAACAAAGATGAAAATAATAAACTAGAAAAATATGAAGAAAAAATAAATTGTATATCTTATTTATATGATAATATCTTAGAAGAAATATATAATTTTCAAATTCAAAATATTAAAAATAAAACAAAACAAAAAAAAATTGATTTAATAAATAAAATAAAAAAAATAAAATTAACATCTGAAAATAAATTAAAAATTATGAAAGATCAAATGTTTTTACTTCAATTAAATTTAAAAGAAGCACAAGAAATAAATCAAAACGATTTTTTATATCAAATGAAAAAAATAAAACAAAAAAAAAAAGAAGAAGAAATAGATATTTTATCTATTTTAAATAAAAAAAACCAAATATATACAAAAACTATTTTTATAGAATCACAAAAAATTAAAATAAACAAAAAATTAAAAGAAAAAGAAAAAAATAAAATATTAGAAAATTTTAATTTTATGAAAAAAATATATTGTAAAAATGAAAAAAAAATAACAAAAAAAATAAAAAAAATTAATAAAAATAATTTAAAAAAAATCTCTTTTTTATCCAAAACTAAAAAAATATATTTTTGGTATTCTAATTTATTAAACTGGTGGAAATATATAAAAGAAAAACAAGATTTAAAAAAAAATATTAAAAATCAAAAAATAAAAATAAAAAAAAAAATTCAAAAAAATATTTTTTTATATAAAAACTTTTTTAATTTTTTTAAATAAAATAAAATAAGGAAATTAAAAGTGAATATAGGTTTAAAAATTAGAATTTTAAGACTAAATAATAAAATGACGCAATCCGAAATAGCTAAAAAAATTAATGTAACAAGTGGTTATATTTCACAAATAGAAAATAATTTAATTTCTCCTTCTTTAAAAATTTTATTCAATATGCTAAAAATTTTTCAAATATCAGCATCAGATTTTTTTCAACAAAAAAATAATATAGAAGAAATTAATAATCCTGAAAAAAACTTAATAATAAAAAACAAAGAATTAAAAAATAGCATTTGTTATATTTTTCCACACTTACAAAATTGTAAAATGGAATGTATCATAATAGAAATAGAACCTAAAGGTCAAACATTAATCGAAAGTTATTCTGAAAAAGAAGAATTTTATTTTATTTTGGAAGGAGAAATAACATTATTTCTAAATAAATTCCAAAATTTATTATCTCAAGGTAACAGTTTTTATTTATTTACAGAAAAAGAATACTATTTATTTAATCATAGTCAAAAAAAAACAAAAATATTAAAAATTAAAAAAATATATTAAAAAAATAATTAAAAACAACATTTTAAAAGGACAGTTCAATTATGAGAAAAATTATTATAGCAGCTAATTGGAAAATGAATAAATGTAAAGATGAAGCAATAGAATTTGTTTTTAAAATTAATAATAAAATACCTAATAGAAAAAATATAGAAACAATTATTTTTCCTCAAATAACTTTATTAGATTCACTAACGCAAATAGAAGGAAAAAATTTAAGAATAGGCGCGCAAAATGTTTTTTATAAAAACCAAGGAGCTTATACAGGAGAAATTTCTCCTCAAAATATTAAAAGTTTAGGTATAAAATATGTATTATTAGGACATAGCGAAAGAAGAATATATTTCGGAGAAAATGATAATATAGTTAATTTAAAACTTTTATCTGTTTTGTCTCATCAAATTTCTCCTATAGTATGTATAGGAGAAATTTCAGAAGAAAAAAATACAAAAAAAAAAACTGAAATTTTTTTAAATAAACAAATAGAAAAAATTTTAAAAAATATTCAACATAAAGATATAAAAAATATTATATTGGCTTATGAACCTTTTTGGGCTATTGGTAAAAATAATATAAAAATTAACCCTCAAAAAATAAATAAAGTAATAGAAAAAATTCGAAAAAAAATAAGTATTTTATTTTCAAATCAAATATCAGAAAAAATAAGAATAATTTATGGAGGTTCTATTTCAGTTACAAACGCAAAATATTTCTTAAAAGAAAAAGAAATAGATGGTATTTTAATAGGAAAAAATTCTTTAAATTTTTCTCATTTTTTATTTTTCACAAAAATAGCCGAAAAAATAAATAAAGAAAAAATGAAAGAAAAAAATTTAAAAAAAATCGCAACATATAAAAAAGGACAGGGATATTAATACTCAAAAATGAATAAAATATGGATAAAAAATCTTAATGAAGAACAAAAAAAAATAATAGAAGATAAAAAAAATTCAATATACGTATTAGCTGGAGCAGGTACAGGAAAAACCAAAACTTTAATATCTAAAATTATTTTTTTATTAAAAGAACTAAAAATTCAAAAAGAAAATATTTTAGCTATAACTTTTACTAACAATGCTGCTCAAGAAATGAAAAATAGATTACAAGAAATATTGAAAGAAGATTTTGAAAATTTAAATATAGAAACTTTTCATTCTTTAAGTAATAAAATATTAAAAAAAAATAAAAATGATTTTGATATTTATTTCAACATTATAAATGAACAAGAATCTAAAATTATTTTAAAAGAACAAATAAAAAAATTTAACTTAACAACAAAAATTAATTCTATAAGTCAAATTAAAAATTATATTTCTTATTACAAAACAAAAAAAATTCGAAAAAAAATAATAAATAAAATTAACTTTAAAAGTAACAAAACAAATATAAAAAAAAATAATGATTTTAATCATCGTTTAGAATTAATAAAAAATTTAGAAGAAATAGAAAAAATTTATTTAAAATACCAAAATTTTTTAATTACAAATAATTTAATGGATTTTGATGACTTAATAATAAATAATTATGAATTATTATCTGAAAACAAATTAATTTCTCAATTTTATCAAAAAAAATTTCTTTATATATTAGTAGATGAATTTCAAGATATAGATATAATTCAATATCAAATAATTAAAATATTAGGAAAAAATAATATTTTATTTGTTGTTGGAGATCCTAATCAAAATATTTATAATTTTAGAGGTTCAGATATTATCTGCAGTGAACTTTTTTTAAAAGATTTTAATGCAGTAATATATCGTTTATTTAAGAATTATCGTTCAACAAAAAATATATTATCTAAATCAAACCTTTTAATTCAAAATAACTATAAAAATGAACAAATTTTTAAAAATAATAAATTAGAAAGTATTATAGGTAACGGACAAAAAGTTATTTATAAACATTTTTTAAATTCTTATTCAGAATCTAAATTTATAGTAGAAGAAATTAAAAAATTAATAAATAATAAAAAAAACTTTTTCGAAGATTTTGCTATTTTATATAGATTAAACGATTTAAGCAAAGAAATAGAAAATAATTTAATTATAAATAATATTCCTTATCATATACAAGGTTATATGGCTTTTTATAATAAAAAAGAAATAAAAGTTTTTCTGAATTATTTAAATGCATTAATCAATCCTGAAAAAAATTTTTATTTAAAAAAAATCATTAATATTCCTTCAAGAAAGATAGGATTAAAAACTATAGAAAAATTAGAAAAAATATCTTTAGAAAAAAATATATCTTTATTTCGGACTATAGAAGATGAAATTAAAAAGAAAACTAAAATTAGTAAAAAAATCTATAATTTTTATAATACATTTCAAAAAATTTATAATCTTTTTAAAAAAAAAGAATGTTCTATATCAAATATTATTTTTGTAATAGATAACATAATAGGATATTCAGATTCATTAAATAAAAATTTTTATCAAAATATTAAAGAAATAAAACAAGAAGAATTAAAAAATAATTTAACAAGACTTCAAAATATTTTTAATGAATATAAATTTTCAGAAAATATAAATAATTTTGAAGATAAAATAAATATTATATTAGAGCAAATAACATTATTTAATGAAAATGATATAAATAAAAAAAAAAATAAAATAATTCTATCTTCTATTCATAAAGCCAAAGGATTAGAATTTAAAATAGTTTTTTTTATCGGATTAGAAGAAAAAATATTTTTACATAATACAAATAAAATTTTTAATTATACAAATAATCATAAAAAATCTTCAATAGAAGAAGAAAGAAGATTAGCTTATGTAGCCATCACAAGAGCAAAAAAAGCTTTATATATAACAAGCGTACAAAACAGATTTTTATTTGGAAAACAAAACTTTTCTAAACCTATTTGTTTTATTAAAGAAATGAAATTAAATTATCCTAATACAAAAATTTATAATTCGAAAAATCTTTTCCAAAATAAAACAAAAAAAGTTTTTTATAAAATAGCAGAAAATATAAAACACAATATATTTGGAATAGGTAAAATAATTTCAATTAAAGAAAACATAATTACTATATCATTCTTGCCACCACATGGTATAAAAAATATTTTAATAACTCATCCTTCTTTACAAAAATTATAAAATCAAAAATAATTAAAAATAATTAATTAATTATTTTAATCATTAATCAAATATTTCTTTTTTTATTTAATTTTTGGAGTTCTTGTTCTATTTCTTTTTCTTTTTCTTCTAATTTTTTTACATCAGTATTTTTATAAATAGTATCTGAATTATACAATAATTTAGATTTTAAATTTTGAATTTCCAATTGAATTAAATTTAAATATTTTTTTTGAATAAATATATCTTTATCTAATTTTTCTCTATATTCACATTCTAATTTATTTTTTTCTTTTTCATCGAAATCATTTATCAAATTTTTATCATAAATAAAAGATTCTTTTTTGTTTATATCAAAAGGTTTTAAATTTGAAAAAAAATCTTCTTTTAATTTTTTTTGATTTTTGAATTCTTTTTGATAAGAATTAAATTTTAAATATTTTTTTGCACAAAAAAAAGCAAAAAATTTATAAAAAATAAATATTATAAAAATTATAATAAAAAAAATGAAAAAACTAAATATTTTTTTTTATTTTTTTGAAAATTCATATTTTTTAAACCTCTTTTGTAAAATATATAAATATAATATTTAATAATTTATTAAAAAAATTATACAAAAATTATTATAATAGTTATAATAGTTAAGGTTATAGTTTATTTAAGATAAATTATCTGTAAAAATTTAATTTTAATAAAAAATCTTACAAATTTGTATTATATTATCTATTTTTAATTAATATATTTAAAAATAATACTTTACAAATATAAAATAAATATTAGTTAAAAAAATATATATAAAAAGAATCTAAAATTAATTACATTAATAATTTAAATAATTAAGATAAAACTCTGTTTTTTAAAAAAAATAGGAACAAGAAAAATGAAAATTATAATTAAATCTAGTAAAATAAACATAACATAGGATTATAATAGTATCTTATTATTACTAAATTTTACTAGCTTTTTTTATTCTTTACATAAATTATATATTTTTTTTATAAAAAAAATAATTTTTAATAAAAAAATAAATAAAAAATAAAATATACAAAAAAATAGGAAAATTTAATGGAAACAATAATAATATTTTTTATTATTTTGTTTTGTTTGAGTAATATCTTTTCTTTTTTAGTAACTTTTTTTTATTTTAAACTTCAAAAAGAAGAATTAAAAAAAAAAATAAAAAAAATAGAAAAACAAATTAAAGAAAAAATTGAAAAATCTGAAATAATATCTGAAAAAATAATATCAGAAGCTAATAACAAAAACTATTTGTTAAAAAAAGAAACAGAAGAGGATTTAAAACAAAGAAGAAAAATAATTGTTAATTTAGAAGAAAAAATAATTCATAAAGAAGAATTATTAGTATCAAGAACAGAATATTTAAACAAAAAAGAAGAAACATTATACAAAAAAGAACAAGAAATTAACAATTTAAAAAAAGAAATAGAAAAAATAAAAAACAAAACAGAAGAAATTTTAATTCAACAACAAAAAAAAGTGGAAGAAATATCATTATTCACTCAAAAACAAGCTCAGTTAATTTTATTTCAAAAAGCTCAAAAAAATATAGCTCAAGAAATAATGAATTTTTCTAAAGAAAAAGAAGAAGAATTTAAATTACAAGTTCAAAAAAAAGCTAAAACTTTATTAATCTATATAATGCAAACTTTATCTAAAAGCAATATTATTTCAGAACATAATATAAGCGTAGTTTTTTTATCAGATGATGATATTAAAGGAAAAATAATAGGAAAAGAAGGGAGAAATATAAGAAACTTTGAAGTTATAACAGGAGTGGATTTAATTATAGAAGATGTTCCTAACACAGTAATTTTAAGTTCCTTTGATCCTATCAGAAGAGAAATTGCTAAAAAAACATTAGAATATTTAATAAATGATGGAAGAATTACTCCTGCTAGTATTGAAAAAACTTTTAAAAAAATGATGTTAGAAATGGATAATTTTATTCAAGAGACAGGAGAAATAGCTGTATATGAAACTAAAATAGGAATTGTTGATAAAGAAATAATAAATTTATTAGGAAAATTAAAATTCAGAATGAGCTATGGTCAAAATGTTTTAAATCATTCTTTAGAAGTAGCTTTTTTAGCAGGAAAATTAGCAGCAGAAATTGGAGAAGATGAAATTATCACAAGAAGAGCTGGATTATTACATGATATCGGGAAAGCATTAAATTGTAAAAAAGAAGGTAATCATGTTAAAATAGGTATCGAATTAGCAATAAAATATAAAGAACCTATAGAAGTTATCGATACTATAGCTTCTCATCATGAAGATCAAGAGCCTAATACAATTACAGCAATTTTAGTAACAATAGCAGATACAATTAGCTCTTCAAGACCAGGGGCAAGAAAAGAATCTATAGAAAATTATTTTAAAAGAATTAACCAATTAGAAAAAATAGCTAATAATATAGAAGGTGTGGAAAAATCATATGCTATACGTTCAGGAAGAGAAATTAGAGTAATAGTGAAATCTAAAGAAATAGATGATTTAAAAACTTTTATTATAGCGCAAAAAATAAAGAAAGAAATTAAAGAAAATAAAAAAATTCAAAATAACCGAACTATAAAAATAACAGTTATTAGAGAATTCAGAATAGAAGACAAAATAGAAGGAAAAGAGTAATTATAAATTATAAATCATATTTTTTTATTATTTTTTTATTAATATTGCGTTTTCATTAATATTGTGTTTTTATTAATATTGTGTTATTATTTATTCAATTATTATAAGATTTAAATTTTTATAACTACTACAAAATAAAACAAAAGGAGTATAGAAATGAATATTCTTTTTATAGGTGATATTTGTGGTGTTACAGGCGTAGATTATTTAATAGAAAAAATTAATTTTCTCAAAAATTTATATCAAACTGATATTATAATAGTAAATGCTGAAAATGCCTCTAACGGAAGAGGTTTAGACTATAATAACTATAAAAATTTAACTCTTGCAGGAATAGATATAATTACAATGGGTAATCATACATGGGGAAATAGTGAATTATTTAAATTTATAGACCAAACTAATATTATAAGACCTTTTAATTTTGAAAAAAAATATCCTGGCAAAGGTTTTAAAATAATTAAAAAAAAAAATAAAAAAATCTTAATTATGAATATTTTAGGAAGAATTTTTATGAATAATAATAATTTATTATGCCCTTTTAAAGAAGTAGCAAAAATTTTAAAAATTTGTAAAAACAAATATGACTATTCAATATTAGATTTTCATGCGCAAGCTACTAGCGAAAAAATGGCTTTAGCATATCATTTTGATGGAAAAATAGATGCAATTTTAGGAACTCATACTCATATTCAAACAAATGATGATAGAATTTTACCTAAAAAAACTTTATATATTTCAGATGTAGGTATGACTGGTTCATTTGAAGGGATCATAGGTTCTGAAAAAAATATAATTATCAATAATTTTATAAATGATAAAAAAAAGATTAAACATAAAATTGCTGAAGGAAAAAGACAATTAAACGGAGTTTTTTTAAACTTAGGCAAAATAAAAAAAATAGTTAAAATTAAATTTAATGAATAATTTAGATAAAATAAGATATAATGAAAAAAATTGTTGTTATAGCAGGGCCTACAGCATCAGGAAAAAGTAATCTTTCCATTCAACTAGCTAAATTTTTTAAAGGAGAAATTATCAATGCTGATTCTGTACAAATTTATAAAGAATTTAATATTGGTTCTGCTAAAATTAAAAAAAAAGAAAAAAAAAATATTAAACATCATTTATTAGATATAATAAAGCCTGAACAAAAATATAGTATTTATGAATTTCAAAAAGATGTAAGAAAATTAATACCTCAAATTAATATTCCTTTTTTAGTAGGCGGAAGTGGTTTATATATTAAATCAGCTCTTTTTGATTATGAATTCGAAGAAGAAACCGAAGAAGATAAAAAAAAAATATCTACAATAAATATTCAAGAAATGTTAAAAATAATTTCTCAAAAAGATCCGGATTTAATTCTAGACAAACAAAATAAACAAAGAATCATAAGTGCTTTTAAACAAATATATCAAAACAAAATAAAATCACAAAAAAAAGGCAAAAATACTCCTCTTTATGATATTTTAACTATTTATCTTGATATACCAAAAAATATATTAAAAAAAAGAATAGAAGAAAGACTAGAATTAATGTTAAAATCTGGTTTTATTGAAGAAGTTAAATTTTTAATAAAAAAATTTCCAAAAGCGAATTTTAATATAATTGGTTATAGAGAGATAAAATTATTTTTAGAACAAAAAAAAAATTTAAACGAATCTAAAAAATTGATTATATCAAATACAATAAAATACGCCAAAAGACAAAAAACATGGTTTATGAATCAATTTAATTTTTTAATAATTTTAGATGCTTTATGTTCTAATCTTAAAGAAAAAAGCATAAAAATCATTAATAATTTTTTAAAAGAGGATAAAAAAAATGATTAACACAAATGATTTTAAAATAGGTCAAACAATTAAATTAAATAAAAAAATTTATCAAATTATAGATTTCTTACATGTAAAACCAGGAAAGGGATCAGCTTTTGTTAGAAGCAAATTAAAAAATATTCAAACAGGAGAAATTATAGAACATATTTTTAATTCAGGAATTAAAATAGAAGCAGGTATTATCAATAAAATAAAAACTAAATTATCTTATATAATAGGAGAATCATATTTTTTTTTAAATATGTTAAATTATGAACAAATAGAAATACCTAAACAAAAAATAATAAACATTTTAAATTATTTAACTGAAGATATTGACGTTGAAGTAATTTTAAATGAAAAACAAGAAATTTTAGATGTTATAATTCCAACTAAAATTTCTTTAAAAATAATAAAAACAGATAATTTTACACAAAATAACACTTCTAAAAAAAATAATAATTTTAAAAAAGCTGTTTTAGAAACAGGTTTAGTAATTAAAGTGCCTGTTTTTATTTCAGAAGGGGAAAAAGTAATAATTAACACAACAACTAATACTTATCTATCTAGAGATACAAATTAATAATTATTAATTTTTCAATATTGATTTTTATTATTATTTTTATAATATATTGAAAATAATAATAAAAATATAATAAATTAATTAATATTATATTATTAAATATGATTTAAATTTAATAAAATAAAAAAAGAGAAATTATGAGTAATTTTAAGATATCAATTATAGGACGCCCTAATGTTGGCAAATCAAGTTTATTTAATAGAATAATAGAAAAAAGATTATCTATTATTTCTGAACAACCAGGAACCACTAGAGATAGAATTTATTCAAAATCATCTTGGTTAAAGCAAAAATTTATATTAATAGATACTGGTGGTATAACATTTGAAAATATTGATTTAAAAAAACAAATAAAACAACAAACTGAATTCGCTATAGAAGAATCAAATTTAATTATTTTTGTTACAAATGGAAGAACTATTTTAACTGAAGAAGATTTAGAAATATCAAAAATACTTAAAAAAAGTCAAAAAAAAGTAATTGTAGCAGTTAACAAAATAGATAACAAGACATTTCTAGAAAATAAATATAATTTTTATTCATTAGGTTTCGAAAATGTAATTTGTATAAGTGTTAAACATGGTATCGGTATAGGAGAACTTTTAGATCAGATTATTTATTGGAAGAAAATATTAAAAATTCAAGAAAATAAAATAAATTTTAATAAAGAAATAAATAAAAATAATATATCCGAAAAAATAAATTTTTGTTTAATAGGAAAACCAAATGTTGGCAAATCAACGTTTACAAATGCTTTTTTATCTAAAAAAAGAATGATTGTAGAAAATATTCCTGGAACTACAATAGATACAGTAAGTACTTGTTTAGAAATAAAAAATAAAAAATACTATATTATAGATACTCCCGGAATAAGAAAAAAAGGAAAAATAAATGAAAAAAAAGAAAAATATAGTTTTTTAAGAACCATAAAATGTATAGAAAAAAGTGATATTATTTGTTTTATGCTAGATATTAGTCAAGAAATAACAGATCAAGATAAAAATATTTCTTCTTTAATACTTAAATATAACAAAGCTTGTTTAATAATTTGCAATAAATATGATTTAATAGAAAATAAAAAAAATATAAAATTTATTGAAGAAAAAATAAAAAAAGAATTTCCTTTTTTTAATCATATTCCAATGCTTTTTGTTTCTTCTAAAAATAAAAAAAAAATTCATTTATTCTTACCTTTAATAGAAAAAATATTTCAAAATTATATAAATTTTTTTTCAAATAATAAATTAAATGATATTTTATACGAATCAACACAAATAAACCCGCCTTCTTTTTATAAAAAAGGAAAGGCTAAATTCTTTTTTTTAAAACAAACTAATAATAAACCGCCTGAATTCTTATGTTTAGTAAATAATCCTAAGTTCATACATTTTTCTTATGAAAGATTTTTAAAAAATCAATTAAGAAAAAATTTAAAATTAGATGGTATTAATTTTAAAATAATATTTAAAAAAAAAGAAAGTAATAAATTTTTATGAGTAAAAAAATAACTATTATCGGAGGAGGAGCATGGGGTTCAACTTTAGGACAAATACTGACAGATAATAAAAATAATGTTTTAATATATGAAATAAATAAAGAATATGTTGAAAAAATTAATAATCAAAAACATCCTGTTTTTAAAAAAGTACCTCTTTTGAAAATAAAAGCTACAAATAATTTAAAAAAAGCTATTGATTTTTCAGACACAATTATTGTTTGCATCCCTTCTCATAAAATAAGAAATTTACTAAAAAAAATAAATAATATGATAAAAAAACCTAAAAATTTTATAAATGTATCTAAAGGAATAGAAAATATTAGCCAAAAAACAATATATACAGTATTTCAAGAAGAAATAGAAAAAAACAAAATTAAAAATTATGCTTCTATTTTAGGTCCTTCACACGCTGAAGAAGTTATTTATAGAAAAAAAACATTTCTAATTATTGCCTCTAAAAATCCAAATTTTGCTAAAGAAATTATTTTTTTATTCCAAAATAAATATTTAAAATTAGATATTTCTGAAGATATAATAGGTTGTGAAATTTGCAGTGCTTTAAAAAATGCTTTATCGTTAATTAGCGGCATTTTAAATGATAATTTTTTTGATAAAAATGCAAAAGCCGCTTTCATAACTATGGGAGTAAAAGAAATGAAAAATATTCTAATTTTTTTTAGAGCTAACCCAGAAACTTCTATAAGTTTAGCAGGTTTGGGAGATTTAATAGTAACTGCTTTCAATATAAATTCTCGTAATTACAAAGCAGGACAAAAAATTCGTTTAGGGGAAAAAATAAGTAAAATCAGTAAAAATTCAAATCAAATAATAGAAGGAATAAATAGTTTAAAAATTTTTGCAGAAATATCAAATAAAAATAATATTCACTTACCTATTATTAAAATAGGTTTTGAAGTAGTTTTTAATAACGAACCTATTCAAAAAATAACAGATAAAATGTTTGAATCAATAAATTATTAAAAAATTTTATTAAAATAAAAAAACAAAAAATTTTTTTTGTTGTTAAAATCATTTTTTATGTTAAAATTTTACTAGATTTATAATAAATATAAAAAGGAGTTTGTAAAATATAAATGACCAAATTAGAATTAATTAATTTGATATCTAAAAAAACCAAAATGACTAAAAAAGAAGCAAATGTTTTTTTTGATCATCTTAATGAAATTATAATAGAATCTTTAAACAAAAACGAAAAAGTTCCTATGCCAGGATTAGGAATCATTCAATTAAGAGATAGAAAAGCAAAAGATTGTAAATTACCTAATCAGCCTGAACCTCGTCATGTTCCTGCACATGTTGTTCCAGTTTTAAGAATGAGCAAAAAAATAAAATCAATATTTAAAATTGAAAATTAATTTTTAAATTTATATAAAAACAAAAATCTCGATTCTTAAATATAAAAAAGATTTTTATTTAAAATAAAATAAAGAGGATAATTAATAAATATGGCTTGGAATAACGATACTTATCTAATCGGAGAAAGAGTAAAAATTGAAAACGAGAAAGAAATAGGAGTAGTAACTAGAATTGATTTTGAAAATGGTTTAATATATGTTTTATTTAAAAGATTAAGAGAAGTAATTTATAATTATCCTCAAGCATTAGAAAATAATACTATTAAACCTTTAATTACAAAAAAATAAAATTATTTTAAAAATTAAACAAAATGTTTCTATTAAATTGAAAAAAAACAAAAATAATAAATTGTTTTTTTTAATAATAATTTATTAAAAAAATTTTATATATGTTTTTGTTTTTTTCATTTATATATATAAAAATTTAATAAAAATAATATTATATTTAATTTTTTAAATATAAAAGGAATCAAAAATGAGTAATTTAATTAAATTAATATGTACAGAATGCGGAAGAGAAAATTATCATACTACAAAAAACAAAAAAAAAAATTCTAAAATTTTTGAATTTAAAAAATATTGTCCTTTTTTAAAAAAGCATACTATACATAAAGAAAAAAAATAATAAATTATTTATTTATTTATTTGAATATAATAATAATTTATTAAATGGCCCTGTAGCCAAGTGGTATAAAAGGCATGGCTCTGCAAAAGCTTGATCAACGGTTCGAATCCGTTCAGGGCCTCCAAAGAAAATTTTTAAAATAAAGAAATAAAATTATATGAAAAAAAAATTATTATTAAAAATTAAAATTTTAATTTTATTTATAATTTTATTTATAATTGCAATATTTTTATATTTAATTAAATCTAAAATAAAATTTTTTTATAAAAAAAAAGTAGAAAATAATTTTAAATTTAATTTAAATGAAGAAAAAAAATATAATATTCCAGAACCTCAAGTTTTACAAATAAGCGAACAATCTTCAAAAGACAATTATATTAATCCAGAAGAAAAATATTTAAAAAATATAAATAAAAACAAAAATGTTTTAAATAACGATAATAAAAATATTATTATTCATAAAAAATGGATATTTTACGGATTTAATGGTATTGATTATTTAGAAAAAATAATAAACAAAAACAAAAATGAAATAGAAAAATTAAAAAAAAAATTCGATCAAGAATTAGAAAATCAAAATTTAAAAAAACAAATTCAAAATGAAATAGAATATATATGTTTAAAAACTTTTGGAGAAACTTTTTATAATGATTTTAAAGAAAGAAAATATCTGCCAGATGAAATTTTTGGTTTTTATCCTTATGAAAGTTACGTAGAAAGAAAAAAAAATCAAAAAACACCGCAAAATTTAGATAATTTTATTTATAATTCTTTTAATTTTTGGCAAAATTGGAGTAATATTGTTTTTTTTAAAAAATCTAAAAAATCTTTTTTATTTAATTCTCTAACGATTGAACAAACAAAAGAAAAAGAAAATAACGTATTTATAATAGAATATAAAGGTCCTAAAAATTTAATACAAGAAGATATAGATTATTATTTAGGAAAAATAAATATTACTTTTAAAAATGAAAATAATAAACAACAAAAATATAACATTTATTTTAATCCTGTTTTAAATAATATAAGTATATATAAAGAAAAATTCAATCATAATTAATATATTATTTTATATGATAGAGAGTATAAATATGATTATTTTTTTATATATAAAAAAATAAAAAACTAAAATTTATAATAAAATTTTAGTTTTTTTAATTTAAATGTAAATATAAATAAAATTATTTTAAAAAAATTTTATTTATTTAAAAATATTGTTTTTAATTAATAAGAAGACCAATATTAAACAATAAACTTGTTATTTTTTGTATTTGGTAATCTTGAAACAAAATTTCCAGAGTTTTTATCTCCTTTGTTTTGTTTATTAGATATTTGACTATCTATTTGTTTGTTGTTATTATTTTGGTTATTTTCTATTATTTTATGATCTTTATTTTTATTATTTTTAATTTTGTTATTTTCTATTGATTGAATATTTTGTTCTTTACTATTTTCCGGTAAAATTCTATCTATACCTTGTTTTGCAGAATTCAAACCATTTTTTGCTGATTCAATAATTGATCCTAAATTTTCTGTTGAAAATGGTTTTTGTGGAACAGCAGGAACTTCTTGTTGTGAATTTATATCCAAATCATTATTATCAGGTACTTGATTTATTGATTCTTCTTCTAAAGATTCAGATATTTCTTCTGAATTTTCAATTTCGCTAGCATCTAATAATTTATCTTCACTATCAGAAAAAATAAAAAATATTAATCCAATAACTAAAACAATAGCTAAAAAAGCAGAAGATAAAATTATTAATACTTTTTTAGAGTTAAATTTTGTAAACAATTTGTAAAATCTCCAAATTCTTTTGATATTAAATTAAAATCAAAAAAATGAATTTTAATTTTTAATTTTTAATTTTTAATTTTTAATTTTTAATTTTAAGAAAAATATTCAAAATTTAATTAATATTTTATGAATATTAATCTTAAAAGAATGATAAATTTTAAAAAAATTATTTCAATATTTAATAAAAAATAACATCCATATAAAATTATATATTTATAATGTTTAAAAATCAACAAAATATTAATAAAAAATATTATTTATTAAAAAAATTATAAAATTCTTAAACAATTTAAAATAACTAAAATAGTACTTAATTCGTGCAAAACTCCAGCAAATTGAAAAGGAATAGTAATAAAAAAATTTATTATAGACAACAAAATAATAACTAAAATAGAAAAAATAATATTTTGTTTTACAATTTTACTTAATAAAACTGATAATTCATGAGTATAAGCAATTTTAATTAAATCATTTTGTGCTAAAACAATATCAGAAAGTTCAATAACAATATCGCTACCCTCTTGAAGAGTTATAGAAACATCTGAATCAACCAAAGCTAAAGAATCATTTACTCCATCACCTACCATAGCCAAAGTATTATATTTTTTCTTAATTTGATTTACATATTTAAGTTTATCTTCAGGTAAACAATCATAAAAACAAAAATCCAAATTTAAAAAAGAATTAATATATTGAGCTACTTTTTTATTATCTCCTGTTAACATTATAGTTTTTATTTTTTTATTTCTAAAATAAGAAATTGTTTTTTTAGAATCAGATCTAATTTCATCTGATAAAGCAATAACCATTATAACTTTTTTATTATGACTAAAATAAATAACTGTTTTACCTTCAGATAAAAATTGTTCAGTTTTAGTTTTTATATATTCTGAAATATAATAAAAAATTCTATCAAAATTATTATATTTACCAACTTTATAATTATTATTATCTTCTATATATTCAATACCTATGCCAATAGAATTTGAAATATTTACTTTTTTTTTTGATGATGAAGTTATATTTACAACATTTTTTAAATATTTTTGTATAGCAAAAGCAATAGGATGATTACAATTTTGCTCCATTTCAAATAAAATATTAAAATATTCTATTTGTTTTTCATTTGTAATAGAATCATCAGAATCAATAAAAATTTCTTGTACACAAGGTTTTCCTTTAGTCAAAGTACCAGTTTTATCAAAAATGATAGCTTTAATATTAGAAAAAACATCTAAAGATTTACCATTTTTTAATAAGATACCTTTTTTAGCTAAATTAGAAACAGCAGATAAAGTGGCTGGGATATCAGCAACAGCTAGAGCACATGGAGAAGCAACAGTTAAAAAAACCATCATTTTTTTAAAAATATTTTTAAATTTAAAATAATATAAAAAATTACTATCTAAATATATTCGATTAATTATTAAACTTATAAATAAAATAAATAAAACAATAAAAATAACAGTTTTCACATATAAAGGTTCAATTTTTTTTATTAAAGAAGCTTTTTTAGAAATATTTTTCTTTATTTTATTACTTATTTGTATAATTTTGTTAAAAATAGCATCATCAACTGTTTTTGTAATTTGAACAATTAAAGTATTATTTAAATTTATATTACTACCAAAAACTTTATCGCCTTCTTTTTTTTCTAAAGGCATACTTTCGCCAGTTATATTGGATTCGTCTACAAAAGATTCACCAGAAACAATAATTCCATCAGAAGGTATTTGATCTCCATTCAAAACTACTACTTTATCTCCAATTTTTAATTCTTTTATATCAATTAAAATAAAATCTCCATTAGAATCTAACAATCTAGCCTTATCAGAAGTAATTCTAAAAAGATTTTTAATTTCTTTATAACTTTTATTCTCAATATACTCTTCTAAAAAATTAGCTCCTGAAAAAATAATAATCAATAAATTGGCTTCATTAAACTCTTTTAAATATATAGCACCTAAAGCTCCTAAAATCATTAATATATGGATATTAGGAGTAAATTTTTTATTTTCTTTTGTATTTAAATAAGTTAATAAAAATCCCTCAATAATAACATGATAACCTGATAAAAATAAAATAATTATCGTAATTATAAATTGAAGTAAACAATTAGTATCGTAATTTATAAATATACTTTTATTTATTTTAATAAAATTTAAAGGTACAAAAATTAAAAAATAAAATAAAATACCACAAAAAAAAAGAAAAAAATGTCTTTTTTCATTTTTTTTAAAACTTTGACTCAATATTGTCTTCTCCTCATCAATTAAATATTTTTTTGATAAAATATTATTTTTTTATCTATTATATGATTTTAAATCTGAAATTTATAAGTCTTTGGTTTCTATATAATCTTGTGATCTATTCAACATTTCTTCAAAATGTTTTTTAATACTTTCTTCAATTTTGTTTCTGATTACTGAATTAATTGGATGAGCAATATCTAAAAATTTGGGAAAATCTAAAGTGTTAACAAATTTTTTTTCTTTTATATCAATTTTATCTTTTAAGTTAATATTTTTTTCATCTTCTTTATTTTCATTTTCTTTAATAAATTTAGGAATACTAGGCATAGCAATAAAAATACCCTTATCGCCCTCAATAATTTTTATATTATGTATTGCAAAAGCATTATCAAATGTTATAGAAGCAATACCTCTCAATCTATTCTGGCTTTTATATTTCTTTTTAATCCTAACAGAAGTAATTTGAAAATCATTATAATCAAAATCACTATTTAAACTTACTTCAATTTTGTTTTCTGACTTTTGAATCATTTGTCTATAATAATCTGAAATTGTTTGTACAATAATTGCTCTTGTTTCAGTATTTATAGGATGAGCAATTTCTGGAAAACGTCTTTTTTTTCTTTTCTTATTTTGATATTTAATTTGAGACAACTTTTCTTTTTCATTATCATCTAATTTACCCTGAGTCATTAATACTTCCATTTGTGCAATAGTTTCTTCTTCTTTTTGAATCAAATCTTCTTCTTCTTTTTTAAGTTTTCTTTTGATACTGGGCATACCAACAAAAATACCTTTTTCATTCTCAAAAATCTTTATATTACGAACAACAAAAGCATTATCAAATGTTATAGACGCAATACCTTTTAAATCTAAAAATAATAACCTACCTTTTTGTGTAATTTCTCTACTTTTTTTGATTTTAATGTAGGTAATTTTCATTTGTAATTCTCCCCTGTTTTTTTATTTTCTAAATTAACTTTAAGTAAATAATGAGCTAATATTAAAATCAATTATATCTCATATCTACAAAATATTTTATCATATTATTAATAGATATAGTTTTATTTATTACTTGATTGGGCATATTTAGTTATTTTTTTAAAAATTTATTTATTAATAAAGATTTTTTTTCAAAAAAATTAAAAAAAAGTAAAGATATTTTTTTAAATTCTATAACATTTATTTGTTCTGCGCGAATATCAAAAGGAATTTGGTATTTTTCAAAAAAAAATAAAATTTTTTTTTTAGGCAAATCAAAAAAATTACTCAAATTATTTATTAATTTTTTTCTTTTTTGTTTAAAAGAAGCTTTTATAAATAAAAAAAATTCATTTTGAATAAATAATTTATCTTTTTTACTTAATATCAACTTATCAAATTTTAACATAATACCATCTACTTTAGGTTTTGGAAAAAACATAGTATTTTTAAAATTTTTAATTTTTTGAATACAAGTCAAAGATTGCAAAAAAATACTTAAAAAAGAATTATTATTTCTTTTTTTTTCTCTTGATAAAATACGTAAACCCATTTCTTTTTGAATAAGAAAAGTAAAAGTTTTTACTTGATCCAAAAATAAAATTTTAAATATTAAAGGAATAGTTATATGATAAGGTAAATTACCAATCATTTCTATATCTTCTTTATTAAAATATTCATAAAAATCTTTATTAAAATTTCTTTTTAAAACATCATCATAAATAACAAAAATGTTAGGATAAAGATCAAATTTTAAAAAATATTTTAAAGATTTATCAATTTCATAAGTTAAAACTTTTTTAGCTTTTTGAGCTATTAAACGAGTAAAAAGACCCTTTCCAGCACCAATTTCTACAATATTTTTATTATCTAAATCTATTTTGGTTAAAATTGATTTTAATATATTAATATCATTTAAAAAATTCTGTCCATGTTTTTTTTTAAATATATGTTTTTTTTTAATTATCATTTATCTTATTTTTTTTAATTTTTTCTATAAAAAAACTTAAATTTTTTTTTTTTATTTTTAATTAAACAATTAATAAAAACTGATTTTTGACTTAATTTTTGAATTTTTTTTATATTTTTGTCAAAAAAAGAAATCAAAATATGTTCTCTAATATTTTTTTTATTTTCATAATAAGTATTTGGAATAATTTTTTTATCTTGTGTATAATAAAACTCTTCTTCATTATCTTTATAGTTAATCAAAATTTGATTTTTACTCTTTAAAATATATTTTTTTTCTATATAAGACCAAATATTTCTGTTCAAAAAATCTTGACATAGATTTGATAAAATTAAATCTTTTTCTGTTTTAAAATAAAAAATTAGACTATTAATATAAAAATCATCTATTTCTAAATAATCATAAATATTATTACTATCATTTATAAATTTTTTCAAAATAGAAGTTATATCTTTTAAATAAAAAACATAATTTATACTAATTAAATATTTAATTCTTTGAAAAATTTTTTCTAAAATAATAGAATAACTTATAACTTTAGGATGATAATAAACTTGATGATACATATGATAACGACTTATTAAATAATTTTCAATAGAAGAAATACCGCTTTTTTTGAAAACAACCTGATTATCTTCAATATCTATAATTCTTATTAGTCTATCAGTATCAATAGAACCATAACTAACTCCAGCAAAAAAAGCATCTCTTTTTAAATAATCTAAACGATCAAAATCTAACTGACTAGACAAAAGTTTTTCTATTAATTTAAATTTGCTTTTTTTTTGAATAATAGAAGCTACATCATATTTAAAATTTTTATCAATTTTATTTAATATAGAGCTTATTTCATGATGAGAAACTATTATTTGAGCACTTTTTTCTTCATGTTTAGTTTTAAAAATACTTTCAAAAATATGAGAATAAGAACCATGTCCTATATCATGCAATAAACAAGAAGTTAAAAGTAATAATTTTGATCTTAAATGAATTTTATCATTTAAAAAAAAAGAATTAGTTTCTAAAAATTTTCTTGCTAATTCATAAACTCCTAAACTATGAGTAAAACGTGAATGTTCAGCCCCATGATAAACAATATTAACACAACCTAATTGTTTAATTCTTCTAAGCCTTTGCATGACGCTAGTATCAACTAATTGCTTTAAAAAAACATAATCAAAATAAACATATCCATAAATAGGATCACGAAAAACTTCTGGTTTTAAAAATTTTTCTAACTTTTCATATATCTTTTTATTAATTTTTAATTTAATAAAATAAGTCATAATTTCATCATTTAAATATCTCTTTCTAATTTTTATATACAATAAAAATATAAACAAAAGAAAATTTTAAGCAACTAAAATATTATCTAATAATTCTACTAAATCTCCGTTTTTTAATAAAAAAGCACTACCGTCATCAGTATCCAAATGGCATTCTAAAACAAAACTTTCATCTACTCTACATAATACTTTACCTAAAATACCTGATTTAATACCATCTATTTTAATATTAACTATTTGTTTATCTTTAATATTATATTTTAAAGCATCTGTAAAATTAAAATGTATATGTCTATCAGAAATAATAACTCCTTCTGATATTTCTAATTTTCCTTTAGGTCCTATTAAAGTAGCTGAACTAGAATTTTTAATATCGCCAGAACTTCTAATAGTTGCATTAAATCCACATCTCAAACTATCGCTTTGACTAATTTCTACTTGATTAAATTTTCTTACTGGTCCTAAAATACGTACTGAACGCAAAATTTTTCCTTCAGAACTTAAAATATCTATTTTTTCTTCAGCAGCATATTGTCCTTTTTGTTTTAAATTTTTAAAAATTTTTAACTGATAGTTTTTGTGGCCAAACAAAATATCTATTGCATTTTGTGTTAAATGAACATGTCTGCCAGATATACCTATAGGTATTTTTTTTTCTTTTTTTTTAATTTCAAAACACATAATATAATTAATAATACTCCTTAAAATTTTATAAAATTATAAAAATTTTTTCAAATATAAATATATTTTCATTTAATGTTCAATATAAAAATAGTATATAATAATTAATATGCATTTTTTTGAAATAAATTTTCTACAAAAATACTAAAAAATTTATATTATCTAATTTAAATCAAATAAATTATTTTTTTATAAATACATTTTTGATTCTTTTGTAATTATATATTTCTGTATAAATAAAAATTATAATATATTATCATAATTATATATGAAAAACAAAAAAATTAAAATACTTCATTAAAAAAATTAACTTTTATATAAATAAATATAAAATAAAGAAAGGTATTATAAAAAAAATGAAAGTAGGAATTGTAGGATTACCGAATGTTGGAAAATCAACTTTATTTAATATTTTAACTAATTCCAAAGCTTTAGAAGCGAATTATCCATTTGCTACTATTAACCCTAACAAAGGAATTGTTTTTGTACCGGAACCTAGATTAGATATACTTTCTAATATTTTTCAATCTAAAAACAAAATATCAACTCAAATAGAATTCGTAGATATTGCAGGTTTAGTCAAAAACGCTTCAAAAGGTCAAGGATTAGGAAATAAATTTTTAGGTCATATAAGAGATGTAGATGCTATTTGTCATGTAGTAAGATGCTTTGATGATCCAAATATTATAAATGTAATGGATGTTATTGATCCTATTAAAGAAATAGAAATTATAGAAACAGAACTTATTTTGTCAGATTTAGAACAAATAGAAAAACGTATACAAAAAATAAATAAAAAAAATTTAAAAGAAATAAATATTCTGGAAAAAATTAAAAAAAAATTATTTGCATCAGAAGAAGAAAAAAAAACATTTCAAACAAATTTAAGTTTAGAAGAAAAAAAAATAATAAAAAACTTTAATTTTATTTCTTTTAAACCTAAAATATATATAGGAAATTTTAAAAAAGAAAATTTAAATAATTTATTAAATAACATTTTTTTTAAAAAAATGATTGATTATAGTAAACAAAAAAATATATACTTTATTCCAATATGTATTTTATTAGAAAAAGAAATAATAGAACTTAATAAAGAAAAACAAGAAAAAATTTTAAAAATTTATAACTTAAAAAAAAACATACTAAAAAAAATTATTCAAAAAAGTTATGAAATACTAAATTTGCAAACCTATTTTACAGCAGGAAAACAAGAAAGTAAAGCATGGTCTTTTTTAAAAAATATGACTGCTCCTGAATGTGCTGGTTTAATACATACAGATTTTCAAATTGGTTTTATTAAAGCAGAAGTTTTTAATTATAAAGATTTATTGGAATACCCGGATTTATTACAATTAAAAAAAAAAGGTAAAATAAGATTAGAGGGAAAAAAATATTTAGTTCAAGATGGAGACATAATCAATTTTTTTTTCAACGTTTAAAAATTTTCTACTTTTTCTATTTTAATCAAAAATTACATTATAATTCGTATTATTTAGGAGAAAAAAATGTTTAATAATAATGACTTAAAAAAAACTTTGCTTATGCCTATAACTAATTTTCCTATGAAAGCTAATTTAAATAAAAAAGAAATTGAAATTGAGTTTTTTTGGGAAAAAATAAACTTATATCAAAAAAATTTAAAAAAAAATAAAAAAAACAATCTTTTTTTATTACATGATGGGCCACCTTATACAAACGGAGATATTCATATAGGACATGCATTGAATAAAATTTTAAAAGATTTTATTTTAAGATTTAAAACAATGCAAGGTTTTTATACACCATTTATTCCTGGTTGGGACAATCATGGTTTGCCAATAGAAATTGCTGTAATGAAAAAAAATATTTATAAACAAGAAGAGAATAAAGAATTTTTTTATAAAAAATGCGAAAATTTTGCTTTAAATTTCGTAAAAAAACAAAAAAAAAGTTTTAAAAGATTAGGAATTTTAGGTGATTGGGAAAATGCCTATTTAACTTTAAACAAATCTTTTATATCAGATCAAATTCGTATTTTTAGCAAAATAGTAGAAAACAAATTAATTTTTAAAGATTTAAAAATTGTTCACTGGTCACCTTTTTTAAATTCTGTTTTAGCAGAATCTGAAATTGAATATAAAAATCATTCGTCATTATCTATTTTCCTAACTTTTAAAATTATAAGTAAAAATATTTTTGAAAATGTAAAAATTTTAGTTTGGACAACTACTCCTTGGACTTTACCTGCTAATGTTGCTATTTGTGCACATCCAACGAAAAAATATTACTTATTTTCTACTTTAAATAATGATAAATATATAGTAGGAGAAAAATTATTAGAAAAAATAAAAAATAAATTTAATTGGAAAGAAATCCAAATTTTAAAAAAATTTTCTGGATCTTATTTGAAAAATTCTATTTATGAAAATATTCTTTTTTCCAAAAAAGGTAAAATTATTTTAGATGAATTTGTTTCTGATACAGAAGGCACAGGATTAGTTCATATAGCTCCAGGTCATGGAGAAGAAGATTTTAGAATAGGTCAAAAAAATAATCTTCCTATATTGTGTAGCGTTGGAAAAAAAGGTTTAATGACAGAAATAGCAGGTATATATAAAGATATTTTTTATACAAAAGCTAATGAATTAATTGTAGAAGATTTAAAAAAAAAAGAACTTATATTAAAATCAGAAATAATCAATCATCAATATCCTCATGATGATAGAATTAAAAAACCTGTTATTTCTTTAGCAATATCTCAGTGGTTTTTAAATATTGAAAAAATTAGACAAAATTTATTAGAAAAAATAAAAAAAGTTGAATGGATACCAGAATGGGGTTTGACTAAAATAAACAATATGATTAAAGATAGAAAAAACTGGGTTATTAGTAGACAAAGAACATGGGGAGTTCCTATACCGATTTTTTATACTGAAGATAAAAAACCTATTTTAGATCCTGTAATAATCAATCATGTAGCTGACCTATTTGAAAAACATGGCCCAGAAATTTGGTACAAATGGGATTCTCAAAATTTATTACCTAAAAACTATAAAAACGATAAAAGTCCAAATAATATTTTTATTAAAGAAAAAGACATAATAGATGTGTGGTTTGATTCTGGAACCAGTTACAGCGTATTACAAAATTTTTCATCTTCTTTTGTATCATCTAATATATGTTTAGAAGGTGCCGATCAATATAGAGGTTGGTTCAATTCTTCTTTAATAACATCTGTAGCAGCTTTTAATAAAAATCCATATCAAAAAATAATTACTCACGGTTTTGTTTTAGATGGTAAAGGAAAAAAAATGAGTAAATCATTAAACAATGTTATTAATCCTTTAGATATTATTAATGAAAAAGGAGCAGATATTTTAAGATTATGGGTCGCAAGTATTAATTACAATATAGATGTAAAATTAGATTCTTGTATTTTAAAACAAATAGAAGAAAAATACAGAAAAATAAGAAACATTTTACGTTTTATGTTAGGAAATTTAAATGATTTTAATCCTAATAAAAATTACATAAAATTAGAAGAAAGAACTACTTTTCATCAAATTTTTATTATAGAATTTTACCAAATAATAATTAAAATTATTAAATTATATGAAAAATACAATTTTGAAAAAATAACAAATTCTTTATTTTTATTTATGAACAATAAAATTAGTTCTTTTTATTTAGATTTTGCTAAAGATATTTTATATATTGAAAAAGAAGATAACATTGAAAGAAGAATAATACAATCTAATATATACGATATCATTATAAATTTACTCAAAATATTAACACCTATTATTCCTCATACTACTTCAGAAGCATATTCATCATTATCAAATTTAAATAAAAAAGAAGATGTTTACTTAGAATCATTCCCTAAAATAGAAGAAATTAAAAATTTAATTCAAAATTGCATAATTAAATACAATCAAATAGAAAAAAGTTATAAACTATTTTTTAATTTAAGAGAAATGATACTGAAAAAAATAGAAGAAGCTAGAAAAAATAAAAATATCAACAAATCTTTACACGCAAAAATCATATTAGAATTACCAGAAGAATATATAAAAATTTTAGACCAATTAGAAATAAATAAAAATTTTTATCAATTACTAATTGTTTCTCAATTAGAAATAAAAAAATCTGAAAAAATAAAAATTAAAATAACTAAAGCTATAGGAAAAGAGTGCCCTAGATGTTGGAATGTTATTCCGCAAAAAAAAATAGAAAATTTATGCCAAAGATGTATTTCAGTTTTAACAAAAAATTAATTTATAATTTATTTATAACATAATAGTTAATAATATTTTATCGAAATATAAAAAAAGGAAAATTCAAATATGTTTGAAAAAAAAATAAACAAAATAGATAAAAAAATTAATTTTAAAATTATTGCCTTAGGAATGTTTTTAAGCTTAATATATATTTTATCTGATGCTCTTTTTGTTAGCGGTCAATATCAAATTAAAATTTATACTACAGGTATTCACGGAATCGGAGATGCTATAGCTAAAATTTTAATAGATTTAAATAATAAAGGTCATTTTTTAAATTCTAATATTTTATCAAAATACATACAAAGCAATGATTTTAATGGAATTTTTGCAGGAATATTTTATGGATTAGTAAATATATTATTATTTATTTTTATAGCTTTTCCTAAATTAGATTCTAAATTTACTATTAATTCTTTTATAAATAGTATTTTTTTATTTATTTTTATAATAATTCTAGCCAAACAAATAAACGGAGATTATGGTCATTTAAAAAAAATGAAAAATTGTTTTGGTTTATTCAAACCAGAAGGAGGATTTTGGATTTCTCTTGTCAGAATTATTATTACTTCTGTATTAGCCGGAATAGCTCATGGTTTTGCTATAAAAATAGGAAGTTCTACAGGCGGAACAGATATTATTGCTAAATATCTATCAATCTATAAAAAAAAAGATATTTCTTTTTATATTACTATATCTAACTTCTTAATATGTTTAATAGCAATATTTATTTTATTTTTATTTAAAGGACAAATAGAATGGAAATCTTTATTTTTATCAATAATAAAAATATTTTTAACTGGATATTTTATATATATTATAGTTAATAAAATCAAAATTAAAAAAAATTATAAAACAAAAAAATGAAAATAAAAGAAATTCTAGAAAAATTTGAATTTTATTTAAAAAATGAAATGTTATTATCAAATAATACTGTTTCAGCTTACTTAAATGATATAAAACAATATCTAAATTATATGCAAAAATATCTAAAAATAAAATATACAAATCAAATTAATAAAGAAAAATTATCATTATTTCTATCTAATCTAAAAAATAATAATAAAATTAGTAGTAAAACTTTAGCAAGAAAAATAATTTCTATTAAAAAATTTCACTATTTTTTAGTTTCAGAAAAAGAGGTAAAAAAAAACATAGTTCAAAATTTAAAAATACCTAAAATCAATAAAACTTTGCCTTCTGTATTATCACTAAAAGAAATTTTTTTATTTTTTAAAAAAAATAACAAAAAAAAATCTTTATTGGAAGTAAGAAATACAGCTATTTTTGAATTAATGTATGGTTCTGGTTTAAGAATAACAGAGCTTTTAGAATTAAATATAAAAGATATTAACTTAGAACAACTACATATTAATATTAAAGGTAAAGGCGAAAAAGAAAGAATCGTTCCTATTACTAAAAATACTTATAAAATAATTAACAACTATTTATTAAAAATTCGTCCTTTTTTAATAAAACAAAATCCAAAAAATTATTATGTTTTTTTAAATAAAAAAGGAGAAAAATTATCCAGACAAGGATGTTATAAAATTTTTAAAAAAAAATTAAAAATAGCTAATTTAAAAACAAATTATTCTCCTCATACCCTTAGACATTCTTTTGCTACACATCTATTAGAAAATGGAATGGATTTAAGAACATTACAAAAAATATTAGGACATAAAGATATTTCTACAACTCAAATTTATACACATATTAGCCAAAAATATTTAAAAAAAATATATTTTAAATACCATCCTAGAGCAACAATAAAAATAAAAAATAAAAAATAAAAAGAAAGGATTTTTATATTTTTTGAAAATATATCATTTAAATTTATTTTTTTATCAACAATCTTTTTTTTTAGAAAAAAAAAAAAAAATTCTAAAAAAATTTTGTAAAGAAAAAAATTATTATTTCATTTCTTATAAAATAGAAAAAGATAATTATAAAAATATTTTTTTGAATATAGAAAAAGAATTATGTACTAATTCATTTTTTTTTAATAAAAAAATTATTTTTATAGAAAATATATCCCTATTATTCTCTGAATATAAAAACAACAAAAAAAATATTTCTTTTTTATTAAATTATTTTCAAAATGTTCGTAAAGAAATATATATTTACTTTGCAGAAGAAAAAGATATTTTTCCTAAAGATATTAAGAAAATATTAACAAAATATTTTTTTATACAAAAAACAAAATCGATGACAAAAAAAGAATTAATATCATATATATCTAATATTTTTGCAGAAGATAAATTTATAATAAAAAATAAAATAATTTATAAAATTATAGAAAGAACTTATGGAGATTTACTTATGTTAAATCAAGAAATTATAAAAATTAAAACATACTACAATAATTCTCCAAATAAAATAATTAATGACGAAAAAATTATTGAAAAATTAATTTATTCTGAAAATAAAGATATTTTTTTATTAATTAACTCAATTTTAAAAAAAAATATGTTAATAGATAATTTTTTATTATTTAAAAAAAAAATAATAAATCAAAAACAAAATTCTTCATTAATAATAAATAAAATTTTAAAAAAGTTAAAAGATTTAATTATAATAAAAAATTTTATAAAAGAAAAAAAAAAGAAAGAAAAAATCGCATATATTTTAAAATATTCAGTAAATGAAATAGATTTTATGATAAAAGAAGCTAATAATTTAGATATAAACAAAATGAATAATTTATTTTTATTTTTTTCAAAAATTTTTTATAAAGAAAAAAAATACAAAAATAATTTAGAAATGTTTTTTTTAATGGAAATGATTAACAATGAATTCCTTTAACTCTTTTAAAATATAATCTTCTCCTTTTCTTAATATTTTCCACTTTGGAGTAGTAGTATCAACAACTGTAGAAGAAACGCCAGAAGATAAATTTTTAATATTAGAATAAATATAATCAACTTTATCCTTAAATTTTATTTTAATTAATTGATAATTATTTATTGCAGGTTCCCCGCTTTTATTAACAGAAGTCACTCTAAAAGGTCCTTTTTTTCTTAAAATTTTTAAAGCTAATGGATGATTAGGAATCCTAATACCTATTTTTTTTTCTCTTTTAAAAAGAAAAGAAGATGATTTAACAAAAACAATTAAAGTAAGAGGTCCAGGCCAAAAAAATCGAGCTATTTTTTTAATTTTTTCATCTATAAATACTATTTTTCTAATTTGTCTTAAAGAAAAAAACAAAATAGATATAGGTTTATTAATATCTCTTTCTTTAATTTGATAAATTTTATTTAAACTTTTTATATCGTTAATATTTGTACCTATACCATAAACAGTATCTGTAGGAAAAATGATAATTTTTTTTTTCATTTTAATCTTGTCTCAAAGTTCTTTTTTTAATTTTTCTTTATTAAATTCTTCTATCAAAGGGGAAATAACTAAATCTATTTGTCCTTCCATAAAAAAATCTAACCTATAAAAAGTTAAATTAAATCGATGATCTACAATTTTATTTTTAGTATAACTATAAGTTCTTATTTTTTCGCTTCTTTCTCCTTTACCAAAAAAATTTTTTTTAACAAAATTTTGTTCTTTATGTTTTTCATTTGAAATTTGATAATATATTTTATTTCTTAACAACTGAAAAGCTTTTTCTTTATTTTGATGTTGACTTTTAGCAATTTGACAAGCAACACTCATTTTTGTTGGTAAATGTGTAAGTCTTACAGCAGACTTAGTAGTATTAACAGATTGCCCACCTGGACCACTAGAATTAAAAGTATCTATACGAATATCTTTCCAATTTAATTCTAAATCAATTTTTTTTTGTTCTGGAATAACTGATATTTTAACTGTAGAAGTATGTATTCTGCCTTGTTTTTCAGTTATTGGAACTCTTTGAACTCTATGTATACCAGATTCATATTTCAAAAAATGATAAACATCTAAACCATATATAATAAATTCAATAGAAGAAATACCATTTTTAAAACCAGAATTTAAATTTATTATTTCTGTTTTCCATTTTTTACTTTCAGCATATTTTATATAAGCACGAAATAAATCCGCAACAAATAAATGAGATTCATTACCACCTGCTGCTCCTTGAATTTCCATAATAACACCATTAGATTCTTTATCTTTTGTAAAAATTTTTAATCTAATTTTAGAAATAATTTTTTTTATTTTTTCTTCCAAGATTAAAACTTCTTTTTTAGCTAAAAAAATTATATCATTTTCTAGATAATTATTTTGCTTAATAATATTATTTATTTTTTCCTTTTCTTCTTTTAAAGAGTTATATTCATTATAAAGAGAAATAATTTTTTCTAAATTATTAATCTTTTTAAATAAAGAAATATTTCTGAAATCAGTAGGGTTTTTAGAAACATCTTTTTTTAAATCTAAATATTTTTTTTTAATAATTTCTATTTGTTCCAACATTTTATATCATTTTTTCTCTTTCAAAAAATATTTATTAATATATATTAAATTTATTTATTTAATTCTATTTCATAAAATAATAAACAATTAGAATCAAAATTAAATGTTTTAGTACTTGTGGCTCCATGTCTATTTTTAGCAATAATTAATTCTGTATAACCTTTCATGCCATTTTCTAATTCATTTTTTAATTTATTATAGTAACCTTTTCTATATAAAAACATAACAATATCAGCATCTTGTTCAATACTGCCTGAATCTCTTAAATCAGATAAAATAGGCCTTTTGTCTTCTCTTTTTTCAACTTCTCTTGATAACTGAGATAAAGCAATAACAGGAATCTTTAATTCTCTAGCCATTTGTTTTAAACTTTTAGAAATATCAGAAACTTCTTCTTGTCTATTAAAAAAATTATTATGATATCTACTAGGTTTTTTAATTAATTGTAAATAATCAATAATAACTATATCTAATTTATTTTGATTTTTAAGTTGTCTACATTGAGATATAATATCTAAAATATTTACTGTAGCAGTATCATCAAAATAAATATTTAATGTTTCTAATTGATAAATAGAAGCATTAAGTACATTTATTTGTTGTTCGCTTAAAATACCTAATTGTATATTCTTATGTGGTATTTCGCTTATAGAGCTTAATATTCTAGTACCTAGTTGTTCATTAGACATCTCTAAACTAAAAATAGCTACTGAAGCCTTAGAATTTTTATTTTTTTGAGCAACATTAATTGCTATATTCATCATAAAACTACTTTTACCCATAGAAGGACGAGCTGCTAAAATAATTAATTCTTCAGGTTTAAAACCTAAAGTTATTTCGTCTAAATTTTCATAACCACTACTTAAACCAATAATATTATTTTCTCGTCTAATATTAATTGTCTTGTCTTTAATTTCATTTAACAAACTATTAATTCTTATAAAATGACTAATTTTTTTTTTTTGAGAAATTTTAAAAATTTTTTCTTCAGCTAAATTTAACAAATTCTGAGAATCTATATCATTATTATTAATACCATTATAAACAATAGTAGAAGCAGCATTAATAATTTCTCTCTTCAAAGAAGCCTCTAACAAAAAATCAACATAATTATCTAAATGATAAATCGAAGGAAATAAACTACCCAATTTAATTAAATATTCCTTACCTCCTTCAATTCTTTTTTTTTTGTCTTCTAAAAAAATATAAACAGAGTAATAATCAATTTCTTTTCTTTGATAATATAATTCTTTCATAGCTTCATAAATATGTTGATGATCTATATTAAAAAAATCATGAACTTCTAAACGATTAATAATATTTATTATTTGTTTAGAATCTAAAAAAATAATTCCTAAAACCGCTTGTTCTGTATCTAAATAGTAAGGCAATTTTAAATTCTTATTATTCATATTTTTTTTCTACTTTATCATTTTTTGTTTCACTTACAACATTAATATAAAAAAAAGTAGTTATATTTTTATTTAAAATAACATTAACTTTATATTTTCCTAAAGAATTAATTTCTCTATTTTCTAAAGAAATTTTTTTATTATTAATCAAAATATTATATTTTTGAAAAAAAACATCAATAATATTATTTAAAGTTATTTTTCCATAAATTTTACCTTGAGGACCTATTTTAACTTTTATATCTATTTCCTTATTATGTATATCTTTTTTCATCTTTTCTAATAAAATAATATGTCTACTTTTTTCTTCTATTTGTTTTTTTTTACGTTCTTGTAATTTTTTAAGATTTTCACTATTAGCTAAAATAGCTTTTCTTTCTTTAATTAAAAAATTACCATAACCAGAACTAACATCTATAATATCATCTTTTTTTCCTATATCTTTATTATCTTCTAATAAAATAATTTTTTTCATATTCTTTATATTCCCTTTATATTCCCTTAAAATTATGCTTTTTAACTTTGCTACTACTTTTTCAATATCATCACATTCTATTTGAGCAGCAGCACTATTAATATGTCCGCCTCCGCCCATTTGCTCCATAATAATTTGAACATTAAAATTGTAATAAGAACGAGCACTTATGCCTATTAAATTTTCTTGTAATTTACAAACAGTAAAAGCAACATCTATATTTTTAATATTTAAAAGATTTTCAGAAACTGTCGATAAAAATGATCTACTTTTATAAATTTTATCAATTTTAACAATTGCATATTTTGTCATATAAATTTCAACTTTAGAAATTAAATCATTTATTTCTAAAATTTTTTCTAATTCTTGTCTAAACCAAAGTTTAACTTTTGTTCCGTCAGAACCTTTAGCCATCAATTGAGAAGCAGCCTCTAAAGTTCTAGCGCTTGTACGATAAATAAAATAATTAGTATCTAAAATCATGCCTCCATACATAATACTAGCCTCTAAAGGAGTAATATCTATTTTTTTATTAAAAAAATAAATCAATTCTATTAACATTTCTGTAGTAGAAGAAGAAGAAGAATCTATATAAGAAAATAGTGTATTTTGAATAATTTCTTCAGTAACTCTATGATGATCAATAATAATAATATTAGAAGTTAAATTCAGGAGAGAAGAACTATGAACAATATTTTTATTTTGAGTATCTAAAATAATTAATAAAGAATCATTATTAATCATTTTTTCAGCTTGTTGAGTTGTAATAATTTGTTTTAATATATTTTTTTCTTCTTTTATTATTTCTTGATACACAAATTCAAAATTTTTATCCATTTTGTCTTTATCTAAAATTAAAAAATGATCATGATTATTATTAATAGATAAAGCTATTTTATAAAAAGCAATCATAGATCCGAAAGAATCTAAATCAGGAAAAATATGTCCCATAATAAAACAACTACCTTTTTTTTCTAAAAAATCTTTTATAATCTCAGCATTTACTCTAACAGATACTTTAGATTCTTCACTTAAAGAAATTTGTGTAGCACCAAAATATTTAATTTTCTGATTTTCAATATCTAAAACAACTTGATCTCCGCCCCTTTTTTGGGCTAACTCAATTGCATTTTGTGCATATACAGATAATTGATTATAATTTAAATTATAGCAAGCTACTCCCATAGAAAGAGTTATTCTTATTTTATATTTATTAGAAATATTACGAATAACTTTTAAAATAGAAAATCTATCCTCTATCATTTTATCTAACTGTTGTCTATTTAATAAAAATAAAAATTTATCATCTGAAAATTGTTTTAAATAACCTTCATATATTTCGTTAAAATCATATAAAGCACTAAAATATTCTACTTTTATTTGTGATTGTTCTGAAAGATCGCAATTTTTTAATGAGTTTTCGAAGTTATCAAAAGATAAAAAAATTAATGCAGAAGTTTTTTGACTATAAAGAGTTTTAATTTTTTCTCTTTCAGTAACATTAAAAAGATAAAAAACATTAAATTCATCTTTATATATACAATCAAAACTATCCGAACCTAGTTTTAAAATAGTTTTTTTATTTTCTTTTTTTAAAAGATCGAACATTTCTTTATTAAATTCTTTTAAGGGTAAATTTATATTATCAAAAATTTTAAAAATTTTTTTACCATAATTATTTAACCATTGAATTTCTTTAGAAATAGAATCTATAACAACGATACCTATTGGTAATTCATTAAAAACTTCTTCTCCTATATAATTAACATAATAAGACAATTTAGACCACAAATTAAGTCTATTTTTTAATCTTATAATTTCAAAATGTTTTCGAAAATTAAAATAAATACAAATTAATATACAAACAAGTATAATTTTACCAAAAATACTAAAAAATAAAGATAAAATTATTGTTTTAATTTCTTCTAATTCGCGATCTGAATCTTGAAAAATTTTTTTAATCCAACTAATATCAAAAAATATAATATGAAAAATAATAAAAACTAAAATTAAAATAAATATAATATATTTTTTTTTTTTCTTAAATAATTCAAACATATTATTAATATAACTCATTTTCTTTAATTATTGTTTAATTATAAATTAATCAAATTTTCATTTATATAATATATTTTATCCAATAAATAATTTATATAATTTAATATTTTCAATTTTATTATTATATAAAAAAATAAACAAGAAAATATATAATATAATAAAAATAATTTTAATATTTATAAATTCTTGTTTATTTTCCTATTTAAGCCACAAAAGGTATTAAAGACATATGTCTAGCTCTTTTAATTTCTTTTGCCAAAATTCTTTGCCATTTAGCAGATGTACCAGTTGTTCTACTTGGTAAAATTTTACCCTTGTTTGTTATAAATTTGCTTAATAACTCAACATCTTTAAAATCAATATAAGTAAATTTATTTTGTGTAAAAAAACATACTTTTTTACGTTTTTTAAAAAATTTTCTAGATTGTTTCATATATTTTTTTTATAATTAATCTCCTCTCCTAATCTTCTGTTAACCTTAAACAATGATTATTTTATTAAAAATATTTTTTAATTTTAAAAAGGTAAATTATCTTCTTCTTCAGTATTCATATCTTCTTCTGTTTCTTTTTCCTTATTGAAAATAATATTTTGAGAATTTTTTTTATTATCATTATTATTTTTTCTATCGTTTTCATAGTCAAAATTATTGTTGTTATGATTGTTATTTTGTTCAATATAATCTCTATATTTTTTAGATTCTAAAAAATAAAAAGAAGTGCAAGAAATTTCAGTTATATATTGTTTTTGATTATTTTCATTATCAAAAGACCTAACTTGAATACTACCTTCAACTCCTAACAAAGTTCCTTTAGTTACATATTTAACAAAATTTTCTGCCTGCTTGCGCCATATAACACAACGAATAAAATCTGTTTCTTTATTACCTAAAGAATTAACAAAATTTCTTTCGACAGCTAAAGTAAAATTAACTAAAGGAATATCTTCGCTCACAAAACGCAATTCTGGTTCTTTAGTTATCCTGCCTACTAAAATAACTTTGTTTATCATATTTTTTCCCCTCTCTATTAATTAAAATAAAACGAATAATTTCTTCACTAACATTTGCTTTATGATTAAATTCCTGAATCTCTTCATTATCAGCATATACTAATAAAGAATTATATAAACCTTCTCTAAACTTTTGAATAGGATAAGCTAATGTTTTTATTTCTGGTTTAGTAAAATTCAAAACACTTCCTTTTTTCAAAAAAATACTCTTAATATCATCATTAATATTTTTTACATTTTCATCATTTAAATTAGGACTTAAAATATACATTATTTCATATCTTTTTTTCATTATTTTATTATATAATTCTCCTTTAACTTTAAAATTTTATAAATTTATATTATTTTTATAAAAAAAATCATTTCTAATATTTTTATTTAATTTTATTATTTAATTTTAAATTTTGAAATTATATTAATTTTTTTATAAAATAATATTATGAAATAAAATTACGAAATCAAACTAAGATTATTCTAGCAAATAAAAAAAAAATGTCAATTTTATTATTTTGATAAAAAATTATTTTATTTTTAATAAAATAATATAAATAAAAAAATAAAATAGATAAATTTATATCATTAAATTAACAAAATATAATTAATATATCTTTTTTTTGATACAATTTTTCGGGATAATATTATTTTATTTTTTTTATATTATATTATTTCAATTAAAATTAATAAATTTCTTGAAAAATCTTATTTATTTTTTATTATTTCAATTTCACTTCTCAAAGATTCTTGTTCATCTTTTAATTTATTTAAATTTTCTCTTTCTTCTGGTGATAAATTATTTAATGCTTGTTGTTCTTTATATTTCAATTCTTGAATAATTTTCTCTATCTCCGAATCCAATGTAGAAGGATTTCTTAAATTTTGAATTCTCAAATAATCTTTTTCTTTCATTTGTTTAGATAAATATTGTTCTGTTTGTAAAATAATTTTGGATAACTCGTCTTCTACTATTTGTTGATCAGGACTATTTAAATTAATTATTATATCTTCTAATTTAGAAGTAAATAATTTATTAACATTATCTTTATTTTTTACTTGTTCTAAATATTCTAAAATCTTTGTTTTACCTAAGTTTTTTTGTTTAGGATCATTACTTTTTAAATTTTCTATAATTTCTAATTTATTTTGAATAGACTCAATATTTATCTTTTGGCTTAAAAATATTATTATTTTAGTTATTTCTTGTGATTTTTGTATTTCATTACCTTGTAATTTTTTTAACGATTCTTGATCTTCAAGTGTAAAAATAGCTTTTATCTTTTTTTCTATATTATATACAGATTTTGTAATTTCTCTTAATCTGTTTTCTTTGTCTAATAAATTTTTTTCTTTTTGTAATTTCATGTTTTCATCATAATTAGATGATTTTTTTTTAAAACCTGAATTATAATTTAAAAAAATAATAAAAATTAATAATGTTGATACTAATAATATCAGTAAACGAAATTTAGAAATATTTTGTTTAAATTTATCATTTAAATTCATAAAATTTATACCTTCGTTCAATAAAATAAATATTTAAAATAAAAATATTATAAAAATCAAAAATAATATAAAAAATAAATTTAATAAATTTTTTAATAATTTATTTAAAATAAATCATTTTATATAGTATAAAAAAATAAAAATGAAAAGTACTATAACTATAATTATATTATATATCAATAATTTTAAATTATTCTTTTAAATTTCCAAAACATAAATAATTATTTTAATCCAATTTTTTTTTTTACTTGAATTATTTTTTTTTCAGCTATTTCTTGAACTTTTTTAGTATTTTCTTTTAAAATATTTGAAATTTTTTGTGTTTTAAAAGAAAAAAAATTACTTTGAATAATAGAAATTTCTTTAATTAATAATGAAGATACTTTTTCTTTTAAAAAAATATAAGAACTATTAGAAAAATAATTTTCTGTTTTTTTTATATCCCATTCTTTCAAACAAGAATATATTACAAGAAGATTACTAATTCCAGGTTTTAAAAATGGATCATATTTGATTTTATTTTCAGAATCTGTTACAGATCTCATAATTTTTTTTTTAATATTTTTTAGATCTTCTAAAAGAAAAATACAACCTTTATCTTCAAATTCATCATAAATATTTTTACTTTTACTCATTTTTTTGTTAGGTTCTGTTAAAGATTTAATTATTTTTCCTAACTGAAGAAAATTAGGAACAACAAAAGTTGAACCATATAGTTTATTAAAACGTATTGCTATATTTCTAGTTAATTCTAAATGTTGTTTTTGATCTTGACCAACAAGAACAACATCAGAATCATAAAGTAAAATATCTGAAGCCATTAAAACAGGATAAGTTAAAAAAGAAGTTCTAATATTATTTTTCAATTTATTTTTTTGTTGATAATCTTTAAATTGATTCATGCGTTTTAATTCACCTAAATAAACATTACATTCTAAAATGTAATTTAAATAAGTAACATAAAAAATATCAGATTGAACAAATAACAAAAGATTTTTCATATTTAAACCAGAACATAAATACAATAAAATAATATTGTCAATCCTTTTTTTTAATAAAAAAGGATCTTGAAAATTAGTTAAAGAATGAAGATCAGCTATAAAAAGATAAAAATCATAATCTTCAGGAAATTTTTTTTGAAAATTAATTAAAGGCTTAATTATACCCAAATAATTTCCTAAAGTTAAATCTCCTGTTGGTTTAATACCTGTTAATAATCTTTTTTTTTTAGACATAAATTTAAAACCTTCTATTTTTTTTGAAAAAATGTTGTTTTTTTTAATTGTATACAAAAAAATAATTATATATATTTTTTTATAAAATAAAAAATATAAAAAATAAAATTATAATTCTTAAAAAAAATATTATTTTAGTTTTTTATGAAAATTATAAATAAAATATTATTTAAAAAAATTCCATGATAAAGGAAAATTATAATATAATGATCATAAAAAAACATTTTTTATAACAAATTTAAAAATAAAAAATAAATAAAAAACAGACAAATATAAAATAAAATGTATAAAAATATAAAAAATTTTATTTATTTTTTATAAAATCAAGTAATATAAAAATAAAAAAATACTATTTTTTTTATTTTTATATACCAAAATAATAGTTTTTTTAAAAAACAAAATATTATAAATTAAAAAATTAAATATAAAAATCTAATAAATAAGAAAAAATAAAAAATAATATTTTTTTTTATTTCTTAATTTGAAAAAAATAGAGTTCAATGAGTAAAATAATATAAAATTTCTTTAATATTTACTATAGAAAAAAATTTTTTTATTATCAATAAAATAATATCATCAAAAAAAACAAATATATATAATATATATAAATAAAAATTAAATAAAAATTTAAAATTATTTAATTAAAAAAAGGCAAAATTAAATAAAAAAGAGTTTCTTCTTCATCGCTATATAAAATAAAAGATTGATTTGGATTATAAAAAGAAAAAATAACTTCTTTTGTAGGAAAAATCTTTATAATATCTTCTAAATATTTTATATTGAAAGAAAAGATTATATTTTCTAATAAAAAACTGTCTAAAATATCAATTTTTTCTAAAGCATTACCTATTTCTTCACTATTAGAAGAAATTTCTATATTTTTTTCTTGAATATTAGTTTTAAATTTAACCATATTCTCGGTAATACTAACTTCTTTGGGTAAAAATAAAGAAACTCTTTCCAAAATTTTAATCAACTTTTCTTTATTCAATTTAAAAAAATAAGTAAATTTTTTTCTATCAATATTTGCTAATTTTGGAAATTCACCCTCTAAAAGAGAAGTTTGAAAAATTAAAGAATTAGTATATACAAAAAATTTTTGTTGCTTTATAAAAAATTTTAAATAATTTTCTTTTTCAAATTCTAAGAGTTTAATCAATTCTTCTAAACTTTTATTAGGTAAAATAATATTGAAATCTTTATAATTTTTATTAAATTCTATTTTTTTTTGACTTAAACGAAAAGAATCAGTAGATGAAGCTATTAAATAAGGTTTACAATAAATCAAATTAACACCTGTTAAAACATTTTTCTTTTCTTTATCTTTAGCAGTAGTAACATTCGTTTCTTTAATTATTTTTTTAAATAAATTAATTTCTATTTCAAAAAAATTTTTTAAATCTAAATCAAAATTAATAAAAGGAAAATCATTTAAATGAACAATTTTTAGTTTATATTCTGAAAAAGAAGTTTTAATAACTAAAAATTGATCTTCAATAGAAGAAACCTGGATTTCTTGACAATCTATTTTTTTAATAATATCAATTAAACATTTACCAGAAACAATAGCAAAACCATCATCTTTGATTTTTAAAATTTCATTTTCTATTTTAATTTTTATCGAAACATTCATATTACTAACTTCTAAAAATAAAGAATTATTTTCAGAATATAGTTTAATACAATAATAAATCGGAAAAAATGTTTTTTGAGGAAGTATTTTTTGAATCTGTATTAAATAATTCAAAAATAAATCCTTTTTTATTTCAAAATTCATATCGTTTTTTAATCTCTTTGTTTTTTTTAATCTCTTTGATTATTTATTTTTTTTAAAATAATCGTTACTGATCTTTTTAAATCATTATTTATTTTTATTTTGTTTTCTATTTTTATAAAAGCTTTAAAAATAGAAGAATATTTTCTATTTAAAAACAAACCGATTTTTTTAAAAGATAAATTATTAAAAATTTTCATTATATAAATAGTAACATGTCTAGGTAAAGTATATTTATTATGTCTTTTTTTACTTTGTAAATCTTCTATATTAATATTATAAAATTCGCTTATTATTTTTTGAATTTTATCTAAATATATTTTTTCTCCGGAAATTAATGTTTTATTTTTCAATAATGGTTCTAATGAAACTATAGTATTTTTTAAATTAACTTTTAAATCATAAATTTGAGCATAATTTAAAATTCTAAGCAAAGCACCTTCCATTTCTCTTATGTTATCACAAAAATTAAAAGAAATAAATTTTAAAACATCTTTTTTAAATTTATTTTTATAACCTTGAAGTGCAAATATTTTCTTTTCTAAAATATCAAAACAATGTTTAGAATCTGGCTTTTTAATATCGACTATTAAACCTGCCTTAAAACGGTTAGTTAATCTTTCCATAATATTACTTAATTCTGTAATAGGTTTATCACTAGTTATAACTATCTGTTTTTTATTAAAATTTAAGTAATCAAAAATCTTAAAAAATTCTATTTGAGTTCTTTTGGCTTCAGACATCATTTGAATATCATCAACTAAAAGAACATCTATATTTCGATATTTACTTTTAAAATATTCCATTCTTTCTTTTCTTAATTGATTTGTAAAATCTTCTACAAAATCATCTGCTTTTATATATAAAATTTTTTTATAAGTTTTTTTTTTAGAAATAAAATTACCAATAGAATGAAGAAGATGAGTTTTTCCTAAGCCTACAGAACCAAAAATATATAAAGGATTTATTAGAATATCTTCAGACTCAGCAATTTTTTTAGCCATTTTCAAAGCAAAAAAATTACTATTTCCTTCTACAAAATTTTCAAAATTATAATTAACATTTAAATTATCATTATTTAAAAAACTAATATTATTTTCTAATTCATTTTGTTCAATAATATTATTTTTTTTATTTTGATCATTTTTTATTATTTCATCATCGCAAGTAATAAATTTAAAATAAAATTTTTCATTAGTATATTTTTTAGATATTTCTTCTATTTTATTTAAATAGATATCATACATTTTTCTTTTAATAAATTCATTTTCAACTAAAATAAAAAAAATACCTTTTTCTATTTTGTATGGTTTTTTTATATAAGAAAAATTTTCTTCAAAAACCTCTTTACTATAAATAAGAGATAAGTTATTAAAAATATTAAACCAAATTTTTTCTTCTTTAGATAAAAATTCTTTTTTTTCCATTAAAATAATGCCTTTTTTAAAATATTTGATTTTTAAAATATAATAAAAATAAACAATAAATATCTATTTAAAATTTAAAAATAATTTTAAATTTATTATTAAATTAATTAATTACTTCGAAATTAAACACTACATAATTCGCATTCATTTATTTTTAATTTTTGAGTTCTTGTATAATAAAGAGTTTTTATGCCTTTGTGATGAGCATATAAATAATATTTTTGTAACTCTCTTGTAGTAATATCAGAAGTTATACATAATTCAAAAGAAATGCCCTGATCTATATGTTTTTGTGCCATAGCAATAACATCTATAATTTTATATTTATTCATTTTATAAGCTGTTTCATACATAAAATCAAATTTATCTAAAAAAGGAGAAGGAAAATAAGTTTTAGAATTGCCATAAGTTCTTTCTTCTACCAATTGTCTAATAGGGGTTAAGGAAGGAGTAGCTGACATAATATAACCTATAGAACCGTTAGGAGCAACTGCTAATCTATGAGAATTATATAATCCATATTTAATTACATTTTCTTTTAATTTAGACCAATCTTCATCTGTAGGTATATAAATACCTTCGAATATTTTTTTAATTTTAGGTAAAACAGGATAAATAGCTTTTTTATCTTTAAAATAATCACCATTAGAATAAGAAGATTCTTCAAATTTGAAAAATTTTTTTCCAGTTTTAATAGATTCTAAATTAGAATGAAGTAAAGAATAATAATTAACTATATTAAAAAAAACATCTATCAATTCTAAATCTTCATCACTTCCAAAATATATCATCTTTTCAGCAATAAAACCATGATGTCCCATAATACCAAAACCAACACTCCTATTTAATCTATTAGCTTTAGCAATAGCAGGAACATAACTAATATTTGTTTTAGAAGAAACAGAATTCATAACTTCCATAGCAGAAAATACAGTTTCTTTTATTTTTTTATTTTTTATCATATTTCCCATATGTCCAGAAGATAAATTACAAGAAATATCCATACCTATTTCATCTTTTTCTCTTTCATTATAAAAAGCATAGTGAGAAGTTATTGTAGGTTGCAAAATTTCTGTACACAAATTAGAAAATTTAATTTTATCAATAGAAGTACTGTTTTTATTAGCATTATCACAAAACATTAAATAAGGATATCCAGATTCTCCTTGAAGATTAGCAATTAATTCTAACAACTTTCTAGGATTAATAAATTTCTTATCAATTTGAGAATTAGATAATAAAATATCATACCATTTATCCATAGAAATGCTTAAATCTGCAAAATCCAAACCATATTCTAAAAAAACATTATGTGGATAAAATAAAGCCATTTTTTCATTATTTCTAGCTAATTCAATCATTTTGTCAGGAATAACAACGCCTAATGAAAGAGTTTTTAACCTAAAATCTTCATCAGCATTCAATTTTTTAGAATTTAAAAAATCTTCAATATCCGCATGAAAAACATTTAAATAAACAGCTCCTGCTCCTAATCTTTGACCCATTTGATCAGCATAACGAAAAGCATAATCCAAAAGTTTAGCAACACCTAAAACACCTTTTGAAACATTAGAAATTTCTTTTATTTTTTCACCTTTAGCTCTTAAATTAGATAAATTAATAGAAACTCCTCCGCCTATTTTAGAAAGTTGCATAGAAAATTCTACAATACGTGAAATATCGTTTAAAGAATCACCAGCTTCTAATAAAAAACAAGAAACAAACTCTCCTCTTTTTTTTAAACCTGTATTCAATAAAGTAGGAGTAGCTGGAGTAAAATTTTGTTCAATTAAATTTTCAATTATTTCTTTAGCTAACTCAAAATTACCAGAAGAATGATACAAAGAATTTATAACGAGACGATCTTCGTAAGTTTCTAAATACTCTTTTTTATCTCTTGTCTTCAATGCATAATCATTATAAAATTTAAAAGCACCTATAAAAGAAGGAAAATGAAATTTTTTATCATAAGCTATTTTATATAATTCTTTTATTTGAAAGAAATCATACTTTTTCAAAAAAAATTCTTCATAATAATCATTTTTTATTAAAAAATTTATTTTATCTTCTAAAGTTTTGAATCTTTTCATTTTAGGATTAATTTCTTCTTTAAAATAAGACTTCAAAGCTTCTTTATCTTTTTGTAAATCTTTAACATTTCCTTGTTCATCTATAATTTGATTGTTCAAAATAATCCAAAAAGGAATTTTATTATATTTATTATTATTTTTTTTATCCATTTCATATTCTTTCAACCATTTTTTTAAATTTTCAACATCTTCTTTTAATCCACTACCTTCAAACTTAAAAACAAAAGGAATATTAAATTCTTTAGAAATTAATTCTCCTGCTATAGCATAATTTTTTCCAAAATTTTTATTACCAGAAACAGCAACACCTATAACATTAGAACAATTCTTTTCCAAAAAAGATCTAGTATTTTGAGTCATTTTTCCAAAATTAACAGTTTTCGTTATTAAAAAAATATCTTCATTTTCATAATTTTTAAAATATTCTATTTTTTCTATAGGATACCCTATTTTATTAGAAAATTCAAAAACATTACCGTTTTCAGAACCATCATAAACTATTTTCATTATAAATCACCCTATTTTAAATTAATCATATAAAAAAATTATATCATTCTTTAATTTTTATTATTAATATTTTAATATTTTTTTAATATTTTATTTTCAAAATATTTTTAACTTAATTGAATTATATTATTTTTTTATTTTATTTTATAATTTTATCATTTTGTAAAAAAAAATATTATTTAAAAAATTAAAATATTTTTTAATAAATCAAATAGTAATTAACAATATTATAATATCATAAATATTAATATAAATTTTTTTGAAAAATAAATTTTAAAAAAAGAATTTTTTTTAAAAAAATGTGACTAACTTATAAAAAAATGTGACTAACTTATAAAAAAATGTGACTAACTTATAAAAAAATGTGACTAACTTTTTAAATTTTATCTCAAAAATCGTCTTTTTTTATAAAAAAAATATTTTTTTTATAAAAAATATTGATAAATTATATAAAAAATGTGAATAACTTTTTAAATTTTATCTAAAAAATCGTCTTTTTAAAAAAGTTAGTCACATTTTTTTTAATCACTAATAATAATAATTAATAAAATAAAATAAAATTTTAATTTTTTTTGAAAAATAAATTTTAAAAAAATAATTTTTTTTAAAAAAAACAATATTTTTTTAAAAAAGTTAATATTTTGTTTATAAAAAAATGTGACTAACTTATAAAAAAATGTGACTAACTTATAAAAAAATGTGACTAACTTATAAAAAAATGTGACTAACTTTTTAAATTTTATCTCAAAAATCGTCTTTTTAAAAAAGTTAGTCACATTTTTTTTAATCACTAATAATAATAATTAATAACATAAAATAAATAAAATAAAATTTTGATTTTTTTTAATAAAAATAAAAAATAATAAAAAAAATAATTTCTTCAACAATGTTATAATATTAATATATTTAAATAAATAATCTTTTTTTTAAATAAAAATAAAAATTACAATAATTTATATTAAGTTTATTAATTTAATAATCATTTTTTAATTTAAGTAATTTATCAAAAAATAGTAAAATGAAAGAAAAAATATTAAAAAAAATTAATAATTTACCAATTGAACCTGGATGTTATTTATTTAAAAATAAAATAAAAAATATTATTTATGTAGGAAAAGCTAAAAATCTAAAAAAAAGAATCAAAAATTATTTTTTTAATAAAAAATATAATAAAAAAACTGATATTTTAATTAAAGAAACCTTTGATTTATCATATATTATAACTAATAATGAATTAGAAGCTTTAATTTTAGAATCTAATTTGATTAAAAAATATACTCCTAAATTTAATTTAAAATTAACAGATGACAAATCATTTCCTTATATAGAAATAACAAAAGAAAAACATCCAAGATTAAAAATATCTAGATATAAAGAAATTCCAAAAGAAAAGATTATTTTTGGTCCGTTTCCTAACATTAAAGAAAGTATTAAAGAAACATTAAGAATTTTAAATAAATTCTACCCTTTAAGAAAATGCAATGCTATACTTAAAAAAAAACCATGTTTTTATTACCATATTAAACAATGTTTAGGACCTTGCATTAAAAAAGAAGTAGATTATAGACAAAATATTAAATCTATTATTAATTTTTTTAAAGGAAATAATAAAGAAATATTTATAAAAATAAAAAAAATGATGTATAATTCTAGCGAAAAATTGGAATTCGAAAAAGCAGAAAAATATAAAAATATATTATTTCATTTAAAAAAAATTATAGAAAAACAGTTTATTAATTTAAAAAAAAATAAAAATTATGACATTATAGCTTTTTATTTTAATGAAAATGAAATATCTTTTTGTATTTTAAAAATAAATAAAGGAAATATTTTAGATCAAAATAAAATAACTTTTTCATATATAGGTTCGGCAAAAGATAATATTATTACTTATTTGAATTTATATTATATAAATCAAATAAAACCCAAAGAAATAATATTAGGATTAGAATTAAAAAAAGAAAAAGAAAATCTGGAGAAATTATTAAAAACAAAAATTATTATTCCTTTAAAAGGTATTAAAAATAAATTATATCAATTAGCTTTAAAAAATGCCAAAGAAAATCTTTTAAAATACAATTTAATTTATAAATCTAAATCACAAACTATTCAAGAATCTTTAAATGAATTATCTAATATTTTTAAAAAAGAAATTAATCATATAGAAATTTTTGACAATTCTCATTTATTTGGGCAATCATTTGTATCAAGTATGATTGTTTTTAAAAATTTACAATTTGATAAAAAATCTTATCGTACATTTAGTTTAGAAAAAGAATTTCAAAGTGAAAATAAATCTTTTCAAAAAATTATTAAAAAACGTTATAAAAAAAATATTAAAGAAAATATTCAATTGCCAGATTTAATTTTAGTAGATGGCGGAATAAATCAATTCAATTTTTCTCTAAAAGCTTTAGAAGAAATTAAATTAAATATTTCTTTAGGTTCTTTAAAAAAAAACAAAAAACATCAATTAGAATCTTTAATTTTGAAAAATAAAATAATTAATTTAGATAAAAATAGTAATTTATTTTTATTTTTATTAAAAATAAGTTCAGAAATTCATAGATTTACACTTAAATTTCATAAAAAAGTAAAAAATAAAGTAGATAAAAAAAGTTTTTTATTAGAAATTAAAGGTTTAGGAAAAAAAAGATATCAAAAATTATTAGAAAAATTTAAAAATATTGATGAAATAAAAAAAGCTTCTTATGAAGAATTTAAAAAAATAAAAATTCCTTGTAAAATTTTAGATAAAATTAAAAATAATAAAAATATTTAAAATATTTTCTTTAATATAAGAAAGGTTAATTATATAACTAATAATGAAAGAAATAAATAAAGAAATAATTTCGATCAAAGGAGCTAGAGTAAATAATTTAAAAAACATAAATTTAGAAATTCCTAAATTTAAATTTATAGTATTTACTGGTTTATCAGGTTCAGGAAAATCTTCTTTAGTTTTCGATACTCTTTATGAAGAAGGTAAAAGAAGATATATAGAATCATTAAATAATTATGAAAGGAAATTTTTAGGCAATTTTAAAAAACCTGATGTCGATGAAATAACAGGTTTATGTCCTGTTATTAGTGTAGAAAAAAAAAATATATCAAATAATATTCGTTCTACTGTTGGCACTATGACAGAAATTTATGATTATTTATGCTTAATTTATAAAAATATTTCTATTCCATATGATCCTTTGACAAATTTACCTATAAAGAATAAAAATACTGAAAATATTTTGGAAGAAATTTTAAAATTAACAAATAATAAAAAAATTTTTATTTTATCACCTATAATAGAAAATGAAAAATTAAAATCCTTAGAAATATTAAATAATTTAGTTAAAGAAGGATTTAATAGATTTTTGATAGATAAAAAAATATTTTATTTTGAAAATGAATTTTCTTTATTAAGAGATAATGAAAAACATAATATTTATGTTATTATAGATCGTTTTTCTAAAGTTAGCGCAGATATTAAAGATAGATTATATAACTCTTTAAAAATATCTTTTAGTTTATCAAAAAATAAAGTTTTTGTTTTAGTTGATGAAGATAAAATTTTAAAATTTTATCTTAAATATTATTCAAACAATAATATTGATTTTGATATACTTAAAAAAGAAGTTAGTTTATTTTCTTTCAATAATCCTTATGGCGCTTGTTTTTTTTGCAAAGGATTAGGTTTTAAAAATTATTTTTCTCCAGAATTAATTTTAGATTTAAATAAATCTATTAACAACGAAGGAATTATTCCTTACAGAAAATATAAAAATTTTTTTTATCAAATAGATGATTTAAACAAATTTTGTTTTATAAAAAAAATTGATATGAATATTCCTTTAAATAAATTATCCAAAGATATTTTATATATTTTATTAAACGGAAATTATGAAGAAAATGAAAATTATAAAAATGAAAAAAAAATAGAAAAAATCTTATATAAAAAAGAAAAAGTCCTTTTTAAAGGAATAATACCTATTTTGGAATATTTAATTAAAAATATTAATCCTAATGATAATATAATGATTTGGTTAAAAAAATTTATGTTTGAAAAAAAATGTGAAAAATGTTTAGGTTCTAAATTACGTAAAGAAAGTTTAATTTTTAAAATTAATAATAAAAATATTTATGAATTAACTCAATTATCTATAGAAAAATTATTAGATTTTATTAATAAATTAAAATTAAGCAAAGAAGAAGAAAAAATATCTTTTTCTGCTTTTCAAGAGATTTCTCAGAGATTAAATTTTATAAAAGATATAGGATTAGGATATATTACTTTATCACATAGAGGAAATAGTTTATCTGGAGGAGAATTACAGAGAATTAAATTAGCTAAACAAATTGGATTAAAATTATCTGGTGTTTTATATTTATTAGATGAACCTTCAATCGGATTGCATCCGAAAGATAATTATAATTTAATTAAAGCTTTAAAAAAAATAGTAGAATTAGGAAATACTCTTATAGTTATAGAACATGATCATGAAACTATGTTATCATCAGATTATTTATTTGATATAGGACCTTTTGCCGGTAATAAAGGAGGAAAAATTGTTGCTTTTGGAAAACCAATAAAAGTTATGAAAGAAAGCAAAAGTATAACAGGACAATATTTATCTGGTTTAAAAAAAATTAATATTCCCGATTCAAGAAATAAAATTAATTATAAAAAAAGCATTAAAATAAAAAACGCTTGTAAAAATAATTTAAAAAATATTGATGTTAATTTTCCTTTGGGTGTTTTTACAGTAGTTACAGGTGTTTCAGGATCTGGTAAGTCTACTTTAGTTAATGAAGTTTTATTAAAAAGTTTAAAACAAAAAGATATTTTTGTTAAAAAAAATGAAAATTTAGTTACTGATCAATATAATTATATAAATAGAATTATAGAAATTTCACAATCTCCTATCGGGAAAACTAGCAAAAGCAATCTTATTACTTATACTGATATTTTTGATAAAATAAGGGAACTATTTGTTAATACTTATGAATCTAAAATCAGAGGATATCGAAAAGGTCATTTTTCTTTTAACGTTAAAAATGGTAGATGTGAATCATGTTTAGGCGAAGGAAACAAGAGAGTTTCTATGTATTTTTTACCGGATGTTTTATTAAAATGTGAAAAATGCAAAGGTAAAAAATTCAATTCAGAAGTATTAGAAATAAAGTATAAAAATAAAAATATTGCTGATATTTTAAGCATGACTGTTGATGAAGCTTATGTTTTTTTCGAAAATAACTTAAAAATAAAAAAATATTTAAAAATTTTAAAAGAATTTGGTTTAGGATATATATATTTAGGACAAAGTTCTGATACTTTTTCAGGTGGCGAATCTCAAAAAATTAAATTAGCAGTTGAATTTAATAAAAATATTTTTTCTAATAGTTTATATATTTTAGATGAACCAACAATAGGTCTACATACAGAAGATATTAAAAAATTAATAGAAATTTTTCATAAAATAATTCAAAAAAAAGCTACTATTATAGTTATTGAACATAATTTAGATATTATTAAAAATGCTGATTATATTATTGATTTAGGTCCTGAAGGCGGAGAAAATGGCGGAAAAGTCATTGCTCAAGGTACTCCAGAAGATATAGTTAAAATAAAAGAAAGTTATACAGGGAAATATTTAAAAAAAATATTAAAAATTTAAATAAAAGGTTATTAAAAATATTATGACATTTAAACTTAAAACTGAATTAAAGCCTAGTGGAGATCAACCTGAAGCTATTAATAAATTATTATATTATTTTAATAAAGGACAAAAAGAACAAATTATTCTAGGAGCTACAGGAACTGGTAAAACTTTTACTATAGCGAATATTATAGAAAAGTTAAACCAAAATACTTTAATTATAGCTCATAATAAAACTTTAGCAGGCCAATTATATAGCGAATTAAAAACATTTTTTCCAGAAAATCAAGTATCATATTTCATTTCTTATTATGATTATTATCAACCAGAGGCATATGTAGCTTCTGTTGATACCTATATTGAAAAAGATTCTTCTATAAACGAGGATATAGATAAATTAAGACATATAGCTGTTAATTCTTTAATTGAAAATAATAAAAATGTTATAGTAGTAGCTTCTGTTTCTTGTATTTACGGAATAGGAGATGTTAATGATTATAAAAATTCTGTTTTATTTTTAGAAGTAGGCAAAAAATATTTATTTAAAAATATAATAAATAAATTAATTCAAATGCAATATAAAAGAAATGATATAGAATTAAAAAGAGGTTATTTTAGAATAAGAGGAGATATTTTAGAAATAGTTATTTCTACTGAAAAAAAAAAATGTATTCGTATTATTTTTTTTGATGAAAAAATTGAAGAAATTAAAATTTTTGATTTATTAAGTGGTTTTATAATTAAAAATATTAATTATGTTAATATTCCGCCATCTTCTATTTTTGTTACTAATAAAGAAAAATTAAAAAAAAGCATTAAAAGAATAAAGAAAGAATTAAAAGAAAGAATTAAATATTTTGAACAAAATAATCAGTTTGTTGAAAGACAAAAAATAGAAATGAAAACAAATTGTGATTTAGAAATGTTAGAAGAAATAGGTTATTGTAATGGTATAGAAAATTATTCTAGACATTTATCTTTAAAAAAAAAAGGAGAAACGCCATATACTTTAATTGATTATTTTGGAAAAAAATTTTTAACAATTATTGATGAATCACATGTAACTATTCCGCAAATTAGAGGAATGTATTTTGGTGATCGCTCTAGAAAAGAAAATTTAGTTAATTATGGTTTTCGTCTACCTAGTGCTTTAGATAATAGGCCTTTAAAATTTCAAGAATTTGAACAAAAAATGGATAAAATTATTTATTTATCTGCTACACCAGGTAAATATGAATTAAATAAAAAAATACCTATTATAGAACAAATAATTAGACCTACTTTTGTTTTAGATCCTAAAGTAGAAGTAAGAAAGACTAAAAATCAAATAGATGATATATATTTTGAAATTAAAAAAAGAAATAAAAAAAACGAAAGAACTTTAATAACTACTATTACTATTAATATGAGTGAAGAATTGACTAATTATTTAAAAGAATTAGGAATTAAAGTAGCTTTTTTACATAGCGAAATAAAATCTTTAGAAAGATTAGTCATTTTGCAAAAATTAAGATCTGGTATTTATGATTGTTTAGTTGGAGTTAATTTATTAAGAGAAGGTTTGGATTTACCTGAAGTTTCATTAGTTGTTATTTTGGATGCTGATAAAGAAGGTTTTTTAAGAAATGAAACTAGTTTGATTCAAACTATTGGTAGAGCAGCAAGAAATATAAATGGAAAAGTAATAATGTATGCTGATAAAATGACTAAAGCTATGAAATTATCTATTTTAGAAACTGAAAGACGTAGAAAATTACAAAAAATATATAATAAAAAAAACAATGTTATTCCGACTATTATTAATAAAAAAATTTATGAAAATATTAAAAATAATTATCAATTTACTAATTCAGAAGAGGAAATATTTTTATTTTCTCCTGAAAATAAAAAAATATATAATTTTCAGAAAATTCAAAAAATGATGTTAAAAGCTTCTAAAGAATTGAATTTTAAAAAAGCTGCTTTTTATAGAGATTTAATGAATAAATTAAAAAAAATAAAATAAAAAACTTTATTATCATATTTTTAATTTATATTTTTTCAATTTTTTTTCATAAATTTTATATTTTAATTTTAAAATTAATTGTAAATGACATTATATATTAGTATATTTTTTATTTATATCTTAAAAAATACTAAATATTATTTTTTTTTGATTATTTTCTTTCCATATATAAATATTATTTTTTATTTAATAAAAAATAATATAAAAAAATTATATCGAATATAAATTTAAAAATTTTTTATATTTTTTAATTATTATTTTATTTAATTAATAAATTTTAAATATTTATAATATTTTTAAAATATTAATTTATAATATTGTATTCATGATAAGTCAAAAAAATATAAATTTATATAAAAAATTAGTAGAATAATTATTAAGTTTAAAAAAAATATTATATATTAATATTGAATAGGAGAAAATAATATGACAAAAATAATAAAAAATAAAAAAAAAAAGAATCATAATATTAAAAAAAATAGTGTTAAATATAATAAAAAATCCAAAATTCTTTATTTTTTTTGGTACATAATAACGGTTCATATCATAAGATATTTTTTTATATTAATAAATAAACCGGATTTTTTAGCTTTTAGGAAATCAGAAATAACAACAAATTGGACTTTTACTAATTTTATTTCATTTTTTTCTAGACAAAGTGTTATTTTAATTTTTATCATAATTACTTTAAATTTGTTTACAAATTATCAAAATAAAAAATGGTTTCGATATTTAGCATTTATAGGATTAATAGATATCTTATTAAGTAGTCTTGCGTATAACTTTATTATTGATAATTTAAATATGTTAAAAAATATTTATAAAAATTATAACTTTTTAAGTATAAGTTATTTCGAAAATGTTGTTTTTCCTTTTTTTTATTTAATCTTTTTCTTTGTTTCCAAAAATATTAAAAATATTAATCTGAAAAAAAATTATATTTCGCTTATTCATCCTTCGTTATATTTATTTTTCTTTATAATTATAAATTCTTATAACGAAAACTTAATGCCATATCCTTATAGCTTTATTAATCCTAAAATAGGAAAATGTTTATTAAATTTTTTATATGACAAAGAACCTAAAGGATGGATAGGTCTTTTTATCAACTTTTCATTAATATCTTTTATTATATATTTTTTAGGTTTAATTATTTTAAATTTTAAAAAAATATTTTCGAATTATAATAATAAAAATAAATATTATAAATAATATTTATTTTTAAATGAAAATTTTTTAATAAATTAAATAATTTTTTTAAGATAAAATATTATAAAATATTAATATTTTATAATATTTTATCTTTTTTTATCTTTTTTTAATTTAAAATTAATATTATTATTTTTTTAAAAATATTTAAAGGACTAACTAAAATTAAAATATTAAAAAAAGATAAAAATAACATAGAATCAAAACGATCTAATAATCCACCATGTCCTGGTATAATATTATTAAAATCTTTTATTTTAAAATTTCTTTTTATTTTAGAAGAAATTAAATCTCCCATTTGAGCAATAATTGCATTTAAAAATGAAAAAATAAAAAAAAATAAATTTTCTATAAAGTTTAAATTTTTTAAAAAATTGAAAAAAAATAGAATAGAAAAAAATAAGGAAAAAATAATACCACAATAAAATCCTTCTAAAGTTTTTTTAGGACTTATTCTAGGACATAATTTGTTTTTTCCGAAAAAATAACCTCCAAAAAAAGCAAAACTATCATTAGTTATAGTTATTAAAAAAAGATATAAAAAATATTTATAATTTAAATTAATTAAAGTAAAAAAACAAGAACAAAAAAAACTTATGTATAATAAAATAAATAAAATATTTTGAAATTGGTTTATTTTAAAATTATCAATAAATAAAAAAAGCAAAAAGAAAAAAAATAAATATAAAAAAGTTAAAAATAAGAAATATTGTTTTTCATAAAAAAATAAAATAATTTTGTATAAAAAAAATTCTTTATTTGTTTCAGAAGGAATCATATTTTTTATATAATTTTTTAATATAGAAAAAAAATATAAAAAAATAATAAAACTAAATAAAATTACATTTTTCTCTAAAAATAAATTTTTTTTATTTTTATTTAATTTTAAAATTTCTTTTGAGGTGAAATTTATAAATAATAAAACGAAAAATAAAAATGAATAAATAAAAAAAGGATATTTAAATTTTTTTTCTAAATAAATACAAATATAAAAATAAATAAAATTTGAAAGAAACATTATAATACCAAAATATATTTTATTTAAAAAAATATTTTTTATATTTTTGTTTTTCATAATTAATTTTTTAATAAAACTTGACTTTTGTTTATTTTATCTTGTTCAATTTGTTTTATCCATTTATCGTGTGCTATTTGAATTTTATTTAAAAATGATTTCTCTGAAAAATTATCTGTTTTTTCTTTTTTAATTTTATTATTAGCTTCTCTACGTAAATTACGAATAGCAATTTTTGTTTTTTCTGCAATTTGTTCTATTTTTTTAATTAATTTTTTTCTTAATTCTGTAGTAGGTTGTGGAAAAATTAGTTTTATTGTTGTGCCATTTATTTGAGGATTAATTCCTATGGAAGAGCTTAGAATAGCTTTGTTTATTTCAGGTATAAGATTGTGATCAAAAGGTTTAATTAATATTTGATTAGAAGAAATAACAGAAATAATACTTAAATTTTTTAATAACATTTTTTCATTACAATAATTTATTTTTATCAAATCTAATATTTGAGGATTAGCTATGCCAGTTCTTATAGTTTTAAATTCATTTAACATATTTTTATGACTATTATTCATTTTGTTTTCTAATTCTGATAAAATATTTTGAAATAAATTTTCCATTTTAATTCTCCTTGGAAGTTATTATAGTTCCTATTTTTTCATTTAAAATTATTTTTTTAATATTTCCTTTTTGGTTCATATCAAAAACAAAAATATTAATAGAATTTTCCCAACATAAAGAAACAGCTGTCATATCCATTATATTTAATCTTCTTTCAATTACATCATTATAATTAATTTTTTTAAGTAAAACAGCATCTTTATGTTTTTTAGGATCTTTATCATATACACCTTCTACACCATTTTTAGCCATTAGTATGAATTTAATATTTAATTCTGCAGCTCTCAAAGCTGCAGCAGTATCTGTAGAAAAATAAGGAGAACCTAAACCAGCCCCTAATATTAAAACTCTACCTTTTTTTAGTTGCCTTAGAGCTCTTAATTTAATATATGGTTCAGCAATAGTAATAATATTAAAAGCCGTCATAACTCTTGTTTGAATATTGATTTGTTCTAAAGCATCTTGTAAAGCCAAAGCATTAATAATAGTTCCTAACATACCCATGTAATCTGATTGACTTCTTTCCATTCCTAATCCTTGTCCTACGGCCCCGCGCCATATATTACCAGCTCCAACCATAATAACTATTTCTAAACCTAAATTTTTAATTTCTTTAATTTCTTCTGCTATTTTTTTAACTTTTTGCGGATTAATATTGAAATTATCTCCTTTTAAAGCTTCACCGCTTAATTTTAAAAGAACCCTTTTAAACATTTTTTCTTTTTATAACTCCTTCTTTTAATATATATTTTTTTTAATTTATTCAATTTACTATTTTTGTAAATATATTAAATAAAAAACAAATCGAACTTATAAAAAACAAAAAAATTAATTGATATCTTCTCCTAATTCGAAACGATAAAATTCTATAATATCTGTTTTTTTTGATTTTAAATAATCAATAATTTTAACTTGAGGGTTGTTGTTATATAAATATTGTTCTGATAAGCAAATCTTATCTAATGTTTCATTTAAACGTTTATTTAATTCTATATCTATTAATTTATCAGATATTTTTGGTTTTTTCATTTTAATTTCTTTTAAAATTTTTTCTTTAATATTTTTTATAAAAAAAGGATCTATTTTTTTTTTATTAATAAATTTAGGTTTACAAAAAGATATATGAATAGGTAATAAATTTTTTTCATCTTCTAAAAAAGGATTAGTAAAACGAACTAAACAAGCTATTTTGTTATAATGTTGATAAGTTCCGAAGAATTCATTATCTTTTTTATAAATTATTTGAATTCTTTTTAAAGAAATTTTTTCTTCAAAAATAAATATTTTTTCTAGTATCATATTTTGAATTTTTGTATCATTAAAATTATAATTTATAAAATCATTTAATAAACAATCTTTATTTAATAAACAATCTTTATTATCATAAAAATTTAACAAAATATCTTTTAATTTATTAAAAAGTTCTGAAAAAAATGGATTTCTAGAAACAAAATCTGTTTCTGTATTTAATTCTAATAAAACAGCTTTGTTATTTTTAATACCAATTCCAACTATTCCTTCTGATAACTTAACTTCTTTATTCATAAAACGAATACTTTCTGAAATCATTTTCTTTTTTAATAATACAATAGCTTTTTCTATATCACCTTCTGTTTTTATTAAAGCTTTTTTACAATCTACAAAACCTACTTTAGTTTTATCTCTTACTTTTTTAATCATTTCAATTGTTATTAACATATTTTCACATCCATTTATTTTTTTTAAAAAAATATTTTTATATATTTAATAAATATTTTTTTTCTTAAAAAAATTATAAAAAAAGATGTTAAATTTATTAACATCTTTTAATTATTAATATTTTATTAATACTTAAACATATTTATTTTTTTTAATATTATTTATTAACGTTATTACTATCACTATTATTTATTTTATTTTTAATATCATTATTTTGATTATAAATAATTTTTGGAGAAGAAATATTTTGTTGGTTTATTTTATTACCTTCAATAATCGCGTTTGCAATAATAGAAACTATTAATTTAACTCCTTTAATAGCATCATTATTAGCCGGAATAATAAAATCAACTAAATCAGGATCACAGTTACTGTCTATAATACCAATAATAGGAATTTTTAATTTACGAGCCTCGTTGATAGCTATAATATCTTTTTGCACATCTATTACAAAGAGAGCTTCCGGTAATTTATTCATATTTTGGATTCCGCCTAAAAATTTTTCTAATTTGATTCTTTTTCTTGTCAATGTAACAATTTCTTTTTTAGGTAAATTCTTCCATAATCCTTCTTTTTCTTTTTTATACATTTCTTTTAAAAAATTAATTCTTTTTGAAATAGTCTGAAAATTAGTAAAAGTTCCTCCTAACCATCTATTTGTTATATAATATTGATTACATCTTATCGCTTCTTGTTTAACAATTTCTTGGATTTGTTTTTTAGTACCTAAGAATAATATTTTTCCCTCTTTTTGTGCTATTTTTACAACTTGCTTATAAACATTTTCTATATATACTATACTTTTTTTTAAATCTATAATGTGAATTTTATTTCTAACAATAGGTATTCCTTCAGGTGAAGAAAAAAGAAAAGGTTTCATTTTATAATGACATTTTCTTGCTGCATGGCCAAAATGTATACCTGATTCTAATAATTGTTTTATAGTAACAATAGCCATATAATATTTTTTAAATTAACTCCTTTAAATATATTATTAAAAATATTTTTAAATTTAAAAATATTTTTAATAATTTTAATTAATAATAATATCCTTTTTTATAAGGTTTTTAAATCGAATTAAAAATTTTATTTAAAAAATAAAATTAAAAAAATAAATTAATGTATTTTATATATAGAGTCCTTTTTAATAAAATAGTTTTAAAAGCAATTTAATTAAATATAGAAGACCCTAAAAGAGTAAAAATAGATGATTTAAATGAATCATAACCTTTAAATTTTAATAGAAATAAATAATTCAATAAATAATCTAAAATAAACAAAGGTATTTATAAACATATTATAACAATTTTAAATATAATTTTCAAATTATTTTATTTTAAAATTTTTTTTCTAATAAAAAAATGTTTTTTAATTATAATTTTTTTCATAAAATATTTTTTATTTTTTACAAAATTTTTGATTTAAAACTCTTTTTAATTTTTTCAACACAATAATAAAGAATTAAATTAGCTTTTTGTGTATAAAAAGACTAGGTTTTTCATTAAATGGATGGATTTTGTGACCCCCAATCTGACCCAATCTGAACGACACTGTTGCAAAAATACCAAAATAAAAAGAAAATAAAAAAAGCCAAGCTGTTTTTTTTTATTTATTTAAAAAAACAACTTAGCTTTTTCTTTTGGTCTAAAACCAGGTTGTAATAAAAGGAGATTAATAATGAATCTTTTAGAAGTAGAATTCGAGATCAATAATAACCCTATTTTATCTTTTTTAATCAAAGAAGTATTTTATTATCCACATTCTGCTAAAAACTTTATCAAAAAAATAATTATTACTGATGCTGAAAATCGAATTCAACATCAATGGCTCTTTTATCGAAACCAAGTGTTAAGAAATTATCAAAAGTATTCTTTAAAATATCAAAAAGTTATCAGTGAAAAAATATATTATTCCTCAGGAAAACTTCAAAGATATACCGAATATGATGTCATCAATGGTGGTTTTCTTTATACTGAAAATTATGATCCAGACGGTGTTTTAAATAAGAAAATAGGTAAATACCATGTGGCAAAATAACAACCAAGAAAACTATTTTAAAAATTTGCCAGTTCCTTATTCTTTGTATGCTGAACAATTATTTTTATAAATATATTTATCTTTTAAAAATGATAATGTAAGAATAAATCAGTTTTTAAAAACTTTTTATAGCTTTTTTTCTGTAATAAGGAATATTAATACGAATAAAGTAAGTTTTTTATATTAATAACTTTTATTTTTTAAATTTTTTATTTTCATAATATCTATATTTTTAAATATTATGAAAATTAATACTATTTTTTTGAAGTTTTAACACATGAAAAGATTTAAAAATTTTTAAATCTATAGATATTATATTTTTTTTTAAAATTTTATTTTAAATCTTGATAAAAAGATATTTTATAAATATAAATTGTTAATTTTAAAAAGTAATTTTATTTTTGTATTAAAATTATAATACAATTTTAATCATTTATTTTTAATATTATTATGAAAAAAATAAATAATATTTGGATTAATATTTTTTTTATAAAAAAAGGATCGATCTGTATATATTCTTTTCGAATAATATTTTCTGTAATTAAACTTAATTTTCTTTTTTATTATTATGAATTTGATTAATTAAAAAGTTTTTTTTGGAATTTAACTATTTATTTTTTTTAAAATCTGTAAAAAAATAGAAAGATAATTTTCAAAGTTATGAAATTATTTTTAAAATTAAATAATAAAAAATTTTTTCAATATAAATATAGAATTATATAAATATAAAATTATTTAAGATTTATTTTTTTAAAGAATTTAATTTTTTTTCTTAATTCAATTTCTAAATCTATTTTTTCTAAATTCATTTCATTTAATTGCTTTTTAAGAAAAGATTTTTTATTTTTTAAAAAAGATATTTGAAATTTTAAAAAACTAGAATTTCTTTCTGATTCATTAGGATTATTTTTATTTTTAATTTTTAAGTGAAATAATATTGAATTTTCTAATTGAGTAATTTCTTCTAATGTTGAATTTATTTTTATAGATAAATTTTTTATTTGATATCTTAAAATCTCAATTTTTTTTTCTGAAGAATCAAATAATTTTTCTGAAGAATTTGATAATTTAATATTGGAATAAATTTGACCAGCATAAATTAAATTTGATTTTAAATAATTCATAGAAATGAAAATTAAAAAAAATATAAATAAAAAAATTAAGTTAAATTTTAAGTTTATTTTTATGTTTTTTAAAATTTTATTTTTATTCATTTTTTGAAAAAAACTTTCTAATAATATTAAAAATATGAAAATTTAGAATATTTTAAATATTAATTTAAATAAATATAAAAAAATAAAATAATTTAATCTTTTTATAAACATATATCATAATTAGATCAATTTTCAATATAAATTATTTTATGTTAAAATTTTTTTATAAAAAAATTTTTTATTCATAAATTCTCTTATGAAATATTTGGGATTATTAAAAAATTTTTTATTAAAAACTTTTTTAATTTTTTTTTGTAATTTAGTTATTTTTTAATTTTTATTAAAGTATATTGTTATTTTTTTCGATAGATGAAAGTTTTTAATAATAAAAAATCCTAAAAAAATAATTTCTTGAAATTTTGTTTTATAAAATTTATCTTTCTTTTTTATCAAAGTAAAACAATTTACAAATAACTAAATATTACCTATATATTCTAACTTTTTTATAATAAAAATTATTTAAAATTATTTTTTTTGAAAAAAATACTAACTTAACTATTTTTTTATTTAAATATAGAACAAAAAAATAAGTTGATTTAATCTTGCTAAACTGATTCTTAAAAGAAATTTTATTTCTTAAAAAATAAGTTTTTTCGGTTTTTTTGTCCAATTTATTTATGTATCTTTAGATTCTAAAGGATTAGACTATATGGTATTATAAAGAATTTTTAGAATGTTTAAAAAAAATCATTTAAACTTTGTGATAAACAATTGGATTTAAAACACTTTAGTTTTCAATTATATGATAAAATAGATAAAAAATGTATTTTTTATTTTGAGGATCTCTCACAAGAAGGTTTTGTATATTAAAACTTTTTTATTATTTTATAATAAAAAATGTTTAAAAATCCAAAATAAATCATTAATTTATTCTATTCATTTAAAAACTTTTTGAAAATTAAAACAAAATTTTTATTAAATAAAAAAATATTATTTATACTTAAATTCGCGTTTGCTCTAAAATTTTTAGTCATTTGTAGTAATTTTTATAATAAAAAATTATTCTTTACAAAAATAAAATAAATTAAAAAAATATAATAAATATAATAAATATTGAATAAAAAAAAGTTGTTTAATTTTTTTGTTAAATATAAATATAATTTTATAATTCTTTTAAATACTAAAATAAACTTGAATTTTTTTCTATAAACTTTTTAAATTAACGAAATAATTTATAAATAACATTTTAATCATTCAAACTAAATTTTTCAACAATTTCTTTTTTATCGTCTTTTTGAAATTTACATTCTGCTCACTTTTTTTGTTGCTAAAGAATATTTTTTTGATTATTTCAAGAGAAGAACATAATTAATAAATGTTTAATATTTTTTTTATTAATAAAATATGAACATTTATTTATATTAAAATTTTTTTATTAATTAATAAATTTTTTGTTAATATCTCTTCTTACGGAAAAAGTAAAAAAATATTCTTTTTAGTTTTTTGTTTATTAAAATAGTTTAAAAATAAAATTATTTAGTGTTAAATTGATGAATATAGATACTTATCGTTTGTCGAGCAGGGTTAAAGTGTAAATAATATTCTTTTGTATATAATGGATGTTTAGGGTTATAACTTAGATTAGCTTTTCCTATATAGTAATCTTTATCTTCATTTAAAAGATATTGAGGACCTTCGTAACATAAAATTAAGCATTTCGGGTTTATTTCTTTTTTAATTTCGAAATTACTTAAGTAAACATCTAACAAAGACTCTTTCATTGTTACGAATGTATATTTATCAAAAGTATATTGATCATATTCAATAATCCACTGATCAAAAGGTTTTTTTACAAAAGGTAAGATATCACTTGGTTCTTGTTGATTTTTAATTCTTTGTTGGTAAAGAGAAATAAAAGAAGGGTTTTGTTCTAACAAAGGTTTGTATTGTTCTTTTTCTAATTCTTTTTGATAATAACCTATTCCATTTAAACCATAAAAAGTATATTCTTTTTTAATCATTTCTTGACCATTTTCTCTCCATTTTTTTTTTTCTTCTACTTTAGGAGATGGAATAATTGTAATATTTTGATTTTTATCTTCTTTATTAAAGTTACTATAATTTATGAAAAAATAAAATATGAAACAACTAAGAGCTAAAATAAAAAAATAGATTAAAACTTTTTTTATATTTTTTTTGATTTTTTTATAAAAATAATAAAACATAATAATAAAATCCTTTTATATTTAATTTTTTTATTTAATTTCAAATTTATAGATATATAAAAATTTAAAATATTTATAACTTAAAGTTTAAAATATAAATTATATAATTTGATAGAATTATTTTTTAATTGATAATTTATTATGGAAATAATAATTTAAATTTATAATTAAAATTATAAATAATATTTTTTCTTCTAAAATATATTGTTAAAATCTTTTTAAAATAAAAAGATAATAATATTTTCTATAAAGATGGTTTTTTTGTATATTTTAATCTTATTATATCTTTCTTTTTGTATGATTACAATCTAAAAATCTTTATAAATAATTATTGATAAAGAAAATAATATTGTTTATAATTTAATTAGGTGCATAAAATCTTTAGTATTTTTAATGATAAATTTAATTTAAATAAAATTTAATATCAAAAAAAATAAAATTAAATTAAAACAGGCGATATAAAATGTTTAATAAAAAAAATGTTAATATAGATTTTGATTTTTTCTTTTTTAGTTGGATAGTTTTACTTTTAAGTATCATTAAAGGATATCAAAAACCTTTTTTTTCTTTTTATTTATTTACTAGACAAACTGTTTTATTAATTAATCTTTATTTTTTAACCAAATTATTGTTTAAACAAAAAAACAAATATTTTTTATTTATTTGCGCTTTAGATAGTTTAATGATGATGATCATTTATTTTAAAAATGAAAACCGTTTTTTATTAGCCCAAAGAACTCATTTTCAATTTTTGGTTTCTGTTTTAGAACATTATTTTTTAACAACTATTTTTTTATTTTATTATTTGATAATTGATAAAACCTTTTTAAAATTTAAAAATTTTTATATTGGAACTATTCATTTATTAGTTTATTTTATAACTTCTTTATATTTTGGTAAAAAATATCATTATTATCCTTATGATTTTTTAAATCCTTATAATCGGTTCTTTTGGTTCAAAACAACTGTTTTAAGTTTTTTGACTATTTTAATGTCATTCTTTTTAATTTATATAAAAAGAAAAAAATTAAATTTTCAATTTCTAAAAAATAAAATAATTTCAAATAAATCTAAAAAAATATTTTAAAATAATAATAAATAATATTTTTAATATAAAAAACTAATTTAATATTTTTTTATTTCATATTTTTTTACTTTTTCCGTAAGAAGAGATATTAACAAAAAATTTATTAATTAATAAAAAAATTTTAATATAAATAAATGTTCATATTTTATTAATAAAAAAAATATTAAACATTTATTAATTATGTTCTTCTCTTTAAATAATCAAAAAAATATTCTTTAGCAACAAAAAAAGTGATCAGAATGTAAATTTCAAAAAGACGATAAAAAAGAAATTGTTGAAAAATTTAGTTTGAATGATTAAAATGTTATTTATAAATTATTTTGTTAATTTAAAATTGCTAATTATATCATATTAAAAAGTAATAATTATTCTTTTTATAATAAAATAAAATTTCTTTTTTGCTAAAAAAAAGAAGAGGATGTTTAAGAAATAAAATTAAAAATCCTTTTGTTAATATTAAAAATATAATTTTTTTTATATTTTGAATAAATAATTTGATAAAAAGGAATAAAAAATTTGATAAAAATCAAATTAATCTTTCTCTTTTGACCAGACTAATGGATCAAAATTATTGTTATTCGAAAACTTTTAATAATTTTCATTTTAATTTAAAAAAAAGAAATTCAAAAATTTTTATTATTCCAAAAAAGAAAATAAGTGAATTTATTTAAACATATATTAGCAAAAACATTATAAAAAAAATATATTTATATTTATTTATATTTTTTAAAATATTTTATATTTTTTAGATTTTAATTTAATTATATTAATTCAAAAAATAATTTAATTATTCATGTTTTTGTATTATTAACAAAAATTAATCATTTGTGCTTCCGAAACCACTTTTTCTTTTTTTATTTTTTTTATAGTTATTAATAAAATTATCATTATTAACAATATAAAATTTTTGTAAAATAGCTTGTGCAATTCTTTCTCCTTTTAAAATTTCTACCTCTTTGTCAGAAAAATTATATAAAGGAATAATAATATGACCTTCATTTTCTTCATTATTATAGTAATCACTATCTATAATACCGACATTATTGGATAACATTAATTTTTTTTTTAAAAATAATGAAGATCTAGCATAAATCATTAAAACTTTGTTTTTGTTAAAAAAAGATTTTATACCAGTAGGAACTAAAAAAATTTCTTTTGGTTTTATTAATATATCTATTGCTGATTCTAAATCATATCCTGCACTAAAATTAGTTTGTCTTTTAGGTAATTTGATGTTTTTATTTTTAAATGAACTTACAATTTCAAATAAAAAATTATTTTTATAACACATTATTTTTTCCTTATTTTTTTGTTATTTTATTTTTTAAATTTTTATTTATTTTTTGAACATTATTTCTTGGGTGTTTTTTTAAAAAATTATGTTTTAATAGATTATTAGAAATATAAGTGTAAATTTGAGTATTCTTTAAACTAGCATGTCCTAATAATTCTTGTACAACTCTTAAATCAGCTCCTTTATTTAACAAAACTGTTGCAAAAGCATGTCTTAAAATATGAGGATGAATTTTTATTTTATTATCTATTTTTTTAGAAATTTTATTTAAAATAAATCTTATACCTCTTTCAGTTAAGTTATTTCCTTTATAATTTAGAAATAAGAATTTATTTATATTTTGATTTTTTTTTATAATTTTTTCTCGAATTTTAAAAATGTAATATTTTAACATTTTTAATAAATTTTTATGTATTGGTAAATATCTATTTTTTCCTCCTTTACCGTAAATTAATATTTGAGCATTTTCAAAGTATATATCTTCTATTTTTATTTTTGTTAATTCTCCGACTCTTAAACCGCAACTATAAAAAATTTCTAATATTAAATAATTTCTATAATTCAAATCTTTTGTTATATCTATTGAATTAAATAAAATTTTTATTTCTTCTTCTGTTATAATTTTGGGTAATTTTGGATTTATTTTTTTTAATTTTATTAGTTGAAATATACTATTTTTTATGTTGTATTTTTCTAATATAAAATTAAAAAAAGTTCTTAAGGATGATACTTTTCTCATAATACTAATATTTTGTATTTTTTTCATTTTTAAAAAAGAAATAAAAAAACCAGCTTTATTATATTTTTTTAAATTAATTAAATTAAAAGATTTTTTATTTTGGATAAAAAAATTTTTAAATTGTGTTATATCACTAATATAATTTTTAACAGTAAAAATAGAATAATTAAGTTCAATTTTCAAAAATATTTCAAATTCTTTTATTAAATTCACAATTAAAATCCTATATTTGAATTTTTTAATTTTATTTTATTTTATTGAAAAGTTATTTTTTAATAAATATTTTATAAAAAAATTTTATTTAATAAATTATACTGTATTTGCGTAAAGATCAAAGAATATATAAGTACCTGGTTTTGTTTTAATATATTCTTGCACTAAACTTAAATTTAAAGGCCATTTTTTATATTTTAAAGTTAAAAAAATTTTATATATATTTTTTTTAAAAAAAATACGAGGAAAGGTGGGACCTGAAACTTGAATATTTGCTTCTATATTTTCTTTTAAGATAGATTTAGTTTTATTAGCTATTTTTAATAAATTAGTAATGTTTTTATTGTAAATTAATATTTGACTTAAAAAAACAAAAGGTGGGTTATTAGATAATTTTCTATTTTGTAATGCTGATTTTAAAAAGTTATTTATGTTATAATTTGCAGCATTTTTAATAGCATAATGATTTATATTATAACTTTGTATTATTATTTTTTCTTTATCAATGCTATGTTGAGATAATTGTGTTATTAATTGAAAAGTTTTTTCATCATATTTAAAAGAAGGAATATTTAATAATATATCTGCCATAATAATTCCGACTAAAGAAATCTTAGGCAATTCAATTTTTTTACTGATCATTTCTGTTCCTAATAAAATGTTAATTTCATTTTTTTTGTAATTTTTAATAATTTTTTTATATTCTTTAAGATTTGAAACAGAGTCAGAATCTATTCTTAAAATTTTAATTTTATTATCAAATTTTTTTTTTAGAAAATATTCTATATATTCAATACCAAAACTTATATTTTTTAATGTTTTTTTTTGGCAAAATAAACATTTATAATCAAATTTTTTTTCATAATTACAAAAACAGCATTTTAAAATTTTGTTTTTTATAAAAAAAGTTAGATAAGTCCTACATTTTAAACATTTTAATATATTTCCGCAAAAACTACACAAAATAAACGGAGAAAAACCACGATTATTAATGAATAATAAAATTTTTTCTTTTTTATTTATTTTAAGAATTATATTTTTCATTAAATAATCAGAAAAAGGAGATAAATTACCTTTTTTTAGTTCTTCTTTCATATCTATTAATTTCATTTTTAAATTATTTTTTTTTTTTGATAAATTTAAAAATTTATATTTATTTTTTTTATAGAAATAATAACTTTCTAATGAAGGAGAGTTACTAGTTAAAATTAATGGTATTTTGTTATAATCAGATCTAATTTTTGCTAATTCTCTAGGATCATAATTTATTTTTTTTTTTTCTATTAAAGAATAATCATGTTCATCATCTATAATAATAGTTCCTAATTTTTCTAGAGGAGCAAAAATAGCACTTCTAGTACCAATAACAATAGATATTTTTTGTTCTTTTATATTTTTATTTTGTATGTAATTTTTCTTTTTACTTAAAAGACTATTTATATTTGTTATTTTTGTATAAGGAAATTTTTTTTTAATTTTTTTTAATATATAATCAACAACAATAATTTCGGGTACTAAAATTAAAACTTGTTTATTATTTTTTTGATTTTTTTCTATTATCTTTAAATAAAAATTAATTTTTTCTTCGTTATTTTCATAATATAATAAATATTTTTCATCAAAATTAAAATTAATTTTGTCTAAAACTTCTTTATATTTATATTTTTGATTTTTTAAACTAAATTTTTGTGATTTATACAAAAATTGATTATTTAATTTTTTATTATTTTTATTTTGAATAATTTTAATATTTTCTGATTCTTTTTCCGATTCTTTGTAAAAATTTTGAATAATTATTTTAGATTCAATAATTTTTTCTTTAATTAGTTTTTTAAAACATTTGTCTTTTAATAAGATATTTTGAGTTTCTAAGCACCATTTTTTTTTTTCTAAATATTTTTTTATTTCTTCCGGGATTAAATCTTTTTTTAATGGAAAGATTTTTTTTTTATAAGAAACTAAAAAACCATTAGGAATAATTTTATTATATGCTGATGTTTTAGATACAAAAGGTATTTTTAAAATTTCTTCTGCTAATAATAAAAGTTCTTCATTTAAAAAAGGTTTTTTATCTGGAATTTCATAAATGTATTTATTTGCCATATTGCTTTTATTTTTAATATTGAGAATATAACCTAATCTAGGTGTATTTTTTTCGCCAAAGGGAACAATTACTCTCATTCCTTTTTTAGCTAAATTAGTTAAATTATTAGGAATAATATAATCAAAAAGAATGTTTAAATTAGATTTTTTAATATATAGTAAAATTTCAGCAAACATTTATTAATCCTATTTTATTTTTTAATTTTTTTTAAAATTTTATCAATTTTATTACCATTTTCATAAGATTTATCGTATTTAAATATCAAGGAAGGTATTTTTTTTATATTTTTTAACTTATTTGCTAATTGTGCTTTAATTTTTTTTTTATTTTCTTCTAGTAATTTAGACACTAATAATAAATTTTCATTTGAATTTTCTAAAATAGTATAGTAAATCGTACTAAAAGATACATCTTTAGTTAATTCTACATCAGTAATGTTAATATGTTGTATTTTATCATTTTGAATAATGTTGTTAATAATACCAACTATTAATTCTTTAATAGAATTAGTTGTTCTTTGAATATAAATATTATTCATTTTGGATTAACACTCAACTTTCTCTTTTTGGTAAGTTTCAATTATGTCTTTTAATTGGAAATCATGAAATTTTTCTAGTAAAATACCGCATTCATGATTTTGACTAGCTTGTGAAATGTTTTTTTGTAAATGTTTTAAAGAGATTACTTTATCTTGTGCAATTATTTTATGATCACGTATAATTTTTGCTATAGTATTGTTAAAAATATCTCCTTTTATTACATAACATCCAGCAATAGTTCCTATAGAACTTATATTAAATATTTTTCTAACTTCAGCTTGACCAGTTAGTTTATCTATAAATATAGGTTCTTTCATTTTTTTTAATTCATTTTCTATATCTTCTACAATTTCGTATAAAATTTTATAATTTTTTATTTTTATTTTAGAATTTTTGGCTATTTTGTAAATATCATTGCTTACAATAATATTAAAACCGATTAAAATAGCATTAAATGTTTGTGCTAATTTAATATCATTAATATTAATCATTCCAACTGAAGTTTTGACAAATTTTATTTTAATATTATTGTTTTTTATTTTTTCTATAGATTTTTTTATAGCATCGATACTTCCTTTTTGATCTGTTTTTAAAATTAAATTAATAATTTTTTCTTTTTTTTCTTCATTTAATTCAAAAACATTTTCTTCATTTAAATTGTTTAATTTTTCTTCTTTTTGATTTTTTGATAAAATGATATGTTTTTTTTCTTCTACTATTTTTTTCACTTTTTTTATATTTTGATAAATAACAAAATTATCTCCAGCTTCAGGTACTTTGGGCAATCCAGAAACTAAAACCGGTTGAGAAGGAAATGCTTGTTTAATTTTTTTGCCAGAATCACATTCTATTGAACGAATTTTTCCAAAAAAATCTTCAATAACTATAAAATGACCTATTTTTAATATACCTTGAAAAGAAATCAAAGTAGCAACAGGACCTTTGTTTTTATCTAATCCTGCTTCTAATACAACACCTTTTGGTAATTTTTTTATATTTGTTTTAATATTTTTCATATCTCTCAATAATATAATAAGACTTAATAATTTATCTATTCCTTGATTTTTTAAAGCTGAAATTTCAACATAAATAGTTTTTCCTCCCCATTCTTCTGGAATTAAATCGAATTTAGACAATTCAGACATTATATTTTCTTTTTGATTATTTGGTTTATCAATTTTGTTAATAACAACAATAATATCTACTTGATATTTTTGCGCATGTTTAATAGATTCTATTGTTTGTTCTTTTATTCCATCATCTGCAGCAACGACTAAAAGACAAATATCAGTTATTTTAGCCCCTCTAGAACGCATTTTAAAAAAAGCTTCATGACCTGGACTATCTATAAAAGTTATTTTTTCTTTGTTGTTATAAATTATTTCATATGCTCCTATATGTTGTGTGATTCCTCCGAATTCTTTTTCAACTGTTTTTATTTTTCTAATTACATCTAGCAAAGTAGTTTTTCCATGATTTACATGTCCCATTATAATTACTATAGGAGCTCTTTTTATCATTTCTTTTTCTTCTTGTATGTTAAAATTTTGTTTTGATTTATTATTTTCTTTTTCTTTTTCTTCTTTTATTTTAAAATTTTGTTTTGATTTATTATTTTCTTTTTCTTTATTTTGAAAAGTCATTTTTATATTTAAATTATTAGATAATAATTTTATTATTTTTTGATCCAGATTCTGATTAATATTACTGACTTCTAAGCCTAAATCAATACATTTTTTTATTAAAAAAAAATTAGAAACTTTTAAAGCATCAGCTAAATCTTTTATTTTATGTTCAGAATTAAAAATATATTCTTTATTTTTATCATTCATTTTTTTATTTTCTCCTTTATAAAATTTTTTAATAAAAATATTTTTAATTATTTTTTTTTATAATTTCTATTTTAATATTCCAATTAATAGCTTTAGAAGATAATTTTAAGTTAATTCCTAATTTTCCAATAGCTAAAGGCGCTTGTTCTTGTAAAACAGAAACTAAAACTTCTTTTTTATTTTTATTTATAAAAATTATTTTATCAATTTCAGCAGGTTTTAAAGAGTTAATTACTAATTCTTTAATATCTTCGCTCCATAAAAATAAATTAATTTTTTCTCCATTTAAAATATTCAGAATACTTTTAATTCTAGCGCTTTTTTCTCCAATACAAGAACCAATAGCATCTACTTTGTCATTTGTAGACAGCAATCCTATTTTAGTTCTTATAGAAGGTTCTCGTCCTAATCCCATAATTTTTACAATTCCTTCTTGAATTTCAGGAATAAATTCATAAAATATTTCTTTAATAAAATTAGGATTTTTACGACTTACTAAAATATCTAAATTTTTATTTTTTTCTTGGACTTTAACAACATAAACTTGAATTCTTTCGTTTATATCGAAGTTATCATTTAAAAGAGTTTCTTTTTTTAATAAAAAAGTAGTTATATTTTTTTCTAATTTAAGAGTAAAACTTTTGTTATTAATTGAAATAATTTCTGCACTTATTATTTTATTTTCATATTTTTTAAAAAAATTAAAAATATTTGTTCTTCTTTTTTTAATTAATTCTTCATTAAACTTGTTTTTAAATTCTTTACTAGCGTAAAAATTAAATTCTTTAGGATCTACTAATATATCAATAATTTCTCCTATTTGAACATTTTTTTTTATTTTTTGAGCTTCTTTTAATTCCATCAAACTATTTTTTTTAAAGTTAATTTGAGAATTATGATCATTATTTTTTTTTTCATTTAAAGAATCAATAACTAAATATTGTTTATATACAAAAAATTCTTGATAATCTGTATCAAAAGAAACACAACAATTTTTAACTTGATAATTTTTTTTACAACCTGAAATTAAACCTATTTTTAATGCTTCTAAAACTTGTATACGATTTAATTCATATTCTTGTGCTAATTTATCTATATTTTCTAAAAAATTTTTAGCTTTCATAATGTTTTCTGAATTAACTTCTTTCTTTTAATACTTTTTAATTTATTAAAATTTAATTGTCTTAAAATTAATTAAAAAGTGGTTAATGATAAAAAATATTATTATCTATATAACCACTTGAAAATTTTAAATTTTTTTATTTTTAATATAAAATTTAAATTATCTTCCAAAATATCTTTAAAATTAATTAAAGCGGTTAATGATAAAATATTATCTATATAACCACTTTAAAATTTTTTTTATAAATAATCAATAAATATATTTATTTAGATTATATATAAAAAATAAATAACTTTATACTATAATTTTATCATTTTTATTGTTTCTAATTAAAAAAAATCTTCAAAATATTGCAATTTTTATAAATAAATATATTATCTTTATATTTAAATATAATTTTAATTTATTTAAAAATTTTTATTTTGAAATTATTTTATTTAAATTTATGATAATAATGTTTAAATTTTTTTATTTTATTTATATTATAAAAATTTTTTCAATAGATTAATGAAGATTAATTAAAATTTTTTAATTATATTTTTAAAATGATTAAAATTATTATTTTTATATATTATAAAAATATAAAATTATTTTTTTATTTAATTATATTTAAAAATATTTTATAAATTATTATATTTATTTTAAATAAATGCAAATAAAATGCAAGAAAGCAATATTAATTTAAAATTATTTTATGTTTTTTGTCCAAATAAATTAAATATTCAAAATTTAAAAATAAAGAATAAATAAATTTTATTATTTTTATGTGATGATTAATACTAAATGTCTTGTGTATTTTTTTTGTTATAATAATTATTATTAATTCTATTTTTTATTTTTTAAATTTTTTTGATAAATTAATTAAAATAAAAAATATAATAAATTAGTTAAATTATTTTTTTTAATATTTCATTTTTTTAAAGGAGGAACAAATAATAAAAAAGAAAAGAATATTTTTTTTTGATGTTGATGAAACTTTGTATAGTAATAATAAAAAAGAGGTTTTAACTCAAACTGAGAGGCTTATTTATGAATTATCTATACAACCTGATACAATTTTAGGTATAGCAACTGGTAGAAATTATAAAAATTTAAATATAATAAATAAAATACTTCCTTATTTTAAATATTTTATATTATCTAATGGAGCTATTACTATAAAAAATAATAAAATTATCGATGAAAATCCTATTCCTCGGGATAAAATTATAGACTTAATAAAAAAAATTAATTCATACAAAGTAGTGGTAAATAATATAGGTCACGAAAAAGAAGCTTTATTACATAATGGTAATATTGAGAATTTACCTTTTATTAAAAAATGGAATAGAATGATTGATACACCTATAGATAATTTTTTTCATTTGAAAGAAAAAGTTTATATGATGAATATATTTGGCTTAGAATCTGATAAAGTTAAAGATGTGTTGAATAATATTGATTATTTTAATAAATATTATTGGGATCAACATATAGATTTAACTTTAAAAGAAATTAATAAATTTTTTGGTATTCGAAAAATAAAAGAAAAACATCCTGAATATGAATTAATTTGTGTTGGCGATGGTTGCAATGACAAAGAAATGTTAGAACAAGCTGACATTTCTGTTGTTATGGGTAATAGCCAATATGATTTTTTAAAAAAAAATTCAATTTTTGTTACTCCTCATATCGAGGAAAATAAAATTTTTGATTTTTTTAAAAAAAATGATCTTGTTTAAAAATATTTTAATTTAATATTTTATTTTTTTTTATAAATATAAATATTTATTTTAAAAAAATAGATTTTATCTAATAAAATTTTATATTTTGTTTTTTTATATATTTAATTAATTTAATAATTAATTATATATTTTCTATAAATAATTTTTTGTATATTTTTTATTATAAAATTTTTCAAAATTTTTTTATAAATAAATAATAAAATTTTTTTTAATTTATATTTTAAGGAGAAAATAATATATTTGAGTGAAAAAGAAAATTTAAAATCTTTGTATGAATTTACTAAAAAATTAGAAAAGTTTCAAGATAAAGAAATAAAAAATTTATCTAGAATTATAAATAAATTATTAAGAGTAAATTTTATAACTATTAAGAAAAAAATAGATATAGATGATTATCACTTTATTATTTTACATAAAAATATTTTCGATTTCTTTTTCCGATTAGCAGATTTTGAATTTAAAATTGAAAATGAAAATGAAGTTATTTTTATCAAAAGTAAACAAAATTCTAATAAAATGAAGTTAAATAAAGAAGAAAGTTTAGTTTTATTAGTAGTATGTATACTTTTTTATAATAAAAAGGATCCTAATTTTTCGAATTCTATTATAAAAATAAATCTTCAAGATATTTATCAAGAATTGGGTAATATTGGTTATACAGAAGTTAAAAAGATGAATAAAGAAAAAATGAAAAAAATTTTATTAATATTACAAAAATATAATATTATAGATTTTCAAGAAAATCAAAATATAAACAATAATTTACCTGAAGATTTGATTATTAATATTTACCCTACTATAATTTATTTAATAGATTTAGAAATAGTTCAACAATATCAAAAAATGTTGAATTTAAATGTTGAAATATAAATAAATTTTTTTATAAATATAAATAATTAATTTAAAATAAAAATAAAAATGATAGATATAAAAATGAAAAAATTAACTAAAATACAATTAATAAATTGGCATCTTTTTTCTTTACAAACTATAGATATTAAAGATAATACTTTGATTTCAGGAGAAAATGGTGTTGGTAAATCTACTTTATTAGATGCTTTGCAGTATATTTTAATAGGTGGAAAATTTGGTACTAAATTTAATATAGCTGCTAATGAAAATGCTAAACGTTCTCTAGAAAATTATATAAAAGGAAAAATAGGAGCAGAAAATAGAGAATTTTTAAGAAATAAAGATGTTATTACACATATTGTTTTAGAATTTTATAGTGAAAAATCATCTAAATATACTCTTATAGGTTGTGTTTTAGAATTACCTTATAAAGGAATTTTAAAAGAAAAGTTTTATATCTTAAATGATTTTAAATTAGAAAAAGATACTTTGATATCAGATAATAAACCAAAAAATATTCAACAAGTTCGTAATTTTTTTAAAAATAAATTTGAAAAATTTGATTTTTTTGATACTAAAAAAAGTTATCAAAAAAATCTTGAAGATTATTTAAAAATTAATGTTCAAAAATATATAAAAATTTTACCTAAAGCTTTAGCATTTAAACCTTTAAATTTGCAAAATTTTGTTTTTGATTTTCTTTTAGAAGAAAATCCTATTAACATTATGAGTTTAAAAAATAGTGTTCAGCAACTTAAAAAAATAGAAAAACAAATAGAAATAGAAAAGGAAAAAATAGACAAATTAACAAAAATAATAGAATTTCATGAAAAAATAAAATTATTAAAAAATCAAAAAAAAATTATTTTTTTTGTTCAAAAAATTATTTTATCTAAAAAAATAAAAGATATTTTGCAAAAATTAGAAAATGAAAAAGAATATTTAAAAATAGAAATTAAAAATTTTTTTTTTCAAAAGGAACAAACAAATTTATATTTAGAACAAATAAATGAAAAAATATTAGAATTAAAAATATCTTTACGAAAAGATAGTTCTAATGTTTTATATTATAATGATGCAGAAAATTTTAAAAAAAAAAAAAAAATTGTTGAAATTTTAGAAGAAAAAATATTTAAATATCAAAATAAAATAAAAGAAGAATTAAAAATTTTAGAAAAATTATCTCATTTAACAAAAGATAAAATTATAATTGATTATATAGAAAAAATAAATATTTTTTTAAAAAGTCATATTAAAGATAATAAATATTTAATTTTACAAAAAAATTTTTCAGATATATCTGAACAATTATATAAAATAAAAATTTCTGTTAATATTGAAAAAAACGATATTAATAATAAAATGATTAAATTAAAAAAAGAAATTTTAGAGAAAAATTTTGGAATAGAAAAATTAAATGGTATTTTTTTTAATTATAATCCAAATATTACTAAATTAATAAATAAAATCCAAGAAAATTTATTTTTAAAATATAATAAAATAATTAATATTCATCCTCTTTGTGAATTGATAGAAGTTAAAGAAGAATTATGGAGAAATTCAATAGAAGGTATTTTAGGTAAAAGAAAATTTAATTTAATAATTGATTCTAATTTTTTTGATCAAGCTTTAAATATATATGAGAAATTTCAATCTATTGAGAAAATTTATGATGTAGGATTGGTGAATATAGATAAAATTCCTTTTATTAGTTATAATGATGAAAGTTTAGCATCTAAAATTAAATCTGATAATAAACAAGCTATTAAATATGTTAATTTATTATTATCTCATATAATATGTGAATTGAAAACTTCAAATTTAAAAAAACATAAAACAGCTATCACTCCTCAAGGTATGTTATATAGCAATTTTACTGCTCAACAATTAAATCCTAAAACTTATAAAATTCCTTTTATAGGTATGTATGCTAAAAAAATACAAAAACAAATTTTTTTAGAAGAAATAAATAAATTAGAATATGAGTTAATTAATCAACAAAATTATTTTAAAAAAAAAGAAGAATTGATATTTTTATTAAACAAAATAAATTTATCTTCTTTTTCGATTTCAGATTATATTCTTTGGAAAAAACAATTATCAGAAAGTTTAACGGAAATAGATAAAATAGAAAATGAAATAAAAAAAATAAAATTAAATCCTTATTTTGTAGATATAGAAAAACAAATAAAAAATATACAAGAAGATAAAAAACAATTAAAAGAAAAAATAGATAATATTTTGTTAAATATCGCTGAAAACAAAAATAAAATTGTTAATATAAAAAAAAAAATTTTCTTAAATAATGAAGAATTATTAAAAATAGAAAAAGAATTACAAGATGAAGAAAAAAAAGAAATAATTGATATTGAATCAGCTAAAATTCAATTACAAAATTATTTATTCAAATATAAAAAAAATTATGATAGTATTTTGATCAATATTAAAGAATCTCTTATAGCAATAGAAAAACAAAATAGTAAATACAAAATAGATATTATTAGTCAAATGAGTTCATATATAGAAAAAAATAATTTGATTAATGTAGATGCTAAAATTGAAAATATAGATTATTTTATTAAAGAATATAACTTAATATATTTAAAAAATCTTATTAATTATGAACAAGAAGCTAAAGAGTTAAGTTTTAAAATAGAGATAATTTTTAAAGAAGAATTTATAAATAAATTAAAAGAAAGTTTGGAAAAAACTTTATATCAAATTCAAAAATTAAATGAAATTTTAAAAAATAGACCTTTTGGTAACGATTATTATAAAATTATTACTAAACCATCTGAAAATCCAGAATATCAAAAATATTTTTCAATATTTATGGAAAATGATGATCGAAAAGAAACCGACTTATTTGAAAACAATATGGATGATTATAAAAAAATTTTACTAGATGAATTGTTTCATAAAATAATGTCTTTTAATAAAGAAACTGAGTTATTAACTTATGAATTTTTAGATTATAGAAATTATTTAAGTTACGATATTCAGATAAAAGATCAAAATGGTAATTTATCTTTATTTTCCAAAGTTTTTAGAGAAAAATCAGGTGGAGAAACTCAAGTACCATTTTATATTATAATTGCTATTTGTTTTGAACAATTATTATTTGAAAATAGTTATGAAAAAGGATGTTTAGTTTTATTTGATGAAGCTTTTAATAATATGGATGAAAATAGAATAGATGCGATGATGTCTTTTTTTAATGAATTAAAAATTCAGTTTATTCTTGCTGTTCCGCCCCAAAGAATAATTAATATTTTGCCTCATGTGACAACTAATTTAGTTATTATTAAAGAAAATAATTATGCTCTTATAGAGAATTTTACAATAGAAAAATAAGATATTTTAATTTTTTATTAATAAAGAAAATAAAATAATAGATTATTTAAAATTTTATTTATTTTTTATTATCTAAAAATGTTTTTTTATAATAAAATACTAGTGTTAGTTTTTTATTTTTAAAAATATTTTATTAAGGAGTAGTACTCAAGTGGTTATAAGAGGCGTCCCTGCTAAAGACGTAGTCCGATCAAATCGGTGCAAGGGTTCAAATCCCTTCTACTCCGCCAAAAGAATAAATTTAAATATAATTTTATTCTAATATAAAAAAATAAAAATATTTTTAATTAAATTAAATTAATAAATAAAAAAAAGAAATAAAAATTATTTCTTTTTTTTATTTATTAATTTTTTGTTTATTAATTTTATTTTTATTATTATTTTTTTTATAATTTTTAGACAAAATTTTAAACATAATAATTAAAATAAAAGCCAAAATAATAAAAACGAAAATAATTAATATTATAAAAAAATTTTCGTATTCTTGAATATTAACAATATTATCATTATTATTGTTATCATTCTTTTTAGGGAAATCACTAGAATTTAAAATAGCATAATAATTGTTTTTTATTCTTTCAAAATGATCTTGAATCGAATTTGTAAAATTGTTGTGTGTCATTTCATCGTTCATATTTTTTATTATGTTTTTGAAATCATTTAAAATAGAACTATTTAAAATTTTATTATTTAATTCTAGTTCATTGTATTTATTATTGAAATATGTTTCTAAACTATTGATATTTTTAAAATTTTGCATAATTTTAAAAAAATAATCTTGTAGTTCTTTAATATTAAAATCATCTATTTTTTTATCATTTTTTATTATGATGTTAAAGTAATTTAAAATATCATTATTTTCTTTTTTTATATTAATAATATTTTGTTTAAGTTCTTCATAAATATTTTTTGTAATTTGTGTATAATTTTTATTTTGTTCTATTTGTAGAATGCAATTATTTACTTCATTTTCTATTCCGTTAAAAATATTTATATTAAAAAACATTTTCGAATTATCTAATAATTGTTTTATTTTTTCTAAAATATTTTTTTTTATTTCTTGAATTTCTAGAATTATGTTTTGTGTTTGTGTTTGTATATTAGAGTTATAATTATTATCTTGATTTTTTATAATTTCTTTTAATAATTCTTCATCAACATCATATTTTGTTTCTTCTGATAATGCTAAAATAGAGTAATTATATTTTAATAAAAATGAATAAATGAAAAACAAAAAAATACAAAATATTATTTGAATATTAAGTTTTTTTTCTTTTTTTTTTTTCAAAATATATCACCTCTGTTTTTTTTCGAAAAATTAAAGAATTTAAAATTATGAAATTTTTAACAAAATAAAACAAAAACAATAGTAATTTTTCAACAAACAAAAAAATTAATTTTAATATTTTTTAATCAAAATTTTTTTGTTAATATTTAAAAATATATAAATATATATTTTTTTAATATATACAAGAAAAAGTATAACATAAAATAAAAAAAAACATTTTTAGATATAAATTATAAAAAAAAAAGTATGAATTATCAATTTAAATAATAAAAAAATAAATTATATAAAAATTTTTTTTCGAAAAAAAATATTAAAAAAAATAAATATTTATGTATAATATATTTGTGTATTAAATATTTGGCAATTGACTTACTTAATTGCAAATATACACTAATATAATCGTATTTTTCAAAATGTTTAAATTAAAATTTTAATTGAAAAAAGTAATATAAAATATATTAAATATAAATTTAAAATATTTTATTCGACGATTTTAAATTAATAAAAGAGAGGACTGATTAGTTTGTTTAATATAAAACCATTAAGTGATTATGTAGTTTTAAAATACAAAAAAAAAGAAAATAAATCATCAATTATAATGGAAATCGATGAAAATAAAAAAATAGAAGAATCTATAGGAATTGTTTATAGTTTGGGACCTGAAATAAAAGGTTTAAAAGTTAATGATCAAGTTGTATACAAAAACTATTCCGGAACTAAATGTAATATAGGAGATGAAGAATATTTAATTACTAAGTTGGAAGATATTTTAGCTATTATAACAGAATGAAATTAAAATGATATTTTTTATTACTTTATTTATTTAAATTTTTATATTAATAATAAATTTATATAAATTTATTTAATGTTTTTTTAATAATTTTTGACAAAAATAAAATTTATTACAAAAAAATAAATAAGGAGATGAAAAAATGGCTAAGGAAATTATTTTTGGAAAAGAAGCTCGAAAAGAAATTTTAAAAGGTGTAGATATTTTATCTAATACAGTTAAAATAACATTAGGTCCTAAAGGTAGTAATGTTGTTTTAGAGAAAAGTTATGAAAATCCTCATATTATCAATGATGGTGTTTCTATTGCAAAAGAAATAGAGTTAAAAAATCCTTATCAAAATATGGGAGCTAAATTAATATATGAAGCGGCTAATAAAACTAATGATAATGCCGGAGATGGTACAACAACTGCTACTGTTTTAGCACAAAATATTATTCATAAGGGTTTTAGATTTATTGATGCAGGAGCTAAATCTATTTCAGTAAAAGAAGGAATTTTAAAAGCAGCGAAAAGAGTATCTGAGGAACTTCTTAAAAAATCTAAATCTGTAACAACACAAGATGATATTGAAAATGTGGCTTCTATTTCATCAGGAAGCAAAGAAATAGGAAAAATTATTGCTTCTGCAATGGAAAAAGTTACTAAAAATGGAGTTATTAATGTTGATGAATCTAAAGGGTTTGAAACTGAATTAGAAGTAGTTCAAGGTATGCAATATGATAAAGGTTATGTTTCTCCTCATTTTGTAACTAACAAAGAAAATATGTCAGTAGAATTAGAACAAGCATCTGTTTTAGTTACTGATCATAAAATTAGTAATATTAATGAGATTAAACATTTATTAGAAGATATAGTTACAAACTCTACGCCTTTATTAATTATTGCCGAATCCTTTGAAAATGATACTATTAGTACTTTAATATTAAATAAAATTAGCGGAAATATTAATGTAGTGGCAACAAATGCTCCAGGTTTCGGAGATAATCAAAAAGAGTTATTACAAGATATAGCAGCACTAACTCAAGCTAAATTTATATGTAAAGAATTAAATATGAAATTACAAAATTTTGATTCTCAATGTTTTGGGAAAGTAAATAAAGCTATTATCAAAAAAGATAGCACTGTTTTAATTAATAATAATAAAAATGAACATCTTGAAAAAAGAATTTTAGAAATTCAATCACAGATAAAACAAAATGAAAGTGAACAAGAAATAAAGATTTTAAAAGAACGTTTAGCTAAATTATCTGGCGGAATAGCGATTATTAAAGTAGGAGCTGCTACTGAAACTGAATTGAAAGAAAATAAATTAAGAATAGAAGATGCTTTAAACGCTACTCAAGCTGCTATTACTGAAGGTATTGTAGTAGGTGGGGGAAAAGCTTTAATAGAAATTTATAAAAAATTAAAAGAAGAACTTACAGATTCAAATCATGATGTTCAAAAAGGTATTAATTCTGTTTTAAATAGTTTATTAGTTCCTACTTATCAAATTGCAGAAAATGCTGGTTTTGATGGAGAAGTAGTTGTTCAAGAACAATTAAAACAAAAGGAAAATTTTGGTTTTGATGCTAAAGAAGGTAAATATGTTGATTTATTAAAAGAAGGTATCATAGATCCTACTAAAGTTACTAGACATGCTGTTTTAAATTCTGCTTCTATCGCATCTGTTATTATCACAACAGGAGCAGCTGTAGTTTCTATTAATAAAAAACATAATTCTAATCCTTCAAATGATTTTTCTGGATTATAATATTTTTAATTTTATCGAATATATATATGTATAATTAAGAATTGATTTATTAAAAAACTTTTGATATAAAAGTCAATATTGACAAAAATTCGTTTATTGAAAGTTTTTTATAAATCATTTTTTTATTTTTAAGAGTTTTTTACAATAACATTTTTTTAAAAAAATGATAGTATATTATTATGTATGTTTAAAATTTAATTTTTAAAAAAATAGAATTTATTTTTTTAATTTTTTAAGGAGAATAGCTTTTTGTTAATTTTATGAAAATAATCTTAAGATATATTTTTAAATATAAGATTTTCTTTTTATTAAATATAATATCTATATTGTTTATTTCTTGCGGAGAAATTATAATACCTTTTATTATAGGTAAATATGTTATTAACAATGTAGATTATATGAGAGAAAATTTTTTAAAAATGATATTTATTTTATCTATTTTAGTAATATTATCATTTTTAGGTCATCTAATTATTAATTTTTGTTCCTCCAAAATTTCTTCTTTAATTTTTAGAGATTTAAGTACTTTAGTTTTTAGTAAAATTCAGAATTTTTCTATAACTGAAATACAAAATATTGGTATATCTAAACTTATGAATTATACTACCACTAATATTTATCAAATTATGGGATTTATATCAAATTTTTATAAAACAGCGGTTATTGCTCCTATAATGTTAATTACTAGTTTAGTTTTGATTTATTTTATTTCATTTAAATTAGCTTATGGTATTTTTTTTACTATTCCATTTTTTATCTTTATGTTGTTTTTTTTAGTAAAAAAAAATTATAATTTATCTATTCTCCAACAAAAAGAATCTGAAAAAATAAATATGATTATTAGAGAAAATATTTTAGGTATTAAAATAATTAAAAGCTTAAATCAAGAAAAATATGAAAAAAATAAATTTGAAAAAACAAATTTTAAATTTAGAGATTTAATTATAAAATTTTTTGTTTCTATGATTTCTATCGAACCTTTTTTTTATCTTTTGTTAAATATTTCTATTATTTTAACTATAGGAACGGGTGCTGTTTTAATTAAAGAAAATTATAATAATCCTATTGGATTGAAAATGGGAGATTTATATAGCTGTATTAATTTGCAATATCATGTATTATTTTCTATATTAAATTTTTTATTGTTATTTATGATGTTTCCGAAAACCTTAATTTGTGTTAAAAATATTGAAAGAATATTAAATATAAATACAAAAAAATTTTTAAATATTTGTAATAATAAAGAAAAATTAAGTAAAATAAAAAAAATAGAATTTGAAAATGTATTTTTTCAATATCCTAATTCTAATAAAATGATTTTAGAAAAAATTAATTTTAGTGTTGAAAGTTCCGAAATAATAGCTTTTATAGGTAAAACAGGTTCAGGAAAGACGACTTTAGTTAATTTAATACCTAATTTAATAGAACCTACTCAAGGACAAATAAAAATTAATGGAATAAATATTAATTGTTATGATAAAAATGAATTAAGAGCAAAAATAAGTTTTGTATCTCAAAAAAATATTTTGTTTAAAGGTACAATTTTTAGTAATTTATTATTTGGAAATGAACAAGCTATAGAAGAACAAATGTTAGAAAAAGCTATAATAGCTCAAGCTGATGAATTTATCAAAAATAAAAAAAATCAGTTTCAAGAAGAAATTAGTGAACTTGGTGCTAATTTATCAGGAGGTCAAAAACAAAGACTTTCTTTGACAAGAGCATTTTTAAAAGAACCAGATATTTATATTTTTGATGATTCTTTTTCTGCTTTGGATTATAAAACTGATTTAGCTATTAGAAAATCTTTTTTCTCGAAAATAAAAGATGAAATTGTCATAATTATAGCTCAAAGATTAAGTTCAATTATGAAAGCGGATAAAATAGTAGTTTTATCAGATGGAAAAATAGTTAATATAGGTAAACATGAAGATTTAATTAAAAATTGTAAAGTTTATCAAGATATTGCTTTTTCTCAAAAAATAAAAGAGGTTTTGCAATGAATCAAATTTTTTTTTATTATTTAAGACCTTTTAAAAAAAAAATATTTATTAGTATTTTTTTAATTTTTCTTTTTTCTATTATTAGTTCTTATATTCCTATTTTTGAAGGACGTTATATAACAGATTATATTAATAAAAATTCTGTTTTTACTTCTAATAATGATATGAAACAATATAAAAAAATTATTTTTACATATTTATTTTTTAATTTCATTTTATATTTATTATGTACAATTGGTAAATTTATTTATAATAGATTTTTAATTTCTTCTATTCATAAAGCATTAGCTCAAATTCGTCAAAAACTTCATGAAAAAATACATAATTTACCTATAAAATATTTTGATAAGAATACCATAGGAAATATAATGAGTAGAGTATCCAATGATATGGAAACAATTTCAAATGGTTTACAACAGACTTTTTCCTCTTTTATTTGTTCTTTTTTTAATATTTCTATATTGACTAGTTTAATGTTTTGGATTAATTTTCGTATAGGCATAATTATATTTTTAATGATTCCTGCTTCTCTTATAACTATTTTTTGTATAAATAAAAAAGCTCGTATTATCTTTATTAAAAGATTTGAAAAAACAGGAGAATATAATGGTTTTTTGCAAGAAAAATATTTAGGCCATAAAGAAATTCTTTTATATAATCAACAAAAAAATGTTTTTCAAGAATTTAAAAAACATAATAAAGATTTATCAAAATTAATTTTTAAATCTAATTTTTTGTCTGGTTCATCTATTTCTATTATTTTTTTATTTACTTATACTATGTTAGCTATAATGATTGTTTTAGGTTTTTTTTTAATGAAAGAAAAATTAAATCCTTTTTTTATAAAGTTAGGGTTTGTTACAATTCAATTAGGAACCTTCCAAGCTTTTACTCAATATGTTTGGCGTTTAGGAAATCCTATTAATGATTTAAGCCAAGCTTTTGTTATTTTGCAATCTACAAAAGCGGCATCTTACAGAGTTTTTAATTTTTTATCTGAATATGAAGAAAAAGAAGATAAAACAGAAAAATTAATAAATTTAAATAATGTAGAGGGTTATATTGATTTTAAAAATGTTAGTTTTGGTTATGATCCTGAGAATCTTATTGTGAAAAATATTAATTTATCTATTAAAAAAAATCAAATGATAGCTATTGTAGGTCCTACAGGTTCTGGTAAAACTACTTTAATTAATTTATTAATAAGATTTTATAAAATTCAACAAGGAATAATTACTATTGATAGTATAGATATAAATAAAATTCAAAATAAAAGTTTAAGGAAAATTTTAGGAGTTGTTTTTCAAGATGTATGGTTATTTAAAGGGACTATCTTGGAAAATATAAAATATGGCAGCAGTCCACATACTAATGAAGAAGATATTATAAAAGCAGCAAAAAAAACTCAATTACATGATTTTATAATGTCTAAAGAAAAAGGTTATCAAACTATAATTGAAGAAGAATCATCTAATTTGTCTCAAGGAGAAAAGCAATTAATAACTATAACACGTATTTTAATAAGAAATCCTTCTATTTTAATTCTTGACGAAGCTACTTCAACTATCGATACTCAAATGGAATTAATTGTACAAAAATCAATTCAAGAATTATTTAATAATAGAACATCAATTGTTATAGCACATCGTTTGTCTACTGTTATTAATGCTGATATGATTGTAGTATTGCAAAACGGATCTATTATTGAAAAAGGCACGCATATAGAATTATTAAGACAAAAAGGTTTTTATTATAATCTTTTTCAAAGTCAATTTTAAAATAAAAATATTTTTTTATTATAATTTAAAAGAAAGAGGGTTTTTATTAATAAAATTATATGAATTATTTAAAATTAGAACAAAATTCACATAATTGGCATCAACATAGAAAAAAATATATTAATGCTTCTGAAGTAGCCACTATTATGGAATTAAATCCTTTTGATAATAAAAAATCTCTTTTAAAAAGGAAACTTTTCGGAGACAAAATAGAAGATAATTTAGCTATGAAGCATGGTAGAAATTTAGAACCTGAAGCTCGAAATTTTTTTAATGAAATTAATAAAACTAATTTTACTCCTATAGTTTGTGTTAAAGATTTTTTATCTGCTTCTTTAGATGGTTGGCATGAAAATTCTGGAACTATATTAGAAATAAAATGTCCTTTTTCTTATAAAAGTGTTACTTGGAAAAAATTTTTTATTAATAATGAAATACCTATATTTTATTATGCTCAACTTCAAGCACAGTTATATTGTTCCAACGCTAAAAAAGCATTTTTTTTAGTTTATCATACATATCAAAATGCTAAAGTACAAGAAGTAGAAAGAAATATTTTATTTATTGATGAAATGTATCAAAAATGTTTATTTTTTTATAATTTATTTGTTAAAGCTAAAAATATTATTAATCAATTAAGTGAAAAAGAAAAAAATAAAAAAATTATAAATACGAAAATTATGGATTTCAAATAAATTACAAAATTATTTTATTTTTTGAAATAATAAATTAACTCTTTGTCCTAAATTAAAAGGTAATTCTGATATTTTTTTATTTTTTAATATAAAAGAATTTGTTTTTTCAATTTTTTTCATTTCTATTTCGTATTTAGGACCTTTCATAGCAATTAAATAACCTTTTTTATTTAATACAAATGAAGATAATTTGAAAATAACATTTAGATTTCCTAATGCCCTTGTTATGACCAGATTATATTTTTTTTCATGTTTTTCTATTTTATGGTTAAAAATAAAAACATTAGATAATTTTAAAATAGATATAAGTTCATTTAAAAAAATTATTTTTTTCTTATTAGATTCTAATAAACAAACTTGTAAGTGTGGATATAAAATTTTTATGGGAATTCCTGGAAAACCTGCTCCTGTTCCTAAATCACATATTTTTGTTTTTTTTTGTAAACTAATTATTTTAGAAATTAAAAATGAATCATAAAAATGTTTAATATAAACGTTTTGTTCAGATAATAAAGAAGTTAAATTAATTTTTTTATTATAAATTTTTAAAAAGTAATAATATTTTTTTAATTGAATAAGCTGTAAATTATTTAGATTAAATTTTTTTTTTAATAAATAATTAAAAAACATTTTGATATTTTTTTAAATAAATATTAAGAATAGAAATATCAGAAATATTAATACCTAAAATTCTAGAAGCTTGTCCTAAATTACTAGGTTGAATTAAAGTTAATTTTTCTTTAGCTTCCATTGATAAATTATGTATTTTATTATAATTAATATTATATGGTATCGTTTTTTTTTCTAAAAATATCAATTTTTCTGCTTCTTTTTCTGCTTTTAAAATATAATTTTCATATTTAATCTGAATAGTTAATTGTTCTAATATTTCTTTATCATATTTTTTTTCAAGAAAAAAGTTTAAAGCATTTGAGTCTATTTCTGTTCTTTTTAACAATTGGTATAAGCTTATATTTTCTTTAATTAAAGATGAATTATATTTTTTTAAAAAATCTAAATTTTTTTTTTCAGGATATATTACAATTTTTTTAATTTTTTCTTTTAAAAAAGAAATAATTTTTCTTTTTTCTTCTACTTTTTCATATATCTTTTTTTCTATAAAACCCATATTATAAGCATAATGTGTTAATCTCAAATCAGCATTATCATGTCTTAAAAGTAAACGAAATTCAGCTCTAGACGTTAATAACCTATATGGTTCATTAGTTCCTTTATTTATTAAATCATCAATTAAAACACCAATATAAGATTCTTTTCTGTTTAATACAAAAATATCTTTTTTTTGAATTCTTAAACTTGCATTTATTCCTGCTATTAAACCTTGACACGCTGCTTCCTCATAACCACTAGTTCCATTAATTTGACCAGCTAAAAATAAATTTTTAATTTTTTTCGTCTCTAGATTATATTTTAATTGATTAGGATTAAAAGCATCATATTCAATAGCATAAGCATATTTAATGATTTTGGATTTTTTCAACGCAGGAATAGTTTCTAAAATTTTATGTTGTATTTCTTCTGGCATACTTGTAGACAAACCTTGTAAATACATTTCATCTAATTCTAAACTTTCTGGTTCTATAAAAATTTGATGTCTTTCTTTATCGCAAAATCTGACTATTTTGTCTTCTATAGAAGGACAATATCTAGGACCTTTACTTTTGATATAACCACTATACATAGGTGATTTATTTAAATTTTTTTTTATTAATTCGTGAGTATTATGATTAGTATAAACTAAAAAACAAGGCTTTTGAATACTTAATTTTTTTATTATTGAAGGAGAACTGAAGGTTTGGAGAATATTATCCCCTTTTTGTATTTCTGTTTTACTATAGTCTATAGTATTTTTTTTTACTCTTGGCGGGGTTCCTGTTTTTAAACGTATTATTTCAAAACCATATTCTTTTTTTAACTGATTACTTATATCATATGTAGTAGGAGAATTATTAGGACCTTTGTTAATTCTTTTATTTCCGATTAAAATTTGACTAGATAAATAAGTACCTGTTGTAATTATAACAGTTTGGCTATAAATGACAGTATTATTTTGTAATTTAACTCCTTTTACTATATTATTTTCAATAATTAAATTTTTTACTAAACTTTCTAAAAAAAATAAATTAGAATTTTTTTTTAAAAATTCTAAAACAATCTGAGGATATTTTATTTTATCTATTTGTGCTCTTAAACTTCTTACAGCAGGACCTTTCGAAGTATTTAACATTTTAATTTGTATTTGTGATAAATCAGCTGCTTTACCCATTAAACCTCCTAAAGCATCTATTTCTCTAACAACAACACCCTTAGCCGGTCCCCCAATAGAAGGATTACATGGTAATGAAGATATTTGTTTTAAATTACCTGTAATTAGTAAAGTTTTGTGTTTTTTTGATAATGTATAAGCGGCTTCAACTCCTGCATGTCCGCCTCCGATAACAATACTTTCATAAATCATTTATTAATATCTCCGTTTTTTTTAAAAATAATTATATAAAAATTTATTTTTGAATAAATAATTTTTGTTTTTTTAAAATATTTTCAAATTTTTCTTTACCTAAAAATTTTTTTGTTTTTTGAATTGTTTGTTTGAAAATATTTTTTTTAAAATCATGAAAAATTTTTTTTTGTTTTTTTTTTATTAATAAAACAATAAATAAAAAAAATATTAGAAAAAGAAATGAAAAAATTAAAAATTTTTTTTTATTCAAAAAAAAATTAAATAAAAAAGACGAAATTAAATATAATAATAATAAATTTAAACAATACAAAAAATTTTTATATATTAAAAACTTACGTTTTTCTAATAAATTGTAAATAAAATGTAAATAGATTATATTTACTTCTTTTTGATAAAATTCTTTAAATTGATTATAATAATTTTTTTCTATAAAAACACGACAAAGATTTTTATCAATACTCCAAACAACATATTGTTTTATATCTAAAAAATAACTATTATATTTACTTTGATCAAGATAAAAAAAATCAATATTAATATTTTTTTGATTTATTATATTTTTTTCTGTTTTAAAAGGTTTTTCGTTTTTGGATAAACTGTGAAAAATAAAAGGAAAAAGTTGAATTTTATATCTTTTATCAAATATTTTATTTAACATTATAAATTTATTTCCTTATTTAAGTTTAAAACAACAATAATAATAATATATAAATTATTAAAATTTAAATCTTTTCTGAAGTTATTATCTACACTAAATTAAAAATTATGGATGCTTCATTTAAGATCTGACCAGATTCATTTTTCTTTAATTAGATAATAACTTCAGAAAAGATTTAAATAAAATATTAATAATAAAAAATTAATTTTTTTTTTTTCTTAAATTAATAAAAAATTCTTTTAAAATATATGAACTTTCTTTAGATAAAAAACCAGATTTTATAGAGATTTTATGAGGTATATTAGAAATATTATTATAAAGAAATCCTGATTTAAAATTATCTGCACTATAATATAATTTTCTAATTCTAGTTTGAATTAAAGCTCCCATACACATTATACAAGGTTCTAAAGTGGTATATATAATTATATCTTGGAATTTATAATTTTGATTTTTTTTATTTAATTTATTATTTAATTTATGTAAAACTAAAAATTCAGCATGAGCAAAAAATATTTTTTTTTTTTCAATATTATTATGAGCTCTGGCTATAATTTTGTCCTTCCAAACAGCAATAGCTCCTATAGGTACTTCATTTTTATAAAAAGCTTTTTTTGCTTCTTTAAAAGCTTCTTTCATAAAAAAAAAATGTTTTTTTTTTATTTCTATCATTTAAAAAACTCTTATTAACAAAAATTAATTTAAATTATATTTTATTATTTCATTTAAGAAAAAATATGACATTTACGACAACGTGGTTCGTGAGAATTTTTTCCATCTACTAAAATAACTTTATCTTGTGAGTTCGGTTTTTTTCCATCAAAAAACAATCTTTGTGTTCTTGAAGCTTCATTTTGACATACAACACATTTTGATTTTAATTTAGTGACTTTATCAGCTATTGATAATAAGTATGGCATAGATCCAAAAGGTCTACCGCAAAAATCTAATTCTAACCCGCTAATAAAAATATTAATACCTTTATAAGATAAATCATTTAAAATATATTCAATATTACTATCAAAAAATTGCGCTTCATCTATAAATAAATTATGAGTATTTTCTTTTATAAAATTTAAAATTTCTGCGCTATTATTTATTACTAAAGAAGGAAAGGTAATTAAATCATGAGTAACCAATTCTTTTTTTAAAGAATAACGGTTATCAATAATAGGTTTAAAAACTAAAAAATTAATATTATGAAATTTTAAAAATTTAATTTTTTCTATTAATTTTGTAGTTTTTCCAGCAAACATAGGACCACAAATAACTTCTATAAAACCCTTATTATTACAAATCATTTTTTAAAAAACCTTTCATATTTAATATTTTTTATTTTAAACAAAAATAATTTAAAAATTAATTTCTTTTTTTATGATTGTAATTTTTATTTTTTGTCTTTCTTTAAGTTATATCTTTTATTAAATTTATCTACTTGTCCAGCAACTATAACAAAATCTTTAGATTTATTGTAAATAGAATTACAATTCGAGCAAGTATCTATTTTCATTTTAGACACAGTTGTGCCAATTATATGTTTTTCTTTGCAAGTTTCACAAATAACTTCTATTTTATTTATTTGAGGTTGTTTTTTTTTTATCATAAATATCACCTATTTTATTTAAAACAATATTTTTTTAAACTTATGAAATAATATAACTAACAGTCAATACATTTTTACCAATTGTTATAATTATAACATATATGATATTCAATAATTTAAAAAAATTAATGCTTTATATTTTATAATTATTAAAATTTATATTATGAAAGGGAATTTGCTAGTTAAGTCTATAACTTTTTTTTTCACTTCTTTAATAATAATTTTATTTTGATAATTATTTAATACTTCATCCATTAAATTAGCTACTTGAATAAATTCTTTTTCAGTAAAACCTCTAGTAGTCATGGCAGAAGTTCCTATTCTTATGCCGCTAGAATAAAATATTTTTTCTTTATCAAAAGGAATAACATTTTTATTAACAGTAATATTAGCTTCATTTAAAATATCAGCAGCAATTTTTCCATTTAAATTTTTATTTTTATGCTTTATATCTATCATTAATAAATGATTATCAGTTCCTCCGCTAATTAAACGATATCCTTTTTTTTTAAAATTTTCTTCTAATATTTTAGCATTTTTTAATACTTTTTTTTGATACGCGATAAATTTTTTGTCTAGAGCTTCTTCAAAAGAAACAGCTTTAGCTGCTATAATATGCATTAAAGCCCCTCCTTGAATTCCAGGAAATACTCCTTTGTTGATTTTGTTCATAATTTGTTCATTATTACTTAATATTATTCCTCCTCTAGGTCCTCTTAGAGTTTTATGAGTTGTAGAAGTAATTACATCGACTTTAGCTTCAAAAGGAGAAGGATGAAGATTACAAGCAATTAAACCAGCTATATGTGCTATATCAGCCATTAAATAAGCTTTTACTTCATCGGCAATTTGTCGAAATTTTATAAAATCTATTTGTCTGGAATATGCAGAAGCCCCTACTATTATTAGTTTAGGTTTAATTTTATAAGCTATTTTTCTAACATTTTCATAATCAATTATTTCTTTTTTTTCTGAAACGCCATAATGAAATGAATTTAAAAAATTACCAGAAAAATTAAATTTAGAACCATGACTCAAATGTCCTCCATTATTTAATGACATACCTAAAATACGATCGTTGGGTTTTAATAAAGCTTGAAAAACAGCCATATTCGCTTGAGAACCAGAATGAGGTTGTACATTAGCAAATTTAACTTTGAATAATTTTTTAACTCTTTCTAAAGCTATTTTTTCTATTTGATCTACAAATTCACAGCCGCAATAATATCTATTACCAATATAACCTTCTACATATTTGTTAGTCAAAATACTTCCTTGAGCTTCTAAAACAGCTTTAGAAACAAAATTTTCTGAAGCTATTAATTCTATGTGTTCTTTTTGTCTTTTTTTTTCTTTTTGAATTATTTTATAAATTTCCAAATCTTTTTTTTTTAAATTTTTCATTTAACTAAAAATCCATTCTATTTTATAAGTAAATTTTTATAAGTAAATTGCTAAAAAATTTTAGATTTTTTTATATTATATTTAAATAAAAAAATTATATATTAAATTAAGATATTATAAAATTTTTTATTTATTTTAAATATAAAATATTATATTAATCAATTATAAAAAATAAAAAAGTTTTTTTAAAATTAAAATTATACTATAAAATTTATATTATATTTTAAATTTAAAGTAATAAATCAAAAAAAATTAAATTTATAAAAAATTATTTTTTATTAAATAACATTATATTAAATTAAAATTTATATAAACATCATTTTATTTTTTTTATTTTTATTTTTTGAAATTTTTTTATTAATAAAATTTTTATTAAAAAATATTATCTTTTTAATATACAATATTGATTTATATTTATTAAAAAATATTTTAATTTATTATTAATTATTTAAATAAATATTTTTTTTGTCATATTTTAAAAATTGGAAATATTATTTTTTTATAAAATGTTAATTTAATAAATAAAACTATTTACAACAGGACATAAGAAAGAAGTAGTATTTTTAATAACTTTATAAGAAGTTTGATTTAAATTATCAATTACAGTATCAGTTAAATTAAAAAAATTAGATAAACAATTACTAAATTGAATAGAATTATTAGAATAATTTTTATTATATATTTCTTGTTCTGAAAAAGACTCTGAATATGTAAAATAATTATCTTTTTTTATATTTAAATTTTCTTTGAAATTATCAATATTTTTTTTTAATTGTTGTTGTTGATCTTGAAAAAATTTATCTTTAGGAGAAATATTTTGAAAATTTATAAATTGAATAATTAATTTTTCTAAATTTTTTAAGTTTATAGTATTTAAATCAGAAAATTCAATATTATTTTTTTTTAAAAAAAATAAAATTTTTTTTCTTATATTATCTTTTTTAAAATTATCAAAAGATTTTAAAATTGAATTAATTTTTTCTTTTTGTTCTTCTTCTTCTGATTTTAAAATATTTATTTTTGAATTATAATATTTTAAAGAAGATGGACAATATTCTATAGCAGTTTTTGGAACATAACAATTTTTATTTTTAAAAATTTCTGGAAATTTTGGAAAATCAAAACGAAAAAAAATAATTAAAAGTAAAAAAAGAATTAATAAAAATAATAGAAAAAATATATAAAAAAAATAATGATAACTAGAAATAATTATTTTTTTTTTTTTATTCATTAATTTTATCTCTTTTTTTATAAAAAGATATTTTTTTTAAAAGTATATATTTTTTTTTATTTAAAATATTTTTTAATATAAAATAAATAAAATAAAATAAAAATAATAATATTTTTTTAAAAAAAGAATAAAAAAATTTAATTAAAAAAAACAAAAAAACACAAATATCTTGTATAAAAATTAAAAAAATAATAAAAAAATAAATATAAATAATACTAACTAAGAACCAAAAAAGATATTTTATACTATGTATAATATTAGAAAAATTACTAAAATCAATTCTCTTAATATTTATTAAATGATTATATTGAGTTATAATGTAACCGTAAAAAGTTAAAATTAAACTTTTGAATTTAATTATAATATTTAAAATAAAATAAATTATGCTTTCCATAAATTCATCCTTTTTTATTTTATTTACTATATAATTGTTGGCGCAATTAAATAGTTTTTTTTAGAAAATGAAATATAATAGCACAAAAAAATAAGAGTTATATATTTTATATATTTTGTTAAACCATAAAATATGTATGTATATTACTCTATTTTTTTATTATATTTTTTATACAAATGCAAAATTTTTTAAAAAAAATGTATAAAAATTCATTTTCCGCTTTTATTATGACATAAAATAAATAAAAACCAAATTAGAAAAAAAGTTTTTAATATAAAATTAGAATATTTTTTATAATTTTATTTTGAAGATAAAAATTATAAAAAATTCTTGATATTAATTAATTGATTTTTATTTTCTTTTTATTAAAAATAAAATTAGACTAATAAACGAATATTTTTTTATATATTTATTGTATTAAAAAGTATATAATGGAAATATAAAAAAATAGTTTTTTTTAATTAGTTAAATAAATATATAAAAATAAAAAAAATTTTAAAAGGAAAAAAATATGATTTTTCAAAAAATACAAGAAATATTTGCTAAAAAATTATCAATTCCAAAGGAAAAGATTTTGTTATCTACTAGATTAAAAGAAGATTTAGATTTAGATTCTTTTGATGCGGTAGAAATAGTTATAGAATTAGAAAAAATTTTTAATTTAAAAATTGAAGATGAAAAAATACAACAGTGTAAAAAAATTGAAGATATTTTTGAATTTATTAAGTTTAAAAAAAATCAATAATTATTCTAAAAAATTTTTATATATTGTTAAAAAAAGTAATTGATTTTTTATTTTAAATTTTTTTATAATAGAAGTATTTTTTTATAAAAAGGAAAATTTTATAATGATGTATTCATACAAAAAAATTGTAAAGACAGCTTTTCAACAAAAATATGCTATTGCTCAAATTAATGTATCGGATTTAGAATGGATTAAATCTGTTATAGAAGTAGCAGAAGAATTTAAATCTCCTGTCTTTTTAGGAGTTTCGGAAAAAACTGTTAATTACATGGGCGGTTTTAAAACTATTGTTTGTTTAGTTAATAAACTTAAAAAATTTTATAATGTTTCTGTTCCTATTATATTACATTTAGATCATGGTTCTTTTGAAGGAGCTCAAAATGCTATAAAAGCTGGTTTTAATTCTATTATGTTTGATGGCAGTAATTATAGTTTTTCTGTGAATTTATTGAAAACAAAAGAAATAAAAGAAATGTGTAGAAATAAAAATGTTTTGATAGAAGCTGAAGTTGGTTGTGTTGGCGGAGAAGAGGAAGATATTGCAAGACAAGAACATATTGCTAATCCAGAAGAATGTTTAAAAATATCAGAATTAGGTATCGATATGCTTGCTATTGGAATTGGTAATATTCATGGTGAATATCCATCTAATTGGTTAGGATTAGATTTTCAAGCTTTTAATAACATTATTAAAAATACAAAACAAAAAATACCTTTGGTTCTTCATGGAGGAACTGGTATTCCTGATAAAATGATTAAAAAAGCTATTTCGTTGGGAGTTGTGAAAATAAACGTTAATACTGAATTTCAAATAATTTTTACTAAATCTATACGTAAGTATATTGAAGAAGGGAAAGATTTAATAAATAAAGGTTTTAAACCGATTAAATTGTTAGAATCAGGTTATTTATCTATTAAAGAAGCTATTAAAAATAAGTTAAAATTATTTGGTTCTATTAATAAAATTTAAAAAAAGAGGCTTATTAATATAAAATGAAATTAGAAATAAAACATGAAAAAATAGCTATTTTGACTTCTGGAGGAGATGCTCCTGGAATGAATGCGGTTATTAGAACTATTTTTTTAACAGCTAAAAATCAATATAAAATTTACAGTATTAAAAATGGTTTTTTAGGTTTATATAATGATGAAATAGAAGAACTAATAGAAAAAAAATTTCCTCAAAGAATATTAAATATATCTGGTACTTTTTTAGGTACTTCTCGTTTTATAGAATTTAAAACCAAAGAGGAAGTTAGAAAAAAATGTTTTTATAATTTAAAAAAAAAAGATATTGAAAAACTTATAATTATAGGCGGAAATGGTTCTTATAAAGGAGCTATGATGCTTAGTCAATTAGGATTAAAATGTATTTGTATCCCTGCTACTATAGATAATGATATTAATTATAATGATTTGAGTATTGGTTTTAGTACAGCAGTTAATAATATAACAAAAGCTATAGAACAATTAAGAGATACTTCTATTTCTCATCATAGATGTACTATTATTGAAGTTATGGGTAGAAAACAAGGTGATTTAGCTTTATATAGTGGGATAGCAAAAGGAGTTGATATAATAGTTACTCCTGAAAATTTTATATCGAAAGAAAAAATTTTAGATAAAGTTAAATTTTTATACGAATCTAAAAAAAGGCATGTAATTATTGTTGTTACAGAAAACATATTTAATATTTTTTCCTTGGCTAATGAAATAGAAAAATATAGCAAATTCGAAACTAGAGCACAAGTTTTAGGATATATCCAAAGAGGAGGTCATCCTACTGCAGAAGATTTATTTTTAGCATCTCAAATGGGTAATTATTCTGTTTGTTTATTAGAAAAAAATATTTTTAATGGAGCTGTTAGTTTTTATAAGGGAGATTTATGTTTTTTTAATTTTGAAAAGATAATAAATAAAAAAATAATTCAAAATCCTTTAATTAAATTTATAAAAAATTAAGGTGTTTTATGCATTTCATGAAAAAAAAATATATTTTTGTAAATTTAATAAATATTGCTTTTCCCATCGCTATATATTTATTATTTCAACATTTAGGAACTTGTATAGATTATTTTATAGTAGGAAAATCTAAAATAACTCCAAATATCAGACAAACTATTTCTTATATGAAACAAACACAAAAATTTTTACAAAGTATTGGTATTGCTCTTGGAAGCGCTGGAATTGTTTTAGTTACTAGAGAATATAAAAACAAAAAAAAAGAATTAGCCAGAAAATTTGCTACTTTATCTTTTATTATTGCTTTATTTATTTCTTTTTTATTTTTTTTATTTTTATATTTTGGAGTTTTTTTGCCATATCCTTTTTGTAATATTTTTTTAAATAAAGAATATCATTCAGAAGGCGGTTTACATTATTATTTTTTAACTTTAATAACTTTTGTTTTTATTACTATTAACACTATTTATATGAGTTTAGAAAGAATTAAAGGTAAGAAAAAATTCTTACTTTTTTTAAATTTTACAATTATTTTTGCTAGAATATTTTTTTCTTTTTTATATAAATTTTTTTATGGTGTACATAATGTTTCTATTGTACATTTAGCATATGCTAATTTATGGTCTCATTTAATAATTACTTTCATTTCTTTTTATTCAATGTTTTGGGATAGTAAAAATGAATTTCAAATTAAATTTGAAAAAATAATTTTTTATAAAGAAATTATTTATAAGATAATAAAATTATCTTTCACTATAATTATAGGTAAAACTACTTATGATTATGGTAAAAAAATTATTTTAGATATGGTTAATAGTTTTTACGGAAAAGAATCTGTTATAATGATTATTTTAGGTTATGTTGCTCTTGTTAATGGAATTTTTTATTCTATTTCACAATCTTTTGAAGAAGCTCAAATTTTAATGATTTCTCAAAATATAGCATTAAATAAAAAAAAAGAAACAATAAAAATTTTTAAAAATGTTTTTTTTATAACTTTTATTATTGGTATTTTAGGAATTATAATAAATAAATTAATGGGTCAACGTTTATTAGAAATTTTGCAAAATGGTATAAATTTGACTAAAGAGGAAAAAAAAGCTTTCGAAATAGTCCTTTTTTGGGAACAAACTTCTTTATTTACATCTATTTGGTCTTATTTAATAATTGGTTTTATAGTAGCTTATACTAAAAAAGCTAAAATTTTTTTTTGGATTAATTTTTTAAGAATTATAATTAGAATAGTCATTTTGTCTATATTATATAAATTCAGAAGAATTTTATCTTTTTCACCATATAATCAATTTGGTTTAAGTACTTTTTTAAGTAATTTTATTGTTTTACAAATAACATTTTTTTTATTTTTTCTTTTTTTAAAAAAAAAGAATCTTTTGAAATAAATAAATTATATTTCAAAAAAAGAAGAGACAAAAGATGAAAAAAAAAAAAACATTTAAATTAAAAATGGATCAAATGAGTAATTTTTTTGATTGGGAAAAAGAAAAAAAAAATATTTTTCCTAAAATAATGCAAATTAAAGATAAAATTAACTATAATCCAGAAATAAAAACAAAATATTTAGAGTGGTCAAATTTACCATTTAATTTTGATGTAAAAGAAATATTAAAAATACAAAAGATAAAAAAAGAGTTAAATAATTTAGATGTTTTAGTTGTTATAGGTATAGGAGGTTCTTTTTTAGGAGCTAAAGCAGGTATAGAGTTTGTAAAAAAATCTTTTTTTAATCAAAATAAAATTAAAGTCATTTTCGCAGGATATCAATTATCTGGTGTTTATTTATCTAATTTAATAAAATATTTAAAAAATAAAAATTGGGCTATCAATGTTATTTCTAAATCTGGAACAACTTTGGAACCAGCATTATCTTTTAAATTATTAAGAAAAGAAATTGAAAGAAGATATGGCAAAAAAGAATCTCAAAAAAGGATATTTGTAACTACAAGTAATAGTAAAAAGAGTATTTTGTTGAATATAGCTAATATAAAAAAATATGAAAAATTTATTATTCCTAATGAAATAGTAGGTAGATTTAGTGTTTTAACTAATGTAGGTTTTTTGCCTTTTATTTTTGCAGGTTTAAAAGTAAAGGAAATAATAAGAGGAGCTCAGATGGCTTTTCATGATACTTTTTCTGATAATATAGAAGAAAATATTGCTTATAAATATGCTTTAATAAGATATATTTTACATAATAAATTAAATAAAAAAATAGAATTATTTGTAGATTATGAACCTCAACTTTTTTATTTTTCAGAATGGTTAAAACAATTATTTTTAGAATCAGAAGGAAAGGATAATAAAGGGATTTTTGTTAGTTCTGTTCATAATTCTACCGATCTTCATTCCTTAGGTCAGTTTATTCAGGATGGTTCAAAAATTATATTTGAAACTATTTTAAAAAATAATTTTTGTCACAAAGATTGTTTTATATCAAAAGACAAAAAAAATTTAGATAATTTAAATTATTTGTCTGGATACTATTTTTCAGAAATTAATCATAAAATTATGCAATCTACTAAAATAGCTCATATACAAGGTAATGTTCCTAATTTAGAAATAATTTTTCCTGATTTAGATGAATATAGTTTTGGTTATTTAGTTTTCTTTTTTCAAAAAGCTTGTATTATTTCTTCTTTGCTTTTGGATGTTAATCCCTTTAATCAACCAGGAGTAGATTTATATAAGTCCAAATTTTTAGATCTTTTAAATTATTAAAATATTTCTAAAAAATTTTAGTTTATCCAATTTTAAGCTTTTATTAAAAGAAAATATTATTTTTAATAAATAAAATAAGTGTTCAAATAAAATAATATTATAATTTTTTTATCAATTATGTAAATATAAATTTAATTTAAAAAATTATATTTTATATTTTTTTATTATTTTGGAGTTTAATTTTTTTATATTAATTATTATATATTTTTTCAAAACCTTTTTGAACATCTTGTATTTCTGCAATATTTCTTTTTTCTTTAGCTATATTTCTTATAATGGAATTTAGTAATTGTTCTAGTACTCTATTAGCTCTTTTTTCTTCTGAATAATTTTCAATTTTAGTATTTATATCATTTAAAAGATATTCTAAAGCTTCTGGTTTGTAATTATTTTTTCTTTGTTTAATTCTTTTATCCAAAAAAATTTTTCTATTTTGTTGATCTAATGTTTTTACTTCTATATGATAATCTAAACGAGATTTTATAGCTTCATCAATTTGATTAAAATAATTAGTAGCGCCAATTATAAAAATAGGTTTTTTTGGATCATTTTCTGTACTTGTTAATTCTATTTTGAATTGATTTACAACATTAGCTAAATCTTTGCTGCTATTTTCGCTTAAATTAGATAAATTTTTAAAAATTTCTTCACATTCATCTAAAAAAATAATAGACGCTTTTATATTAGGATTTTTGTTATTATTTCTTACATCTTTAAATAAATTTCTAACTTTTTCAGGCGCTTCTCCGAAATATGTACAAGAAAATTCTGGAGATGGTATTTCGTAAAAAGAAACACAATCACCTGCTTTCAAAGATAAACCTCTAGCAAGTATAGTTTTACCTGTTCCTGGACAACCATATAAAATTACTCCTTTAGGTGCATCTATATGACCTAATTTTTCGTATGAGTAATTTTCAGTATTTGTTAAATAATCTAAAATTTCTTCCAAAGCTTCTTTTTCTTTTGACATACCTATTATTTCATCGTAAGGTATAAATTTTGTTTTATTTTTAGGAAAAAATTTAGTATCTGAAGGCATGTTATTGTATAATGATTTATCGTTATTTATTTCTTTATCATTTGTTTTATTTTCTTCATTTATTTTTTGCCCATTATTTAAATTTATTTTTTCTAATTTTTTTTCATATTCTTCAATATTGTTTTGATTTTTTTTTATCATTTCTTCTTTGAAAGAATTGAATTCTTTTGATAATTTATTGTCTATGTCTTTATGGATAATAGGTTTTGTTATTTGTTCAATTTGATCTTTTTCCATTTCTATTCCATAATTGTCTATGATAGATTTTATTATTTCTTGTATTTTTTCTTTTTCCGTTTTTTTTGTAAATTTATTTTTTATAAAATTATTATCTACAATGAAACTTATTATACATATATTGGAAAAAATTAAAAAAATAATAAAAAATATTTTTAAATTATATAAAATTTTATTTTCTTTTTTCATTTTATTTTTAATTCATTTTTTAATTTATTTTCTTTAATTTATTTTCTTTTTATTTTCTTTTGAATTTATAATTTTTATTTTTATCTTTTGTTTTTCTTCTAAATTTATTCTACATTCGTTGATTTTTTTTTGTTGTAATAAAATTTTTTCTTCATGTAAATTAATTAAATATTTTTGATCTTTATTCAATTCTTTTTGTATTTTTTTAATATTTTCATCTTTTATTATTATATATATAAAGTTCAAAACAAAACTTAATATTTTATATAAAATTTTTGTAAACCAATTATGTTTTTCAAAAGTTTCTATTGTTCCTATATTATCCATATAAAATATCCAATGCGCATCTGAATATGTTTTATAATCGTTGGCACAATAAATAGTTTTAGGCCAAATAATAAAAATTTTTTTTATATTTTTAATATTTATAAATTCATTTATATAAGCATAATTATTTTGTAAATAATTTTCACTAATTTCTTTGAAATTTTGATATTTTTTTATTATAATTTGGTTTTTATCGTTTAAATAACAAAAAAAAAGGTTATATTTTAATTTTTGGTTATAATATAAAATATTTTTTTTAAAATCTTCATATAATTCAAATTTGTCGAATTTTTTTAATTCTTTTTGTATTGTTTCATCTTTTGTAAAATCTATTAATAAATGTTCTTTATCTATTTTTAACAAAAGATCTTTATCAATTATATCTAAATTGTTGTTTTTTTTTATAAAATTTTTGTTTTCTAATTCTAAATGATTGATAATTTTAGATTTTTCTATTTCTTTACAAATAATATTATTATTTTCATTTACTAAATCAAATTCTAAAAGTAATTGAAATTTTTTTTTATAATTTAAATTTATTTTTGTATTTTTATTTTTTTTTGGGTTTTTTTTTAGTATAATCAAAAATTCTATTTGACCTTCGCAAATAGACATTTTTTTATTTTTTAATATTTGCCAAGAATTGTTTTTTTTAAAAAACATTTCTATATTGATTTTTTTTGTTATATTTTTTTCTTCTTTTATTTTTTCATCTTGTGTTTCATTATTATTTTTTGGAAAAAATATTTTAGCTTCAACATCTATAAATAAGTTTTTTTCTTTATATAATTTATGATATTGATTATTATAAAAAATATGTGAATTAGAATTATTTTTTTTTATAAAATCAATTTGTTCTTCATTTGTATCATTTTTACATGAATAAATTTTGAAGTAATATTCTTGTGATTTATCATTTTGGAAATCATTTTGTTCTTTTAATATGTTTTCTATAATTATATATTTTTTTTTTTCTAGTGTAATATATTTATTTTTTTGTTCTTTTGATATTTTTTGTTGAGAGCTTAATATAATACTCTCAACATTATTTTGTTTTTCATTTTCTTCATCCAATGCAAAAGATAAAATATAATTATTATTTTTGATAAAAATAAATACAAATATAAATACAAATATTAAAAATAATAAATTTAATTTTTTTTTGTATTTATATGATTTATTATCTTTAATCATATTAAAAATAATCCTAATTTAAAAAATTTTAAATTTAATCTTTTTTATATTATATTTTATATTATATTTTTTGTCTATTTTTCGATGCTGAAGAATTAATTATTTTAATTTCTAATTTATTTTTATTTTTTAACTTGTTTTCTGGGAAACTTTGAGACATACCAGTTTTTCCATTATTAGTTGTGAAATTATTAACTAATGAATCACCTTTATCATTTACCAATTTATAACATAAAGTAATGTTTAATTTAGGAGTATCATTATCATTTAAAGCAAAATCTGTATATTTTATAGTATTGTTAGGATTGTTTTTATTATAATCTGCAAAAAATGATTCTAAAAAATCTTTATTTAAAGTTGTATTGATATAAAATTTTACTTTAATGTCATAAGAAATATATTCATCTTGACACTCTTTTTGTTTTTTTTCTAATTCTGAAATAATATCTTTTATTTCTTGTTCTATTGTATTTGTATCTGAGTTTTTTAAATTATTTAATCTATTTGTTTCTTTAGTATCGATTGAATTTTGTTTTTGTTTTAATTCTAATTCTTTAATAATTTCATCTTTTTCTTTTTGTTTTTCATTTGTATTTTTTAAATTTTCTAATCTTTTCTTTTCTGTTGATGTGAAAATTTCATTAGATTTTCTAGGAATAAATACTTCAGGTCTTTTTAAATTTCCTGATGTATCAACATAATCTGTGTAAATAGAAGATGTTGGATCTGAACTTTTTTTATATGATATTTCTACAGGCGCAATAGTTGATTCTTGGCTAGTTTGTGAATCTTTATCAAAAATTTGTGTTTTAATATCGATACCATCTTGAGAATTAATTATTGTAACATTATCTTCTTTTTTATTATTTTTAGCAACTAATGCAACTTTATAATCTACATTTAAATGTTTATAATTTTTTAAAATATCATAACCATTATCTCTTGTTGTTTTTAGTTTATTTTTCAATTGATCTTGATCTAATTTTACTTGATGAATTTCTTCAATATTATGAGTCTGAATATCTGTATCTATAAAAGGAATGTTTAATGCTACAAGTTCTTTTTGATTCGAATCATTTTCATGTATACATTTGCTTTTAAGCAAATCTGATGATACTATTCCTATTTTGTAATTTTTTTGAAAAGGTTGTTCTACGTAAAAATAACTTGATGCTGCATAAATGGTATAAGCTAAAATAATAGCAACAGATAATATTGATAAGATATAAATTGCTGATTTTATTTTATTTATTTTTTGTTTTTTTTTTATTTTCATATTTTTATCATCCTTTTGGTTAAAAAATTATTGAATTTTTTGTAATTATTTGAAATTTTTTAAAAATATACTAAAATATAAATTTGTTTTTGTCAAATAATTTTTGAATTTTTGGAAATTTTTTAAAAATATATTTCCTAATTCTACAATATAAATTTGTTTTTGTCAAATAATTTTTGAATTTTTGGAAATTTTTCAAAAATATATTTCCTAATTCTACAATATAAATTTGTTTTTGTCAAATAATTTTTGAATTTTTGGAAATTTTTCAAAAATATATTTCCTAATTCTACAATATAAATTTGTTTTTGTCAAATAATTTTTGAATTTTTGGAAATTTTTCAAAAATATATTCTTATTTATTTTTTTATAAAATTAATTTTTTTGGAATATATTTTTTTTAATTTTAAATATAATAAAAAAAAAAACAATAAAAAAATTTTTTTATTGTTTTTGTATAACTTGAATTAAGTTTTTGATTTGTTTAATAGAAATTAAAAATCATATATTTCTTTAAGTTGAATTATAATTTGTTGAATATCTTTTTTAGGTTCTTTTTTAAAAGAATTCAAATTTTTGAAACTATTTTTTAATTTTCCGAAATTTTGAACAAATTTTTGACCTTCTTCATTATAACTCATTTCTATTTTTTTTATTATATCATCGTAATAATTATAATCGCTTTTTATTTTAGCTTCTTCTGTTTTTGCTATAGCTAAAGATTGAATAATTTCTTGTCTAATTATATACATTTGTTTTAAGTCTTTTTTTAATTTTATATGTTCTGGATTTTTTAAAAAACGATCTTTTTGTTGCCATATTAAATTTTCTTTTTCTTTTTTATCTAGTTCTTTTTGAAAATCTATATCTTTTTGATTTAATTTTTTTAAAATATTTTCAAATTTATTTATATTATTTAAAAGCAATTTTTGTTCTAATTTTAATTTTTTTATTTGAATTTGATATTGTTCTAATTTTTCTTCTATTATTGTAGCTATTTGATTATCTCTTTTATATTGATTTCTTAATTTATATTCTTGAAAATTTAAATCGATATTTTCGTTGTTATCTTCATTATTTTTTTCATTTGTAATCCAATTAATTTTTTCTTGAAGTTCTTTTTTAGTAATTTTTTGTTTCAACAAATTTCTTTTTAAATTTAAAAGTTGTATTTTAATATTATTTTTGAATAAAGAATCTAATTTTTTGATTATTTCTGATATTTTTTTTTCTTCTTCATAAGTAATATTTTTTTCTTTTATTATATCGTTGACTTTTTTTAATTCTTTTTTAAAATTTTGAAAAAATTCACTATTAATATAATTATTAGCTATTATTTTATTATTTAATATAACTTTTTCATCATTAAACATATTTTTTAATTCATTTTCTAATTTATTATTATTCGAAATAATATCTAATATTATTTTTTTATAATTCAAAATTATGGATGGATCATAAATTTTTTCTTTATCCATTATATTTAATATTTTTTTATTATTTGTATTAGTGTTTTCAAAATTATCGATTTTAAATATTTTTTTTTTATTTGAAGAAAAAATATTTTTATTAGGATTTAATAAAAAAATAATTATTAAAGTTGTTATTGATAATATAATAATGAAAGAAATATTTTTTATTTTCATGAAAATTGAATACTCTTTTTCTAAAGGTTATTTAATTAACCTAACTTTATTATAAATCTTTTTTATTTATAAAAATATTTTAAATTTAATTTAAATTTTTATTTATATTTTTTTATTTTTTTTATTTTGTTGTATTTGTATTCATTGCTGTAGACATTATTTTATCTAGTGATATATCATTAACAAAAGAAATTAAAATTTTATAAAAAAAATCAAAATTTATCATAATTTTTTCTATTTGTTCTTTTGATAAAGGATTTAATACATATTTTTCTATTTTCATTTTATTATCATAATCTACGCCAATTTTTAATCTTTTAAAAATATTTGTTTTTAAATTATCTATAATATTTTTTAACCCTTTATGTCCACCATGATTACCTTTTTTTTTAAATTTAAATTTACCTATTTTTAAATAAATATCATCATTTAAAATTAAAATATCTTCTAAATTTATTTTATGATTAGAAATGATTTTTTTTATTTCAATTCCAGAAGAATTCATATAATTTTGAGGTTTAAATAATATTGTTTTTTTTTTATTTATTTCGATAAAATAAAAAAAATTAAATTCTTTTTTTTGACAAAAAATAATGTTATTATCTTTTATTTTTTTTAAGAAATAATCTATCATTAAAAATCCTATATTATGAGGAGTATATTTATATTTTTCGCCTATATTACCTAATCCTACAATAAGTTTCATTTATTTACCTTTTTATTATGTTTTTTATAAATATTATCTAATTTATTTAGAAAATATAAATTTAATTGAAAAAATTAAATTTTTAAAAAAATTTTTACTAATGAATTATTATTTTTTTTTTTTATTCAAAAATTTAAAAATAGTATCAAAAAACAAAATTACTAATATACAAGATATGAGCATTAAATAATGTTGAATTTTTATTTGAACTGTTCCGAAAAAATTATTTAAAAAAACAATTTTTTGAGAAATAAGTAAAAATAAAATTAATTCCATTATAACGCCAATATATAGTAATTTATTTTTTTTATTCCAAGTTTCCCAAAAATAAAGTTTTTCTGAACGACAAGCAAAAACGTTACCTATTTGGGCAAAAATAACAGCACCAAATGCCATAGTTGATGCGAATAAAAATTTAGGATCTTGAGTTATTGTTTTTAAAGACATATTGCTATTGATAAAACTATTTCCTCCGTGTGTTAAAAAAAATATTAAGGCTAATATACCTTCTATTAATCCTAAAAAACCATAACTTCTTTTTAATAATTTTGCATCTAATAATTTGTCTGTTTCTTTAATAGGTTTTTGTTCTAATAAATTATATTCAGGTTCTTCAGCTCCTAAAGCTATAGCAGGTAATAAATCTGTTATTAAGTCTATAGCTAAAATTTGCATAACATTTAAATAAAGAGGGACACGAAAAAAAGCCATAAAAATAATAGGAAATAATTGAGGCACATTAGAACTTAAAACATAAAACATAAATTTTTTAATATTAGAATAAATACCTCTGGCTTCTAAAAGAGCTTTAGGAATTGTAGAAAAATTATCGTCTAATAAAATCATATCTGAAGAATTACGTGCTACATCTTTTCCTCTTTTTCCCATAGATATTCCGATGTGAGCAGCTTTGAAAGCTAAAATATCATTTACTCCATCTCCTATAACTCCCACTATCTCTTTATTTTTACGATAAGCTTCTACTATTTTTAATTTATGTTTAGGAGTAGTTCTTGAAAAAAAGATAGGTATATTGCTTTTTAAAATTTTTTTTAATTCTGATTCTTCCATTTCTTCTATTTTGGAACCTTCTATATTTAAGAATTTATCTTTAATAATACCAACTTTTTTACCTATAGAAATAGCAGTAGGACCATAATCGCCAGTAATAACAGTAATTTTTAAACCAGATTTTAATAAACTTTTAACAGCATTTCTTACTTCTTTTTTAGGAGGATCATAATGAACACAAAAACCTAAAAAGACCATATTATTTTCTTCATCATCATTATTTTTATTTTTTTTATCTATTTTTTTATATGTAATCGCTATAATACGATATCCTTGGCTAGATAATTTTTCATTTTCTATAATAAAGTTCTTCTTTTCTTCTGGATCAAAAAAACAAACTTTTTTATCTTTATATTGAGCATTACATTTTTCTAAAATTACATTAGGCGCTCCTTTAATAAATAAATAATCAGAATCATTATCATAATATTTTTGTTGAGATATATTTTTAGCATATACACTCATTTTTTTGGTTTCAGAAGAAAAAGGGATTATTTTTTTTATTATAAAATTATTTTTTATTTCTTTAATGTTTAAACCATATTTTTTTGCGGCTATCAATATAGAACCTTCAGTAGGATTGCCTATTATTTTATAATCATTTTCTATTTTAGGATTGTTTATTAATTCTGCTTCTGAACAAATTATCGAAGCAATAAATAATTTATTCAAAACCTTATCATCATTTAATTTATTTAAGTTTAAAAAATTTCCATTTTTTTCTAGACCATTACCTGTAATATCCACATATCCACCTGGAAATAAAATTTTTCTACATGTTAACTGATTTTCTGTTAAAGTTCCTGTTTTATCAGTGCAAATAACTGTAACTGAATTTAAAGTTTCTACTGAAAATAATTTTTTAATTAAAGCTTTTTGTTTTGCCATTCTTTGTGAACCAATAGCTAAACTTAGATTAATAGTAGGCAACAATCCTTCTGGAATATTTGCTACTAACATTCCTAAAGCAGCAATAATTGATGGCTTAAGAGCATCTTTTAAAATTGTAGAAAGAGAAAAATAATTTTTTTTAGAAAAAGAATAACTCCAAAGACAAATAAAAAAAACAAATAAAGATAAAACAGAAGCAATAATACTTATTTTTCTAATAAAATCTTTAATTTTTTTTTCTAGAGTATTAACTCCTTTATCTATGTTGTTTGCTAACGAAGAAACTTCTCCTATTTGAGTATTTTCTCCTATAGAATATACAATAGCTTTAGCGCTACCATTAGCTATTGTAGTTCCTGCATAAACTATATTAGGTATTTCAGAAATCATTTTTTTTTTGTTTTTATTAGGTTCTGATATTCTATTTAATGGAACACTTTCTCCTGATAACATTGAATTATCAACAAATAAATTATTTGTTTCGAAAAGTCTTGCGTCTGCTGGAACAGTTGAACCTGTTTCTAAAAAAATTACATCACCAATAGTCAATTCTGTTGTGTTAATTATTTCTGTTTTTTGATTTCTATAAACTTGAATTTTTTTTGGAATCATATCGTTTAAAGAAGATAAAATTTTATCTGCTTTTCTTTCTTGAAAAAAAGAAAAAAAACCGTTTACAATAATAACTAAAATTATTGCGATTCCTATTGAATATTCTTTAATGAATATAGATAAAGAACCTGATAACCATAATAAAATAGCAAAAACTGAGGTAAATTGTTTAATAAATTTTTTTATAATATTATCATTTTTATTATTCTTAATTACATTCAAACCATATTTTTTTTGTCTTTTTTTTACTTCTTCTGAAGATAGTCCTGTTATATTTGAATTTAAATATTTAAAAACTTCTTTTTTTGATAATTTACTAATTTTGAAAATTTCTTTTTTTTTATTCATATTTTTGTTTAATTTTACTTCCTTTATAAAAATAAATATGATTTGATTATTAAATATTATTAAAAATATTTTGTTATTAATAAAATATTTTTTTCTTTAAATAATTAAATTCTTTTTTCTAGCCATATAAAAATATCTTCTAAAACTTTTTCTTTTTCTATATCATGAAATAAATTATGGAAACTTTTTTGATAAAAATATAATGTTTTATCTTTAGACATTATTTTATTAAAAAAATAATCTATATTTTTATGTGAAACTATTTTATCTTGAATACTATATAAAAATAAAACATTGGCTGAATAAAGATGAATTTTATTTTGTAAATAAATTAAATTTAAAAAAAGTAAATTTCGTAATAATCGTAATGTTACAAAATTTAAACGATACGGATAATATCCTTCTTCTAAGGGAATACTACAAATGTTTTTAGAAGAAAAGTTAATTTTTTTTTTTTTAAAAAAATTAAAAAAATAAAAAGGATATTGTAAATATTTATTTTTTTTGTTTATTAAAATGGGAGATGCACTAATTATTGCTCCATCTATATCTTTATATTTGACTAAATAACTATTAACAATAATTCCTCCCATGCTATTATGACCCATTAAAAAAATTTTTAAATTATTTTTTTGTTTAATAAAATTTACTATGTATTTTAAGTCTTCTACTAAAATATGAAAATTTTTAATATTTCCTCTTTTTCCTCCGCTTTTTCCATGACCTCTAACATCGTATAATAAAATGTTATAATGTAAGGAATTAAAATATTTAGCAATATGATTATAATCTTGAGTATTTTCTCCTAACCCATGTGTAAAGATTATATTAGCTTTTGCTTTTTTTACATTTTTAAATTTAATATAGAAAATATTTTGATTAAAAAACATAATTCAAACACTTTCTTTTTTTTATACTAATTAATGATACAAAATATTTTAAATTTTATTTTTTATTAATTCTTTATATTTATTTAAGTATTCTTTATATTTTTTTTTTTCTTCTTCTATTTTATTTTTTTTAGCATTTATTAAAAAAAGTTTGTTTTTTAAGATATTTTCACTTCTTTTTATTTCGTTCAAAAGATTTTTTTTTTGTTTTAAAAATTCTTGTTCTTTTTTATAATTTTTTATTTTATCAAAAAATTCTTTATCTATAAAAACAAATATATTTTTTTCTACAAATAAAAAGCAATATTTTTTATTATTTATTCTATTAGTTAATTGAATTTCCGAAGAATCTAAAAATTTTTTTAATATATTTTTTAAGGGTTTTAATTTTTCTATTATATTTTGAGTAGTTTTTATATATATTTTCGAAAAATTATTTTTAGATATATTATAATTTTTTTTAAAATTTCTCATTTTAGTTATTATTTTTTGTAAAATAACAAAATAATCTAAAGATTTTTTATTTATAAAGTTAATATTAGGCCATTTTGAATTAACAATTGATTTGTTATTAAAAAATTCTTCATAAAGTTTATCTGTAATGAAAGGAACAAAAGGATGTAATAATTTTAAAATATTTTTGAAAATGTATAATATAAATTTTTTGGAATTAGAATAAAATTTGTCATTTTTAGATATTAATTTGAAAAATTCTAATAACCAATTAGCAAAATCTTCCCAAATAAAATTATATAAAAGATTACCTATAATACTAAATTCGTATTTTTTAAAAAGTAAATTTATTTTTTTTATTAATTGTGATAGTTTATATAATAAAGCTTTTTCATTTAATAACAAATCTTTTTTCTCAAAATTAGTTTCAAATGTTATAAAATTTATTTTAAAAAAACGACTAATATTCCATAATTTATTCATAAAATTCCAACTCGAAACTATTTTATTCTTATTATAAAATAAATCTGATCCCAAAGATGAATTAGTAACTAAAAACCATCTTAAAGAATCTGTACCATATTTATTAATAATTTCTATAGGATCTATGCCATTTCCTTTTGATTTAGACATTTTTTGCCCTTTTGAATCTTTTACTAGTCCATGTAATAAAACATTATTAAAAGGTATTTTTTTAGTTAAAAACATACTTTGTAAAACCATTTTTGAAACCCAAAAAGTTAAAATATCGTAACCAGTAACTAAAACATTTATAGGAAAATGTTTTTTAAAAAAAACAGAATTATTCTTTTTATCTATTGTCCAATTTAAAGTACTTAAAGGCCATAAAGAAGAAGAAAACCAAGTATCTAAAACATCAGGATCTTTTGTAAATTTATTACCTGGATTATTTTTTTGAATTTTTATTTTATTTTTATTATACCAAGCAGGTATAGGATGTCCCCACCATAATTGCCGAGATATGCACCAATCTTCTAAATTTAATAGCCAATTTTCAAAAACTTTTTTAAAACGAGGAGGAAAAAAATTAATTCGATTTTTTTTTAAAGCTAAAATTGCAATTTCTTTAGTTTTCATGAACCATTGTAAAGATAAAAGAGGTTCTATCATGTAATTTGAAATAGTTGAAAAACCTATTGAATGATTATAATCTTCTATTTTAGATATTAAACTTTTTTTTTGTAATGAAATAATTAATTTTTTACGACATTCTAAATAATTTAAATTTTTATATTCAGAAGGAACAACATTTTTATTCATTTTACCATCTTTATCAATACAAGAAACAATATTTAAAGAATATTTTTTTCCTAATTTAAAATCATTTTCGTCATGAGCAGGAGTAATTTTTAATATTCCTGAACCAAAATTAATATCAACAAAATTATCAGCTATAATTTTTATTTTTTTTTTAATAATAGGAACTAATACTTTTTTACCTATTAAATTTTTATATCTTATGTCTTCAGGGTGAACCATTAAAGCTTGATCGCCAAATATCGTTTCAGGTCTTGTTGTTGCTACTTCGACAAATTTTTGTTTTCCATTGTTTTCATTTTCTAATAATTTATATTTTAAGTAAAAAAGTTTTCCTTTTATTTTTTTATGTTTAACTTCAATATTAGATAAGGTTGTCTTCATATAAGGATCCCAATTAATAATTTTATAGTCTCTATAAATCATTTTTTTTTTATATAATTTAATAAAAACTTTTTCTACTATTTCATTGTTTTTTGGATCTAAAGTGAATCTTTCATATTTATAATTTAATGATAATCCTAGATATGACCATTGTTCACGAATTTTATTAGCATATTCTTCTTTCCAATTTAAAGCATATTTCAAAAAAATATCTTTTGTAATTTCATTTTCGTTTAAACCATTTTCTTTGATTTTTTCTTTAATTTTTTTTTGTGTAGCTATTCCAGCATGATCCATACCTGGCAAAAACAAAACTTTAAAACCTAACATTCTTTTATTTCTAGCAATTATATCTTGTAAAACGTTATTCCATGCGTGACCTAAATGTAATTTACCAGTAATATTTGGCGGTGGCAAAAGAATTGTAAAATTTTTTTTCTTTTTTTCTATATTATTTTCATTATTTTCGAAATAATTTTTTTTTAACCATTCCTTATATCTTTCATTTTCTACTAATTTAAAATTATATTTTTTTTTCATCATATTTTTTATTCTAATCCTAAATTAAATTTTATCTTTTTTTTAATTTAATAATTAATATTTATATTAGATATTTTATCATTTGTATTTAAAATAATTTTAAAAAAAGATTATTTATTTTAATTAAATATTTTCTATATATTTAACAAAATAAAAATTTATAAATATTTTTCTATAATATTTTAAAATTTATTAAGATGAAATTATTTTTGTTTGAATTATTATATCTATTATTTCCTTTATACCTATTTTTTTTTTGCAAGATATTAATAAATATTTAGGTATGTAAAAAAAATTAAATAAAAAAATTTTTTCAATTTTTTTTATTTGATTTAAAATTTTATTTTTAGATATTTTATCTTTTTTGTTAAAAATAATAATAGTTAAAATTTTTTTTTCATTTAATTTTTTGTATATTTTTAAATCTAATAAAGTTGGTCCAATTTTAAAATCCATTAATTGAAAAATAATTTTGATGAAAAAATTTTTTTTTAAAAATTTTCCTATGATATCAAAAATATTTATTATATTTTTTTTTTTATCTAAATTATTAATATATCCTGGCGAATCTATTAAATAAAATTGATTATTTATTAAAAAATAATTTAAATACATTGTTTTTCCCGCTTTTTTGGAAACAAAAGAGATTTTTTTTCTGTTTGTTAAAGCATTTATTAAACTACTTTTTCCTACATTACTACGACCAATTAGTAAAATTTCTGGTAATCTTTTCAAAGGAAAAGTTTTATAATTATTAATGCTTTTTATAAATAAAGATTCTTTAATCATAATTATTTTGTTAACCTTTTTATTTATTTTGTAAAAGCTTGAATTATTTTTAGTTTCAGTAAATAAAATTTTTATAATTTATGCTTTATTTTGTATAATAATTATATGATAAAAAGTTATGAAAAAAAAAGAAATATAAATGGAATATAAATATAAATGTAGATTAATTTAATTAAATATATAATTTATATAATTCTTTAAATCATAAAAATCTTTTTCTTCTTTTTTTTGAACAAAATAAAAAAATATATTTTTTTATTTATTTTAAATTTTAACAAACACTAGTTTAATTTCAAAAATATATATGTATGTATATATTATTTTTTTATTATATTTTATTTTCATACTTTTTAAATTAATGTTTGTTTTTTTTATATTGATAAAAATATATTTTTATTAAACTGTCTTATTTTATTTTTTTATTTTAATTAAAGAAAGAATATAAAATCATTTCATTTTTATAAATAATAAAACATTTTTTAAATAATGAAATATTTCGAAGAGATTTAGATATTTAATGAATGAAAAAAAAAGATATAAGAAAAATTAATTTTTTAAAAATTATTTATAAATATAAAAATAGAGGTACAAAATAAAATGAGTATTTTATTTAAAGAATTAAATTTATTACAACAAACAAAAGACGCTTTAAAAGCTTTAAATTTTGATTATCCTACACCTATTCAAAATTTAGTAATACCAGAAATGATTAAGGGAAATGATATAATAGCACAATCACAAACAGGTACTGGTAAAACTTTTTCTTTTGGTATACCTATAATTGAAAAAATAAACCCTAAAATTAGAAAAACTCAGTCTTTAGTTTTATGTCCTACAAGAGAATTATCTATTCAAGTTTTTGATGAAATGAAAAAATTACTTAAATTTTATAAAGAAATTGAAATAACAGTTATTTGTGGTGGAGAATCTTATAATAAACAATTTAGAGCTTTAGAAAATAAACCTCACATTATTATAGCTACTCCCGGAAGAATTATAGATTTATTAGAGAAGAAAAAGGTGGATTTGTCTGAAATTAAAATTTTTACTATAGATGAAGCTGATGAAATGTTAAAAATGGGTTTTCAAGAATCTTTAGAAACTATATTAAAAAATATTCCTGAAAAAAGACAAACAGTATTATTTTCAGCTACTCTTCCTATAACAATAAAAAAAATAGCTGCTAAATATCAAAAAAATCCTCAAATTTTAAAAATTAAACATGATAATATTGCTGTTAAATCTATAAAACAATTTTATTTTTTAATAAAAGAATTTAATAAAAATAAACTTTTAGTTCGTCTTTTAGATCAAAAAAATCCAGATTCAGTAATTATTTTTGCTAATACTAAAAAGGAAGTAGATAATATTTTTAATTATTTGCAAGATAAAAATTTTTTAGTTAATGCTATTCATGGTGATTTAAAACAAAATCAAAGAAAATATGTTATGGATAATTTTAGAAGAAAAAATATAAAAATATTAGTAGCTACAGATGTAGCAGCTAGAGGTTTAGATATTTCAGATATTAAAATGATTATTAATTATGATTTACCACATGAAGATGAAGTTTATGTTCATAGAATAGGAAGAACAGGAAGAGCAGGCAAAAAAGGATTAGCATATAGTTTTATAAGTAGTAATAAAATAGGTAGATTAAAAAAACTGGAATTTTATTTAAAAGAAAAAATCAACTTTTTAAAAATACCGACAGTAGAAGAAATACAAAAAGAAAAAGATGTTTACTTTCATGAAAAAATTAATAAATTAATAGAAAAAGAAAATACATTTGAAACAAAAGAAAATATTCTTTTGATCGATGATTTAATAAATAAATTTAGTGAAAGAAAAATTATTAATAGTTTTTTAAATTATTTTAGACCTGAAAAGAAAAATTATGAACCAATAAATGAAATAAATAAAAATTTTAATTTTAATAATAGAAGAGAAAATTTTAGCAATATAAGAAATAATAAGTTTCAAGATAAAAATAAAAGTTTTTTAAGAAAAAGAAAATATATAAATAGATAAAAATATTTATATTTTTTTTATATATTTATTATTTTTTTTATATGATTTAACTAAAAAAAACAGGAGAATATATTTTAATTAATGTTAAATAAAAAAGAAATACAAAATATTTTAAAGATATGTCTTCAACAGGGATTTGATTTTGCTGAATTATTTTTTGAAGACACACATAATAGAAATTTAAAGATTATTAATAAAGAAGTTGTTTCATGTAATAATAGTTATATATTTGGTGTAGGAATTCGTTTATTAGAAAAAACAAAAGAATTTTATATTTATACTAATCAAGTTGATTATAAAAAAATATTAAGTTTGATTTTGGAACAAAAAAAAGATATTTCAAAAAAATCATTTTTTTTACCAATTATTTTAGGAAAAAAGAAATTTTTTCCAAAAGATTTTTATAAATCTTTTGATACTATGACAATTAAGGAAAAAGCTAATAGAATGATTAGTTTATCTAAAGATATTTTAAAATATAATAAATATATTATTAAATCAATTGTAAATTTAGAAGAAAGAGAACAAAAAATTTTAATTGCTAATTCAAAAGGAATTTATCAAGATGATTTTAGACCTTATATAAAATGTAGTTTTACTGCTATAGCTAAGAAAGATGATAATTTGCAAGAATTTCATGATAGCGTTGGTTATTCTATGGGTTTAGAATTTTTAGATATTATAAATTTAAAAAAAAAAGCTTTGAAAGTTGCTAAAAATGTTGTTATTTTATTTGATGCTATAGAATTAGAACCTCAAAAAATGATTGTAGTTTTGAATAATGGTGTGGGAGGAGTAATTTTTCATGAAGCTTGTGGACATTCTCTGGAAGCTACAGCAGTTTCAAGAGGACTGACTCCTTTTTATGGAAAAATTAATCAAAAAATAGCTTCTGAATTAGTTACTGCTTTTGATGACGGAAATATTAGAAAAGCTTGGGGTAAATCTAATATTGATGACGAAGGTGTAAAAACACAAAAAAACCTTTTAATTGAAAAAGGTGTTTTAAAAAATTATTTAATAGATTATCGTAATAGTCTTAAAATGAATATGAAACCTACTGGTTCTTCTAGAAGAGAATCTTATAAATATTCTCCTACATCTCGAATGAATTCTACTTATATTGAGGCGGGAAAAGATGAACCAGAAAAAATTATAAGTGATACTTTTTATGGACTTTATGCTAAATATTTAGGAGGAGGAACTGTTCAAACAACAACAGGTGAATTCAATTTTATGGTAACATTGGGGTATTTAATTGAAGATGGTAAATTAACTAAACCTATTAAAGGTATGATGTTGATAGGATATGGTCAAGATGTTTTATTTAAAATAGATAGAGTAGGTACTGATTTAAAATTTAGCCAGGGTTATTGTGGTTCTATTTCAGGTTATGTTCCTGTTGATTTAGGACAACCTACTATTAGAGTAAAAGAAATAATTGTAGGAGGTAATAAAAAAAATGAACAATAATGATGAATTAATTTATGAAAAATGGTTTCATAATGCTATTTATAATAAAAATTTTGAATCTTTAGAATTTTTAATAAATGAAGAGAAAAATTTTACCATTAGTTTAGAAGACAATGAAATTAATGAACATACAAAAAGCAAAATTATTTCAACTATTGTTAAAGGTGTATATAAACAAAAAAAGTCTAGTATTTATTTAGAGAAAATAAATAATAATATGTTAGAAAAAGTTTTAAGTTCTTTAAAAAATCAATTAGAGATATCTAGTTTTGAATCAAAAGAAGATATTTTTAGTGGTTCTGTTGTTTATCCTAACATTGAAATTAATTCTTTTGATTTTTCTCGAATAGATTTAAAATTAAAATATAACTTATTATTTAGTTTATCTAAAAAATTATCTCAAAATATTTTTTGCCAAAAAGTAGAAAATATATCTTATATAGAAACTAATTTAAGAAAAAAAATAGTTAATTCTAAAGGTTTAAATATAGAAACTAATGAAAATTTTGCTGAAATATATGTTGTTTGTTTATTCAAAAAAAATAATCAAATAGAGGAAATTTCAGAAAATTTTTTATTTAAAAAATTTCAAGATTTTAATATAGAAAATTTTGCAAAAAAAATAATACAAAAAGGAAAAGAAAGATTGAATGCTTGTTCTTTAAAATCTGGTTATTATGATATAATTTTTTCCAATAAAGCTTTTTCCAAACTTTTAAAAAAGTTTAGTTGTATTTTTAATGCAATGAATGTTTATCATGATTTAACTAAATTGAAAAATAAAATAGGTTTTAAAATAGCTTCAGATCAAGTGAATATTATTGATGATCCTTTAAATTCTTACGCTTTTTTTAAATATAAATTTGATGACGAAGGTTGTCCTTGTAAAAAAAAGATAATTATAGAAAAAGGTATATTAAAGAATTTTATTCATAATTTGAAAACAACTAATATTTTTAATATTTCTTCTTCTTCTGCTGGTAATTTTTTTGATAATAGTATAAAAATGAGTAATTGTTATTTAAAAAAAGGTTTTAAAGATTTAACTAAAATTATTTCAAAAATAGAAAAAGGTGTTTTTATTGATAATTTAATAGGTTTACATGCAGGAGTTAATGATGTTACAGGAGATTTTAGTGTTCAGGCAGAAGGTTTTAAAATAGAAAAAGGTCAAATAAAAAATTTTGTTAAAATGATCGTTGTTTCAGGTAATTTTTTTGATCTTCTTTATAATATCAAAGATATTGCTAATGATTTTTTATTTGATTTCTCAGGTTTTGGTAGTTCTAGTGTTTATGTAGATAAACTATCTATAGCAGGTGATGATTAAAATGTATTTTTTAAATATTAATAATATTGAAATTATTTTTTTTGTATGTTATAATTAATTATATTTTTAATTTTTATTATTTGAATTATTTCTTTGAAAACTGAAGATGATTTTATAAAATTAATATTTTTCTTTTTAATTAAAATTATATAAAATTAATTTTATTTTATTCTTATATTTGTTAATTTTTTTTAACAAAAAAAGAAACAAAATGAAGAGTTTGATCCTGGCTCAGGATAAACGCTGGCGGCGTGCTTAATACATGCAAGTCGAACGGAAATTTTCGGATTTTAGTGGCGAACGGGTGAGTAACACGTAAGTAACCTGCCTTTAAGACGAGGATAACAATTGGAAACAGTTGCTAAAACTGGATAGGAAATTAAAAGGTATCTTTTAATTTTTAAAAGACCTTCTTTCGAAGGTATACTTAAAGAGGGGCTTGCGGCACATTAGTTAGTTGGTAGGGTAATGGCCTACCAAGACTATGATGTGTAGCTGGACTGAGAGGTTGAACAGCCACATTGGGACTGAGACACGGCCCAAACTCCTACGGGAGGCAGCAGTAGGGAATTTTCGGCAATGGAGGAAACTCTGACCGAGCAACGCCGCGTGAACGATGAAGTATTTCGGTATGTAAAGTTCTTTTATTGAAGAAGAAAAAATAGTGGAAAAACTATCTTGACGCTATTCAATGAATAAGCCCCGGCAAACTATGTGCCAGCAGCCGCGGTAATACATAGGGGGCAAGCGTTATCCGGAATTATTGGGCGTAAAGGGTGCGTAGGCGGTTTGATAAGTCTATAGTTTAATTTCAGTGCTTAACACTGTCCTGCTATAGAAACTATCAGACTAGAGTGAGATAGAGGCAAGTGGAATTCCATGTGTAGCGGTAAAATGCGTAAATATATGGAGGAACACCAGAGGCGTAGGCGGCTTGCTGGGTCTTTACTGACGCTGAGGCACGAAAGCGTGGGGAGCAAACAGGATTAGATACCCTGGTAGTCCACGCCGTAAACGATGAGTACTAAGTGTCGGGGGAACTCGGTACTGAAGTTAACACATTAAGTACTCCGCCTGAGTAGTACGTACGCAAGTATGAAACTTAAAGGAATTGACGGGACTCCGCACAAGCGGTGGATCATGTTGTTTAATTCGAAGATACACGAAAAACCTTACCAGGTCTTGACATACTCTGCAAAGCTATAGCAATATAGTGGAGGTTATCAGGGATACAGGTGGTGCATGGTTGTCGTCAGCTCGTGTCGTGAGATGTTAGGTTAAGTCCTAAAACGAGCGCAACCCTTGTCATTAGTTGCCAGCATGTTATGATGGGCACTTTAATGAGACTGCCAATAAAAAATTGGAGGAAGGTGAGGATCACGTCAAATCATCATGCCCCTTATGATCTGGGCTACAAACGTGATACAATGGCTGTTACAAAGAGTAGCTAAAACGTAAGTTCAAGCCAATCTCAAAAAAACAGTCTCAGTTCGGATTGAAGTCTGCAACTCGACTTCATGAAGTTGGAATCGCTAGTAATCGCGAATCAGCATGTCGCGGTGAATACGTTCTCGGGGTTTGTACACACCGCCCGTCAAACCACGAAAGTTGGTAATACTCGAAAGCGGCAGCCTAACTTTTTCGAAAGAGGGAACCGTCTAAAGTAGGATCGATGATTGGGGTTAAGTCGTAACAAGGTATCCCTACCGGAAGGTGGGGATGGATCACCTCCTTTCTAAGGACAAAATTTTAAATTTTCATCTTCAGTTTTGAAAGACTTAGTTCTTATAAGTTTTTCTTTTTTAAGAAAAGGAAAGGGCCTATAGCTCAGTTGGTTAGAGCACACGCCTGATAAGCGTGAGGTCAATGGTTCAAGTCCATTTAGGCCCACCAGCTGAAAAAAAGATCATATCTCAATCCATTCTTAAAAAAAGTTCTTTGAAAAGTAGATAAACAAAGTTAAATAATAGAAATCAAAGGAATAAAGGGCGTACAGTGGATGCCTTGGCACTAAGAGCCGATGAAGGACGCAATTAACAGCGATATGCCACGGTTAGTTGTAAATAAATGAAGATCCGTGGATTTCCGAATGGGGCAACCTACTACAACAAACTTGTAGTTTTTTGGTGTTTTGCATCAAAAAGGGAAACGCAGTGAACTGAAATATCTAAGTAACTGCAGGAAAAGAAAGTAACAACGATTCTGGTAGTAGTGACGAGCGAATCCGGAACAGCCAGATACTATTCAACTAGTTATAAAATTTTAGTTAACTTGAATTTTTTGGAAAGAAAAACCAAAGAAGGTGAAAGTCCTGTAAAGTAATAGCTAAAATCTAGAGTATCAAAAAGTACGGCGAGACACGAGAAATCTTGTCGGAAGACGGGAGGACCATCTCCCAAGGCTAAATACTCCTTAGTGACCGATAGTGAACTAGTACCGTGAGGGAAAGGTGAAAAGAACCCCGGGAGGGGAGTGAAATAGACCCTGAAACTGTATGCCTACAATTAGTCAGAGCTCGTTAATGAGTGATGGCATGCCTTTTGCAGAATGAACCGGCGAGTTATGATATATAGCAAGGTTAAGTTTGAAGGAATGTAGCCGTAGCGAAAGCGAGTTTTAATAGAGCGTTGAGTTGTATGTCATAGACCCGAAACTGAAGTGAGCTAGCCATGAGCAGGTTGAAGTTTAGGTAAAACTAAATGGAGGACCGAACCAGGACACGTTGAAAAGTGTTTGGATGACTTGTGGCTAGGGGTGAAATTCCAATCGAACTCAGAGATAGCTGGTTCTCCCCGAAATAGCTTTAGGGCTAGCGTTGATTAATGTTTTTAATGAAGGTAGAGCACTAAATGATTGAGGGCTTCACCTCGAAGTACTGATATCAATTAAACTCCGAATGTCATTAAAAAAAAATCAGCAGTCAGACTATGAGCGATAAGGTCCATGGTCAAAAGGGAAAGAGCCCAGACCGTCAGCTAAGGTCCCTAAATTAATGTTAAGTGGTAAAGGAAGTGAAGACGTTTAAACAACTAGGAAGTTGGCTTAGAAGCAGCCATCTTTTAAAGAGTGCGTAATAGCTCACTAGTCTAATGACTTTGCGCCGAAAATATATCGGGGCTCAAACATTATACCGAAGCTACGGATAACAAAATAATTATTTTATTTTGTATATGGTAGGGGAAGCGTTCTGATGTCGTTGAAGCTATAGCGAGAGCAGTAGTGGAGAAGTCAGAAGTGAGAATGCCGGTGTAAGTAACGAAAAGATAGGCGAGAATCCTATCCGTCGAAAACCCAAGGTTTCCAGGGGCAGGTTCGTCCGCCCTGGGTTAGTCAGGACCTAAGGCGAGGTAGAAATACGTAGTCGATGGACAGCAGGCTAAAATTCCTGCACTAAAAAAACAACTGATGGAGTGACAAAGCAGGCTAAGCACACCCTTTATTGGATTAGGGTCGAAGAACCAAGTTTGAGAAAATAGGCAAATCCGTTTTCTTATTCCAAAAAATAAGGTTTAAAAGTAAAGTGACTGATGTCATACTTTCTAGAAAAGCTTCTAGGGTTAATTGTTTTTTTACCTGTACCGTAAACCGACACAGGTGGGAAGGTAGAGTATACTAAGACGCGCGAGAAAACTCTTGTTAAGGAACTCGGCAAAATTGCTCCGTAACTTAGGGATAAGGAGAGCTTTTATGATAAAAAGTAAAAGCCGCAGAGAATAGGCCCAAGCGACTGTTTATCAAAAACATAGGTCTCTGCTAAACTGTGAAGTGATGTATAGAGGCTGATGCCTGCCCGGTGCTGGAAGATTAAAAGGAGATGTTAGGTGCAAACCAAAGCATTGAATTGAAGTCCCAGTGAACGGCGGCCGTAACTATAACGGTCCTAAGGTAGCGAAATTCCTTGTCGGGTAAATTCCGACCCGCACGAAAGGCATAACGATTTGGGCGCTGTCTCAACAAGAGTCTCGGTGAAATCAAATTACCGGTGAAAATGCCGGTTACCCGCGACAGGACGAAAAGACCCCATGGAGCTTTACTGTAGCTTAATATTGAAATTGAGAATAATATGTACAGGATAGGTGGGAGACAATGATTTTAGAACGCTAGTTTTAAAGGAGTCAACCTTGGGATACCACCCTTATTATTTTTATTTTCTAACCTACGTGAGTGTATCACGAGGGACAGTGTTTGGTGGGCAGTTTGACTGGGGCGGTCGCCTCCTAAAGAGTAACGGAGGCGTTCATAAGGTTTCCTCAAAATGGTCAGAAATCATTTTTAGAGTGCAAAGGCATAAGGAAGCTTGACTGCGAGACCTACAAGTCGAGCAGAGACGAAAGTCGGACTTAGTGATCTTACGGTACCATATGGAAGGGCCGTAACTCAACGGATAAAAGCTACCCTGGGGATAACAGGCTTATCGCTTCCGAGCGTTCACAGCGACGAAGCGGTTTGGCACCTCGATGTCGGCTCATCGCATCCTGGAGCTGGAGAAGGTTCCAAGGGTTGGGCTGTTCGCCCATTAAAGCGGAACGCGAGCTGGGTTCAGAACGTCGTGAGACAGTTCGGTCTCTATCCGTCGTGGGCGTTGGAAATTTGAAAGGAGCTGTCCCTAGTATGAGAAGACCGGGATGGATATACCGCTGGTGTTTCAGTTGGTTCGCCAGAGCCACAGCTGAGTAGCTATGTATAGAAAGGATAAATACTGAAAGCATATAAGTATGAAGCCTCCCTTAAGATGAGATTTCCCTATGAGATCCCTGAAAGACTATCAGGTTGATAGGCTAGAAGTGTAAGAATAGTGATATTTTCAGCTTACTAGTACTAATAGATCCATTGACTTTGATTTTTTAAAAAAAACTTTTGTTTATCTAGTTTTGAAAGATCCTTGGTGATTTAGTTAAGGGGAAACACCTGTTTCCATTCCGAATACAGCAGTTAAGTCCTTAAACACCAAAGATAGTTTTTGATTTCAAAAGCGAAAATAGGCTTTTGCCAAGGATTACTTATAAAAAAAATTTAATTAAATTATTTGAATGATGTATTCTAATAATCGAAAAAATAAGAAGAGGATTAGCTCAGTTGGGAGAGCGTCTGCCTTACAAGCAGAAAGTCGGGGGTTCAAGTCCCTCATCCTCTACCATTTTTTATTTTACTATTTATGCAAATAATTAAATATTTAGATTTAAAAAAAAGAAGCCAAAATAGCTCAATAGGTAGAGCAACTGATTTGTAATCAGTAGGTTACGGGTTCGATTCCGTGCGCAAGTTCGGACTTAGATTAAAAATAGTTTAAGGAACTATACATAGTGTGATAATCTATGACATCACTGAATTTACCTGCATTCGAAAGAATAAAAGGGACAATAGCATATTCAGAAAGCATTGTAAAGAGAAAAAATGTTTCGATTATAAATCGTATTCTCTTTTGAATTGCAAGATGAAGATAAAATAAGGTTGAACAATATATAAAAAAGTTGTGAAGAGCTAAGAATGGTAGCTAAAAGAACCCTAGCATTGTGGATAATTAAACATTTTATATATAATACACAATTTCAAAGGCTTTTAAATAATTAAAAGGTATTGTTATTTAAAATTATCATTTATAAATTCAAAAATTTATAAACTTAACTTTGTAACCAAGAGAATATTATATCAGGAATAATAATTAAATTTCTGATTATGTTATGAAAAATATTTCTCTATTGTAAGTCTCCAACCGATATTTATCATTTCCTAATAATCTAAAGTTACCTTGGAAACCCTAAAAATTAGGATTTAAATAATGATAATATTTAAAAATAATTATTTAATCTATATATTTATGCAAAAATTGAATAGATTTATGGGCACAGAGCTAACATAGTAGTCGTAGGCGTTATGACCTACCAGGGAAAAGGGGAAAGCCCTTTACAAGGCGAAGGAAAGCAGAGAGACTTATGACTTTACTTTGGATAATAATAACAAAATATTATAATGGCCAATATATTTTGTTATCGAAAACAAGAGTCAAAATAAAATTATTTTTTAAGAGATATTTTATGATTTTTATATTTAAATTTTAATTTATTAATTTTTTGATATTTTTTCATGTTAAAATTATATTATATAAATTAAATTAATTATTTAAATTATATTTTATTAAAAAAATATTTTTATTAGTCTAATTAAGTTGAAAATGCAAATTTTTTTCTTAATGAACTCGGAAAGCCGGATGCATGGAGACATGCCTGTCCGGTTTGGACGGGGGTATATTAAAATAGAATTAGTAATAATTACTATATAGTATTTCTATCCGTATTGTTTTTGGCACCATTTAAATTGTCCCGTTAGCTCAGTTGGTAGAGCACTTGACTTTTAATCAAGGTGTCAAAGGTTCGAATCCTTTACGGGACACCATTTTTTATTTGTATATACTGAAATTTATTATATACTGAAATTTATATTATAATTTATTTTTTTGCCTGGATGGTGGAATAGGTAGACACGTGGGAGGGCGGAAAAGATGCCTAATATTCAGTGATCTAACCAATCATACACAGCGATAATCTGTGTCAATATATAATTGGCTATGCAACGAAAGAAGCATTAGTTATAGCAGATTATAAAAGCGTATAATAGATGAAGTAGTTTAATCTATGTTATTTCGCGAATTGAATATGACTTATGGACAACCTCTGAAACTGGGGCTAAAGGAATAAAATGGAGTAATTGTCTAACTGATAGAAAAACTACAATTAACTATCATCTAAGTATTTATATTCTCAGTCCCGCAGAGTATAAAATTATCTAATAAACTTAGAACCTACCAAAATTTAATATTATTTAATCTTACTTTTAAAAAAAAATAATATTAACTATAAATAAATTTAAATTTATTTGTTTGGTTATCCTTCCTAAAAGTCATAATGGTTGAATATTAGAGTAACTTTCATAATCCTAAACCTTATTTTATTTATTGAATATAATATTTCATTATGTATTTATTAAATAAAATTTAAATTTTAGAGGCAAGGAGAAAGCAGAATCATAGTAGTCGGAGCTAATTAAAAGCTTTTGTTGGAATACAAAAGTGGACTGAACTCCCAAGGAACTAAGGAAAGCTTAGTACAAGGCGAAAGAGGAAGATTAAATTATAGTTTGAATCATTCCATTAGATATCATTTATTATTCTTATAATAAAAGAAGATCTTCAAAAACTTTTCTTATTGGTTACATTATTTCCTTTTGCGCAAAAGGATTTATAAATAATTCTTAACAAAGAAAGACAAACTATAATTTATTCAACCGCCGGATGCTTGGAAACTTGCTTGTCCGGTGGTGTGGGGGGCTTAATTGTAATAAATCCTTATTGAAAGGATGAAACGCAATAATTCTATCTCAATCTTAAAATCCCATGGCTTTATAGCCGTACCGGTTCGATTCCGGTTCTAGGTACCATATATTTTGAATGGGGTTTTAGCTCAGTTGGTAGAGCGCCTGTCTTGCACACAGGAGGTCGGCAGTTCGAGGGCGAAAAGCAGCCTAAATATTTAGTAATTTTACCAGTTACACACGTTGTGATAATACGTGGCAATAGATAGCTGGTTATTTCAACGAAAGAAGAAATGATTATAGCAAGCTATCAAAGCGAAAAAAAGACTCGGTAGTTAAGTCGAAAATAAGAACTCGCAAATTGAAATGATTCATGGATAACCTCTCTAAGAGGCTAAGAGAATAAAAGGAGTAATAAAATTACGAACAATTAACTACTATTTAATAAAATTGTTCATCTAGGGCTTTTATAATATTTATCGAACGTATTATAAAATTATCACTAGCTTAACCTAGAACCTGCCATTTAAACTTATAATAGTTTTTATTGGTAATCTCACCTAAAAGTCATAGGTAAATATTTAGAGTAACTTTTATCCTCCTAAACCTCACATTCATCATATAAGAAGAATGTTCCAACAAAGAGAATTTGGAGGCAAGGAGAAAGCAGAATCATAGTAGTCGGAGCTAATTAAAAGCTTTTGTTGGAATACAAAAGTGGACTGAACTCCCAAGGAACTAAGGAAAGCTTAGTACAAGGCGAAAGAGGAAGATTAAATTATAGTTTGAATCATTCCATTAGATATCATTTATTATTCTTATAATAAAAGAAGATCTTCAAAAACTTTTCTTATTGGTTACATTATTTCCTTTTGCGCAAAAGGATTTATAAATAATTCTTAACAAAGAAAGACAAACTATAATTTATTCAACCGCCGGATGCTTGGAAACTTGCTTGTCCGGTGGTGTGGGGGGCTTAATTGTAATAAATCCTTATTGAAAGGATGAAACGCAATAATTCTATCCTGATATCTGCTAAACTCCACCAATATTGCAATATTGATTAAACATATAGAGAGGCGGTATAGCTCAGTTGGCAAGAGCATTCGGTTCATACCCGAAGGGTCAAGGGTTCAAATCCCTTTACCGCTACCATATTTTAATTATTATTTTTAATATTTATTTATATTTTCATTTTTATTATATTTTTTTGTTATTATTAGATATTGGACCTGTAGCTCAGTTGGTTAGAGCCACCGGCTCATAACCGGTTGGTCATAGGTTCGAATCCTATCAGGTCCACCAATTTTATTTTTTGTTTTGGAGAAATACCCAAGTCCGGTTGAAGGGGCCAGTCTTGAAAACTGGAAGGTCTGAAAAGACGCGGGGGTTCGAATCCCTCTTTCTCCGCCATTTATTTTTTAATTTATTTTATATCGCGGGATAGAGCAGTTTGGTAGCTCGTCGGGCTCATAATCCGAAGGTCGAAGGTTCGAATCCTTCTCCCGCAACCAAAAAAGGTCCGGTGGTGTAGTGGTTAACATGCTTGCCTGTCACGCAGGAGATCACGGGTTCAAGTCCCGTCCGGACCGCCATTAAATTATTTTTTTATTCGGCTCTGTAGCTCAGTCGGTAGAGCAGTGGCGGGCGAAAAAGATGCCTAATATTTAGTGAACTAACCAATCATACACAGCGATAATCTGTGTCAATATATAATCGGTTATCTTGAAGAAATGAAAGATAATTATAGCAGATTATAAAAGCGAAAAAACAGGTGAAGTAGTTTAATCTAAAAGATTTTCGTGAATTGAATTGACTTATGGATAACCTCTAACAAGTGAGGCTAAAGGAACAAAAAAAGGAGTAATCTCTAAACTATCAGAAAACTACGCAAATCTGATATTCTAAGTGCTATAAATTTTGGTCACTAAATTTATAATTATCAAATACTAACTTAGAATCCTACCATTTAAAATTATAATAGTTTTTATTGGTACATTTTCCTACCTAAAAGTCATAGGTAAATATTTAGAGTAACTTTTATCCTCCTAAACCTCACATTCATCATATAAGAAGAATGTTCCAACAAAGAGAATTTGGAGGCAAGGAGAAAGCAGAATCATAGTAGTCGGAGCTAATTAAAAGCTTTTGTTGGAATACAAAAGTGGACTGAACTCCCAAGGAACTAAGGAAAGCTTAGTACAAGGCGAAAGAGGAAGATTAAATTATAGTTTGAATCATTCCATTAGATATCATTTATTATTCTTATAATAAAAGAAGATCTTCAAAAACTTTTCTTATTGGTTACATTATTTCCTTTTGCGCAAAAGGATTTATAAATAATTCTTAACAAAGAAAGACAAACTATAATTTATTCAACCGCCGGATGCTTGGAAACTTGCTTGTCCGGTGGTGTGGGGGGCTTAATTGTAATAAATCCTTATTGAAAGGATGAAACGCAATAATTCTATCCTGATCTGAAGAGCCTCGTGTCGGCAGTTCGAGGGCGAAAAGCAGCCTAAATATTTAGTAATTTTACCAGTTACACACGTTGTGATAATACGTGGCAATAGATAGCTGGTTATTTCAACGAAAGAAGAAATGATTATAGCAAGCTATCAAAGCGAAAAAAAGACTCGGTAGTTAAGTCGAAAATAAGAACTCGCAAATTGAAATGATTCATGGATAACCTCTCTAAGAGGCTAAGAGAATAAAAGGAGTAATAAAATTACGAACAATTAACTACTATTTAATAAAATTGTTCATCTAGGGCTTTTATAATATTTATCGAACGTATTATAAAATTATCACTAGCTTAACCTAGAACCTGCCATTTAAACTTATAATAGTTTTTATTGGTAATCTCACCTAAAAGTCATAGGTAAATATTTAGAGTAACTTTTATCCTCCTAAACCTCACATTCATCATATAAGAAGAATGTTCCAACAAAGAGAATTTGGAGGCAAGGAGAAAGCAGAATCATAGTAGTCGGAGCTAATTAAAAGCTTTTGTTGGAATACAAAAGTGGACTGAACTCCCAAGGAACTAAGGAAAGCTTAGTACAAGGCGAAAGAGGAAGATTAAATTATAGTTTGAATCATTCCATTAGATATCATTTATTATTCTTATAATAAAAGAAGATCTTCAAAAACTTTTCTTATTGGTTACATTATTTCCTTTTGCGCAAAAGGATTTATAAATAATTCTTAACAAAGAAAGACAAACTATAATTTATTCAACCGCCGGATGCTTGGAAACTTGCTTGTCCGGTGGTGTGGGGGGCTTAATTGTAATAAATCCTTATTGAAAGGATGAAACGCAATAATTCTATCCTGATTTCTGCCCGGAGCCGCCATTATTTTATATAAAATATTTTTTTTAAAAAATATTTTGTTTTTATTATCTATATGAATTTTATTTTTTGATTTAAGTTTTTTTATTTTATTTTTATATTAATTTTTTTGTTAGAAAGAATAAAAATGATAATAAAAAAAGTTTTAAAAAATAAATTTTTTTTTAAAAAAAATATATTTTTATTTTTTAATTTTTCTTCTTTTTTTATTTTAACTCTTTCTTTGATTTTAAAATATGAATATATTTATGCTGTTGAAGATGATATGAGTTTATTTCCTTTAATTGGGCAAGAACAAACATCTAATATAGGAAATAATATTCAAGATGTTTTATTTAATGAAAATAATGAAGATTTTTTAGTTGAATGTCCTTATCAATTGAATAAGGATTTAAAACATAATTTTCTTTTTTGGAAACATGATTTAGGATCAGTATTTTCTAAAAAAGTGAATGCATTTTATGGTATTAAAAATGTTAAGTTATTACCTTGTTATTCAACTAAGGAATGGTTAAATTTAAAACAATTATTTTTTGCTTTAATAAATTATCATATTCCAAAAATGGATTTTTTTTTCGATATGGTTCATTTTTCAGGATTTAAAGAAGAATTTATAGATAATAAATATGATAGAGTATCTATGGATACAACTCATTTTTGTTATTTATTGAAAAAAAATCCTTCTTTAGGATGTTTTTATTTTAAATCAAAAGATTTAGATTATGTTAAATCTTTTAATATTTCTTTTTGTAATTGCAAGGTTTCTGGTTATTCTTTATTAGAATTAATATTAGAAATATCCAGTATAAATTCAAAAGACAAAAATACTTTTTTAAAACATTTATTTGATTATTTAAATTATTTAAATGAAGAATTTAAATCTTCATCTTTAAGTTTAAAAAATTCTAAAAAAATTAATATGTCTGTAGAACAGCTATTAGATAAAATTTCTGAAAATAGTGATATTGATATTTTAGATAGAGATTTACTTTTTCATTTAATTAAAAATTTGATTTATAATTTTTTACCTAAAAATTTTTTGATTGATTTGTCTGTTGATAATAATGATATTAAAAAAAAACCTTTAAAAGAATATAAATTTGAATTACGTTCTGAAATAGATCATAAAACTATTGGTTTTTTATTACAAGTTAAAAAACAAGATGATGATAATCAATTATATATTTATTTTTATGAAATTTTTAATAATGAAGAAGATATAGAAAAACTAAATCTTATTCAGAAAATTTTAATTTCTTCTAAAGATTTAAATAATTCTATTTTTTTAAATCATTTATTAATTAGTGTTACTAAACTTAAAAAATATGTTTTAAAAGATATTTTTTTATTTGGTGCTGATAAAAAATAATTTTTTATTAAATAAATAACTTTTATATAAATATACAAATTTTTGAATTTTAAATTTTATTTTTAATTTTTTAATTAAAAATTATTTTATTTTAAAAAAAACAACATATATTTTATTTATTTATAAGACATTTTTTTTCTTTTTTATTATAGATAATTGAAATATTAAGTTTAATAGACTAGTTAAAGAGATATGATTAATAATGAAAATTATGAAAAATATTAATTCTAATAGAATTAGTGAAAATAAATTTCTTGTTTTTATTGAAATATCTAAGGGCAGTAGAAATAAATATGAATTAGATAAAGAAACAGGTTTTTTAATTTTAGATCGTTTTTTATCTACTTCTTTTAGATATCCTGCAAATTATGGTTTTATACCTTTAACTTATTGTGATGATAACGATCCTTTAGATGTTTTTGTTTTATCCAAAGAAGTTTTAGATCCAATGATTTTAGTAGAATGTAGACCTATCGGCGTTATAAGGATGATTGATAATGGTGAACTAGATGAAAAAATTATCGCTGTTCCTGTGAATGATATTTTAATGAGATCTTATAAAGATATAATAGATATTCCTACTGCTTTTTTATTAGAAATTGAGCATTTTTTAACTCATTATAAAGATTTAGAAGAAAAAAAAGTTTTTATTGAAAAAATAGAAAATCAAGAAAAAGCATTTTTAATAATAAAAAAATGTATATCTAAATATAAAAGGATTAATTGTTCAAATCATAAACAAAAATTATAATCTTGATAAATTATTATTATTTTATTTTAAAAATATCTTTTTTAGGTTTTAATAAAAATGATCAAAAAAACAATTATAACTAATAAAAAAGTTTTTTATAATTTTTTTTTAGAAAAAAAATATTTGGCAGGAATTAAATTATTAGGTAATGAAGTTAAATCTATTCGTTTAGGAAAAGTTAATTTAGATAATTCTTATATTATATTAGAAAATAATGAAGTTTTTGTTTTAAATATGTTAGTTTCGAAATATCCTTTTATAAATTCTTTTTTAAAATATGATGAAAAAAGAAAAAAAAAACTTTTATTAAGAAAAAAAGAAATTTTACAAATTAAAAATATAATTCAAAACAAAGGGTTTGTTATTATTCCGATTAAAGTTTTTATATATAATAATTTATTAAAGTTGGAAATTGCTTTAGCTAAGGGTAAAAAAAAATATGATAAAAGATTTTCTATAAAAGAAAAAGAAGTAGAATTAAGAATTAAAAAAATGATTAAAAAAGAAGATTACTATTAATTTTTTTTAAACTATTTTTATATAAAAAAAGACTATTTTATAGTCTTTTTTATACTTTATTTTTTATGTTTTTTTTTCTTTTATAGAATACCAAAAAGAATAAATATTTTCAGTTATGTTATTTATGCTTGAAAACCATTTATTTAAAATATTATTTTTTAGGTTATCAAATTTATTTATGTTTTCTTCATTATCATTTAAAGTTTGATTAGTTTGGGATATTTGGTTTATATTTAATGATAATTTTTTATAATTTAATATTTTTTGATTATCTTGGGCTAATTTATAAAATATTCCTCCTATCACAGAACCTACAATAATTCCTGCAAAAAATATATATTTGCTAGAAAACATTTTATAAAATCTCCTTTTTAATTTATTTTTTTATAATTTTATTTTAAAATATTTTTTTAAAAAACATTAAATATTAAATAAATTATTTACCTTTTTACTTTTATTATATAAAAATTCCTAAAATAAAATATATAATTATAAGTGTTAGGAAGAAGGTTTAAATTAATTTTTATGTTTATTTTTAAAAAGTTTATTAATTTTTTCAATATAAAAAAATCTTGGTTTTTGTCTTTTATATTGTTTATATTTATTTTTTCTTCCTTTTTTATTTATTATTTTTATTTTATAAAAAAAAAAAATAATAATTTGAATTATATAAAGAAAACAGATACATTTAATAATAAAAAAATATTTATTAATTCTGAGTCCGAAAAAAAATTAAAAAAAAGTGAATTGAAATTTGATTTATCATTAGTTAATGATAAAAACATTTTAATAGTTGAATTTATAAATCATGATTTTTTAAAAACGCAACAATTTGATCTTATTACAAAAAAAATTATAAGTCAAGAATGGAAAGATAATCAATTTCAAAAATTTGATTTAGAAACTGGATGTATTGTAGAAGAATTATTACCATTGCAAGAATTACATTTAGTTTATAGTAAAGATAAAGGTCAATTATTAAATGTATTAGATGTAAAACAAAGGAAAAAATTTTCATCAAAAACATTAATAAAAAAATTAACTTCTTTAAAGTTAAATGATGAAAGATATCAATATTTAGATATTTGGTTTAAAGAGAGAGAAAAAAATCAAAATAGAATATTTGAGTATTATGATGAAATTTTAACGAAAATAGAAAATATTAATATTAAAAAAATAGAAAATACAGAAAATATTAAAAATGTAGATTTTTCTTCTGATTTTATAGAAAATCAAAAAGAATCAGAAAAAGTTTATTCTGATTTTTCTTCTGATTTTGTAGCAAATAAAAAAGAATCAGAAGAAATTTCTTCTGATGTTTATTCTGATTTTGTAGAAAATCAAAAAGAATCAGAAACAATTTCTTCTGATGTTTATTCTGATTTTTTAGAAGATCAAAAAGAATCAGAAACAATTTCTTCTGATGTTTATTCTGATTTTTTAGAAGATCAAAAAGAATCAGAAGTAATTTCTTCTTTTTTGGAAGATTTTTTTTCAAATTTAGAGTATTATATAGAAGAAAATATAGACAAGAAAATGCAAAATAATTTAAATAAAAAAAACAGAAGAAAAAAATATATTTATAATCCCAAAAATATTTATAAACCAGAATTTTATAAAAAAAAAAATAAAAGTTTTTTATCTATAATAAAAAAATCTAAACAAAAACATTTATTAAAAATATTCAAAGGAAAAGGAAGAATAGGTTTAGTATTAAATTTGTTTTTAATTTTGTCATCTCTTTCTGTTTAATGGATATATTTTCTTTTTTTAAAATTCTAACTGAATTTATTTAATTTAATTTTGAAAAAAATATTTAAAGTTCATTAATTTTTTTATTATTTATTTATTTTAATTAAAGATTTTTTATAAAATAAATAATATTGAATATAAGTATAATTAATGTATAAAAAATTTATAAAATGAAAGATATAAAATTTTATATGTATTTGTTAGAAAAATTTTTTTATTTTCCTCGAAAAAGTATACAAAAATTAATTTTAGGTTCTTTTTTTATTGCTATTTCTATTGTTTTATCACAAATAAATAAATTTTATCCTATTATTTTTAATAAATCTCCTTACACAGACAGTCATTATTTTTGTTATTGGTATTTTCCTTTTTTTGTTATGAGTTTATTTTTTAGTTTTAGTTATAATTTATTTTTTTTATTTTTTTATTCTTTTTTAGAAATTTTTTTATATTCTTTAGAAAAATATTTAATACAAATACATTTCTTAACTCATAATTATTTTGATGCATTATTAGAAAAAAAAATTTATCTTTTGATTAATATGATTTTTTTTGGTAGTATTATTCCTATTTTATCTTATTCTTTAAATTATTTTTTGTTTTTTCATAACAAAAATATTTATAAAAAAATTTTTATTTTTTTTTTAATAGTTATAATACAAAGTATTTCTCGTTTTTTATGTGGTTTTTTTTGTTATTGGGGCCCTAATACAAAATATTATGGTTTGATTTATAATAAAATTTTTTTTTTCAATAAAATAAAAAAATCTTTTTTTTTGTATTGTTTTTTTATGTTTTTTTGGAATTTTATTCCTATTTTTGTTTCTAATTTTATTCTTTTTGTTTTATTTTTTATTTTTAGAAAATTTTTATTAAAAAACTTTTTATATAAAATATTTTAAATTGTTTAAATTTTTAATTTTTTTTATTAATAAATTTATGAAGAAATACTATGAAAATATTCATATACTTTTTTCATATCTAGTTTTTGAGGTTTTAAATTATTTTTTTTATTTAATTTCATAAATTTTTGTTTATACCATTCTTTTACATTATTAAAAATACTTAAATTAAAATTATAATATAATTTTTTATTTTTTAATTTATTCATAACATCAAACCAATTCATGTCAATTTTATAAGGTAAAAAATTTTTAATTTCCCATTGTATACAACATTCTAAAAGCAGAATAAAATTTGTTTTTATAGATTTATATTTGATATTTTTAGAATAAATAATATGAAAACTATTCACATAATATTGTCTTTTTTGCATTTCTTCTACCCATTTGGCAAAAGATAAATTAAAGTAATTCCTTCCCATATTTAAAAAAAATTGCATAGCTTTATTTTTTTTATTTTTGTTTAAACAATAATCATACATTCCAAATTCTTTTCTTAAAGCTTTTAAAGATAATTCAGGAGTATATTTTAATAATTCATAAGGTATTATTCTCATTTTAATTTTATAACCTTTTTTATATTTTTTTTATATTGATATCTTTTTATTTTATAATAATATATAACATATATAATATATTATATTAAAAATAATTTTTTGTATTATTGAATATTGACAGTTATTATTTTTTATTTTATAATTTAATATAATTAGAATAATTTATTCATCTGTTTTATTTTTTTATTTATTTATTTTAATTTTAAGAAAGTAGGTTGTTTTTTAAAAAAATGTCAGTTAAAATTCGTTTACAACGTTTCGGTTCTCATAAAAAACCTTTTTATCGTATAGTAGCTATAGAATCTTTTAAAAAAAGAAATGGAAAATTTTTAGAAATTATCGGTAATTATTCTCCTTTGTTTGATTTAATTAATATATATCAGGAAAAGTTAAAAAAATGGTTATCTGTGGGAGCTCAATTATCTCCTACTGTTAAAAGTTTAATAAAAAAAGCATCAAAAAAATCAGGTAATCAAAAATAGATTTATATAATTTTTGCAATATTAAGAATCATTTTTTTTGAATAATAAAAATAAAATAATTTTTGATATTTTTTATTTAAATTATTTTATTTTTTTAAATCCTTATTTAAAAGGAATATTTTATTATTTTCTATTATAAATTATAAGGATGAAAATATATGAGATTTGATATTATAACTATTTTTCCTAAATTTTTTGATTTTTTTTTAAATCATTCTATAATGAAAAAAGCTCTTTTAGCTAATAAAATTCAAGTTAATATTTTAGATTTAAGATTATATAGTTATAATAAAAATAATCAGGTAGATGATTCTGTTTATGGTGGAGGATCTGGCATGTTATTAGCTTTTCCTCCTTTTTATGATTGTCTTATGAATATTAAAAGAAAATTAAAAAGTAGAGTTATTTTATTATCTCCTCAAGGTAATCTTTTAGAACAAAAAAAAATTATTAATTATTCTGAAAATTTTGAACAATTAATAATTTTGTGTGGTAATTATGAAGGAATAGATGCTAGAATTTTAAAGTTTATAGACGAAGAGGTTTCTATAGGAGATTATGTTTTAACTGGAGGAGAAATTGCGGCTATAGTTTTAATTGATGCTATTACTAGAGTTTTACCAGGAGTTATAAAAGAAGAATCTTGTTTAAAAGATTCTTTACAAAATAATTTACTGAAATATCCTCAATATACTAAACCACAAGTTTATCAAGGAGAATCAGTACCTTCTATTCTTCTTTCTGGTAATCATAATGAAATTAATAAGTGGAGACAGAAAGAAAGTTTAAAAGTAACTTTAATAAAAAGACCTGATTTATTAAATAAAGCAGAAATAGACGAACAAACAAAAAAAATTTTAAAAGAAATTTTAAAAAAAGAAAATAATAAAAAATAAAAGGAAATTGTGATAAGAAATGAATATCAATTCAAAAGGGACAGAAATCATTAATTTTATAAATAAAGAAAATTTGAGAAAAACAACTCCTTTTAAAGTAGGAGATACAATTAGAGTTTTTGTTAAATTTGAAGAAAATAACAAAAAAAAGATTCAAATATTTGAAGGTTTAGTTATTAAAAAAAAAGGAATTAACATTTCAGAAACTTTTACATTAAGAAATGTTTATTCAGGTATAGGAGTAGAACGTATTTGTCCTTTACATTCTCCTTTATATGATAGAATAGAAGTGATTAAACGAGGTTTAGTGCGTCGTTCCAAGTTATATTATATTCGTAATTTATCTTCTAAAGCTACTAAGATTAAAGAAAAAAGATAAATGTTAACTTTATTTCAAGAATTAAAATGGCGTAATTTAATTAAGGATTGTAGTGATGAAAAAAAATTAGAAGAATTATTAAACAGTGAAAAAATAAATTTTTATTGTGGTTTCGATCCTACTGCTGATTCATTAACTATAGGTCATTTAATCCAAATAAATACTATTTTATTATTTTTGAAACATAATCATTTTCCTTTTATTTTAATAGGTAATGGTACAGCTTTAATTGGTGATCCTAAAGAAAAAGAAGAAAGAACTTTAATATCTCAAGAAGAAATTTTTAAGAATAGTAAATGTATTCAAAAACAATTAATGAATGTTTTATTTAATCAAAAATTTCAATTTGTGGATAATTATAATTGGATATCTAAAATGGATTTTATTTCTTTTTTTAGATTTTATGGTAAATTATTTAATGTTAACTATATGATTTCTAAAGAAATAGTATCTAAAAGGTTGAAAAATGGTATTTCTTATACAGAATTTTCGTATATGCTTTTACAAGCTTTAGATTTTTATAAGTTATACAAAGATTTTAATGTTATATTACAATTTGGTGGTTCTGATCAATGGGGCAATATCACTAGCGGATTAGAACTAATTCGTAAAATAAACTTTTCTATAGAAAATAGCCAGAAGAAACCTTTTGGTTTTAGTATTCCTCTTATTTTAGATGATAAAGGAGTTAAAATAGGAAAAAGTGAAAAAAATTCTTTATGGTTAGACAGAAAATTAAGCAGCCCTTATCAAATGCATCAATATTTCATTAATGTTAAAGATGCTAATGTTATTGATTATTTAAAAAAGATGACTTTATTAAAACCTGAAAATATTATTTTTTTAGAAAAAGAAACAAAAAAAAATCCTAAAAAAAGATTAGCACAAAAAGAGTTAGCTAATGCAATCGTTGCTTTTGTTCACGGAGAAAAAGAATTAAAAAAATGTCTTGAAATAAATAAGATTTTGTTTATAAAGAATATAAAACAATTAAATTTAGAAGATTTTGTTTTTTTAGCTCAGAATATAAATTTTTTAAAAACTAATAAAAGCGTTTTAATTATAGATGTTTTAGTTAAAACTGGTTTAGCAATATCTAATAATGATGCTAAAAGATTGATTTATTCTAAAACAATTAAAATTATGGGTGATTTTGTTCCAGAAATTAATTTTATTTTAAAATCTCAAAATGCTTTATATGGTAAATATTTTTTATTAACTAAAAAAAATAAAATTCATGTTTTAGTTATTTTTGAATAAAATTAATTATATTTTTTTATTTTTTCCGAAGAGTGTGATGAAAATTTTATGAAAATAAAAGAATTATATCGTAAAATAATTATGGATCATTATAAAAATCCTTTTAATAAAGGTTTATTTTTGAATAAATCGAAAAAAAAGAATTATCTTATTTCGGATGCTAAAAATATATTTTGTAATGAATTTATTAAAATTCAGATATTTTTAGATCAATCAGATAATGTTTCAGATATTAGATATGATACAGAAGGCTGTATTATTTTAGTTGCTTCAGCCTCTTTAATGTCTTTTTTTTTAAAAAATATTAATTTAGAATTATGTTTATGTAAAATAAATAATTTTCTTAAAATGATTAAAAAAAAAAAATTTGATTCTCAAAAAATCGACAAAGAATTATATGTTTTTCAAAATATTTGTTTATTTCCCAGTAAATTTCAATGTGTTAGCATGCCTTGGGAACTTGTTTTAAAAATGATTAAAGAATATAAAAAAATTAATTAAATAATTTAATATTGAATTATTTATTTATTCACAAATTTATTTTAAAAAATAATTTTTTCTGTTAGAATAGCTAAAATAAGTTTTAATGTTTTTATTAATTAAAATTTTTTGCAAATTAAGAAAAGGTTAGGTAAATAATATATACAAAGATGAAATTTAGTTTCGATAAATTTAAATTTAATAAAAATAATTTAATTTTTTTAATTTTTTTATTCTTTTTTTCTTTTATTATTATTATTTTTTGTTTTTTTTCTGCTGAAAGCAAAAAAAAAACAAAATCAGATTTTAAAGATACTTTATTTATTGGAACTTCTAGTGAAATTAAAAATGGTTTTGGTATGTTTGGAGAAGGAGAAAATACAATTAATAATGCTCAAGTTCGTAATTTAATACATGAATATTTGATCAAACCTTTTGAAGTTAAGAAAAACAGTTATTTTGAGACTGAATATCAGCCACAACTTATAAAAAAAATGCCAATAATTATTAAACAAGGTATTTGGCAAGATTATCATGAATTTGAATTGAAAACAGATATTAAATTTCATAATGGAGATGAATTGACTAGTGATGATATTATTGAGACTTTAGAATTGAATCGAGATACACAGGGAGAACATTCTCAATTTATAGAAAAATTTGCTAAATCTCCAGAATTAGATAAAAAGTATAAATTTTATATTAAATTTAAAAATAACAAAGATTTACTTAATTATCATCATTTAAGTAAAATACCAGTTATAAATAAAAAAGTAAAAAATCAAAATCCTCAAATTTTTCGTAATATAGGTTTAGGATCTTTTAAATTAAAAAAATTTGATCCTATTACTAAGAAAGTAGAACTAGAGATTTTTCCAGATTATTATAATTTTAAATTATCACCTTCTAATGATTTAAGTAATATTAAAAAAATTATTATTATTTTTATTCCTTCTCTACAAACTCTTTATATGAATTTAGAAAAAGGAGAATTAGATTTAATTCTTGAAAATATGGAACAAGTATATTTAGAAAAAATGCAAAATAATAAAAATTTGAAATTAATAGAGAATGAAAATTTAAATTTAACATATATTATATTAAATAGCAATAGTTTAAGTATTGAAAATCGAAAAAGTATTGTTCAAGAATTAACACCAAATATTAAAGAGGAAATTTTAAAAGATTTAGGAGAGGATTTATCCTATTATCAAACTTTAAATGTTTTTTCAGATAATCGTTTAAAAGGTAGCAGTTTATCTAATCAAGAATTTGAAAATATTATTCGGAATGATAATAATGTTAAAGCTTCTAAACCTATTAGACAAATAAGAGCTTTATTTACTAATATAGATGAAACTAAAAATCGTTTTATGAATAAATTTATAGATAAATTAGTAAACGAAAAAGGTTTTCAAATAGAAAAAATACAATTAGAGAAGAACGAAACTATTTCTAAAGCTAAAAAAGGTGATTTTGATATTTTTTGTTTAACAGAATATTTAGAAAATACTTTTGTTCATTATTTATTAAATATTTATTTTGGTCAAATTAATACTTCTAGTTCTAATGTTTTTGAAAATTCAGAAGCTTATTTGAATGTGTCACGTTTGAATGAACCTTCCATATATAATGTTATTGAAAAATTAAAAAGAACAGATTTTAATTCTGATCTTTATGAAGAAGAAATTAAGAAATTGCATAGTTTATTAATTAAAAAATATGTTGCAATACCTTTATTTCAAATCAACAAAATTAGAAACTTCGTTAGGAGTAATATAGAAAATTATAATATGAATATTTTTGGTGAAATTAACTGGTTAAAGATTAAGAAAAAATAAATAAATTTTTATAAATAATATTTAAATCTAATTTAAAGAAAATAGAGAAAATTATGTTGAGATTTTTAACAAAAATATTAAATTTTATTTTTTATATTTTTTTATTCCTTTATCATTTATTATTATTTTATTTGTTTTCATTTATATGCTTTAGTCTATTTTCGTCACAAGAAAATGTGATTAAATTTTTTTATTTTAATTATTTTGTAGTTGCTAGTGGAAGTATGAAGAAAGAATTAAATGTTAATGATTTTGTTATTGTTCGAAAAATATCAGAAAAAGAATGTTCTAAATTAAAAAAATCTACAACTTTAAATTCTCAAGACGGAGATATTGTTATTTTTAAAGTTGATAAAGATAAATTTCCTATGTTTCCTCCAGATAATTATAATATTATTCATAGAGTAGTAGATAACAATATTAAAGAAAAATACATTACAACTAAAGGAGATAATAATAAAACTACTTACTCATATGAAAGTAAGATTCCTTATAAAAACATTATAGCTAAATATGTTTTTAAAATAGATTCTAAATATATTTTCTTTATGAAATGTATTATTGTTGTTGTTTTATGTTCTTTAATCATTTATTTTTTGGTATCTAAACTTCAAACATTAATAGAAAATTAGGTTTTATTTGAATCAAATGTGGAAAGATTTTATTTCTAAAGAAAAACAAAAAATATATTTTCAGAAAATATTTAATTTTTTAAAAGAAGAGAAAAAAAAGGGGAAAATTATTTTCCCTTCTAAGGATAATTTATTTAAAGCTTTTGAGTTGACTAGTTTTTTAAAAATAAAAGTAGTTATTTTGGGTCAAGATCCTTATTCAGGTTTTAATCAAGCGCATGGTTTGTCTTTTAGTACTTTAAGCGAGGCTACTCCTCCGAGTTTAAACAATATATTTAAAGAATTAAAAAATGATTTATCTTTATCTAATGTAAAAAAAAATAATTTATCTTTATGGGCTTTAGAAGGGGTTTTACTTTTGAATAGTATTCTTACTGTTGAAAAAGGCAAATCTTTAAGTCATCAAAATATTGGTTGGCATTTTTTTACAGTTAATTTTTTTAATTTTCTAAATAAAAATAAGAATAAAATAGTTTATATATTATGGGGTAAATTAGCTCAAAAGTATGAAAAATATATTATTAAAGAAAAAAATTTGATTATTAAAAGTTCTCATCCTTCTTTTTATTCAGCAAATAAAGGATTTTTCGGATCTAAACCTTTTTCTAGAACAAATCAATATTTACAAAAAAATAATATAAAACCTATTAATTGGGATTTAAATAGATAATTATAAAAATTTATATAAAATTACTTTTATAAGTTAGGAATATGTTTTTGAATGTTAAAATATCATGTTTTAAAAAATCTCAGTTTGGATCAAGTAAATATAATTAGATATAAAATGAAAGAATGGATTATAAATGATGTTTCAAATAAAAATTTTCATATTTTATTTAGGATTATAAAAGATGAAAATAAATTTACTTTTTTTCATAATGGAACATGTTTAATTCAAGGTAAAAAAATTCAACAAGGTATTAATTTAATCTATAATTTACTGAGTTTAAATTATTTAGACAAAAATCAATTAAATAATAATAATAAAATAAACAATAATGTAAATATTATTGGTTCTGATGAAGTTGGTACAGGTGATGTTTTTGGTCCTATAATAGTTTGTTCTTTATTTCTTTCTTCGAAAAATATTTTTTTTTTCCAAAAAATGAATGTTAATGATTCTAAAAAGCTTTCTTCTCAAAATATTTTTAAAATAACTCGTATTATTTTAGATAAAAGAATACCTTATATTTTAAAGATTTTGCATCCTGCCGAATATAATTTATTAATTAAAAAAAAATATAATTTAAATAAAATTAAAGCTTTATTACATAATGAAGCTATTTTGCAACTTATAAAGAAAATAGATAAAAAAGATAAAATTTGTGTAGTTGTTGATCAATTCGCTTCTTCTCAAAATTATTTTAATTATTTAAAAGAAGAAAAATCAGTTTATAAAGAAATAATATTTGAAACAAAATCAGAGAGCAAATATTTAAGTGTTGCTTTAGCTTCTATTTTAGCAAGATATTTTTTTTTAGAAGAAATGAAAAAATTAAGTAAAAAAATAAATATTATATTAAAATTTGGTGCTTCTGCTCAAGTAGATAAACAGTTATCAGAAATTATTAAAAAAAGAGGTGGTTTTGTTTTATTAAATGAAATAGCTAAATGTAATTTTAAAAATGTTCAAAAAATATTAAATAATAAATTGATATAAATTTTTATTTTTTTAAAATGCAGAAAGGTTTCGGTTATAATAAATAAGTATATATGGCAACTATCTTTAATAAAATTATAGAAAAAAAAATCCCTAGTTATATTATTTATGAAGATGAATTGATCATTTCTTTTTTAGATATTTATCCGTATACTAAAGGTCATACTTTAGTAGTTACTAAAAAAGATTATCGTTCTATTTTAGAAGTTCCTAGACATATTTTTTTGCATATGTTTGATATAATTCAAAAAATGAGTAAAGTTCTAATTAAAACTTTAAACGCTGAAGGTATTAATTTATTAAATAATAATGGTAAAGTTTCTGGACAAACAATATTTCATTATCATGTTCATTTAATACCTCGTTTTGATGAAAAAGAAGTTAATTTAGTTTTTAATAATAATTATAATTTTAGTCAAAATGATTATAAAAAAATATGTCAAGATATTCGAAAAAAATGGAAAAAATATTATTAAAAGAAATATAATTTAAATTTATGAAATATGAAAAAAAAAAAAGACAACAAACTATAAAAGAAGAAATAGCAAATTCTATTTCTCATGCTTTAATGGTTCCTATAAGTATTTTAGTTTTTTTTATTTATTGTCGCTTATTAATCCAAAAAAAAAATTTCAATTTTATTTATATTTTTCCTTTATTTTTATTTACTTTTTCCATGTTTTTATTATATTTAGCTAGTAGTTTATATCATGCTTTTTCTTATAGTAAAATTAAATATAAATTGCAAAAAATAGATCATATCTGTATTTATTTATTAATTTGGGGCACTTTTGTTCCTTTTTTACTTATTCCTTCTAAACTTATTTTAAGTAATTTATTTTTTATTTTTAATAAAAATATATTTATTTTTATAACTCAAACTTTTATAGTGCTATTCTGCATTTTAATTAAATTTTTTTATTTTAATAAAGGTAGAAAAATACATTTATTCTTATTCTTTTTATTAGGTTGGAATGGTTTATTTTTTTTAAAAGATTTATTATCAATTTATTATAAAATTGTATTTTTTTTATTATTAGGAGGTTTTGTTTATAGTTTTGGTGTTTTTTTTTATTATAAATCTTCTTATTATAAATATTATCATTTTATTTGGCATATTTTTGTTATTTTAGGAAATTTTTTACACATCTTATCTATTTATATTTTTTTAAATAAAATATAAATTTAATTTTATTTTTTTATTAAAATTTATTATTTACCAATATAAAAAAATTTAAATAATTTTTCTAAAGGATTTAAAAATGTTAGAATTGTTTTCAAAATTATTAAAATTTAATTTTATTTTTTTATTTGTTTTTATTTTATTTATTTTTTATTTGATAGGTTCTATTCCTTTCGGTTTAATAATAGGAAAAGTTTTTAAAAATAAAGATTTACGTTTATTAGGATCAAAAAATATTGGAGCTTCTAATGCTGCTAGAGTTTTAGGTTTTAAATATGGTTTATTTATTTTTATATTAGATTTTGCTAAAGGTTTTTTTGCAGTTTCTTGCAGTTCATATTTAATGATAAAAATATTAGATATTTATAACTTTTCTCATAATATAAATAAAGAAGATATTAGAATTTATTTTGGTTTAATTACTATTTTAGGTCAAATATTTTCTATTTTTAATAAATTTAAGGGCGGTAAGGCTATATCTACATCCGTAGGTGTTGTTTGTGGTTTGAATCCTTTTATAGGATTCTTAGGTATTTTATCTTTTATTATTTTTTTAAGAATTTTTGGTTATGCTTTTTTTGCATCTCTTATTTCTACTTTATTAGTTAATTTTTTTATGTGGATATTTTTTTATTTTGATTACATGCCTTCTTATCCTATTTATTTCAATGAAGTTTTGATTTTGTTTCTAATTACAATTTTTATTTTTTATAAACATTTTCCAAATATTATTAATTGGAAAAAGGGCAAAGAAAATAAATTTTTATTTAATTAATTTAAAATTATTTTTTATATTTTTTTATTTATAATCCAATAACTTTATTTTTAACAAAATCTTAAATTTCATAATTAAATTAAATATTTAAATTTATAATAATATCGAAAAGAAAATTATAAAGATAATAAAATTAAATTTTTATATTATATAATTTAAAATTTATTTTTAATTTTTTAATAATTTTTAAATTATTAATATTATAAATAATTTTGTATAATATTAAAATATTTTTTTTCATCATTTAAAAATCAAAAATATAAAAATCTATATTATAATAATTAATAAATGATTATAATTTTTTAAAAAAATAAAAATAAAAATAAAAATAAAATATAAAAAGGATTTAATCAAATAATATAATAAAATGAATGAAAATCAAAATAAGTTATTTTTTTTAAAAAAGATCCGAGAATTAGAATTTAAAATAAAAGATGATCTAGAAAAAGCTATAAATAAAGAAGAGATAAAAAAAGTAGAAATTCTATATATAGGAAGAAAAGGATATATTTCTTTTTTATTAAAAGATATTCAAAAACAATCTTTAGAAATTAAAAAATTTATTGGTCAAGAGATTAATATTTTTAAAAAAAAAATTATTTTTTTAATTGAAGAAAAAATAAATTTGATTGAACAAAAAGAATTATTGAATTTAATTAATAAAAAAAAAATAGACATTACCTTGCCTTGTTTTCCTTTTCGTATGGGAAGTATACATCCTTTAAATCAGACTATTGAAGAGGTAGAAAAATTTTTTTTAAGATTAGGATATTCTATTTTTAATGATAACGAGATAGAAACAGATTTATATAATTTTGAAATGTTGAATATGGATTCAAATCATCCTGCTAGAGATATGCATGATTCTTTTTATTTAAATATTCCTTTTAAAAAAAAACTTTTAAGAACTCATACTTCTTCAGTCCAAATTAAAGAAATGTTAAAAAATAAATCTAAACCTTTTAAAATTATTTCTTCAGGGAAAGTTTATAGAAGAGATAAAGATGATGATACTCACAGTCATCAATTTATGCAATTAGAAGGTTTTGCCGTTGATCATAATATTAATTTAATTTTTTTGAAAGAAACTATTCAAATGTTTATTAAAAATTTTTTTGATTCAAAACAAGATATTAGGTTTAGGCCTTCTTATTTTCCTTTTACAAATCCTAGCTTTGAAGTAGATTTAATTATGAAAGATAAAAATAACAAAAATATTTATTTAGAGATTATGGGAGCTGGTTTGATTCATCCAGAAGTATTAAAAAAAGGCAATTATGATCCTAATATATATAATGGATTAGCTTTTGGTATGGGGATAGAACGTATTACAATGTTAAAACATTCTATTAAAGATATTAGAAATTTTTATAATAGTGATATTTGTTTTTTAAAACAATTTTCTAAATAAAATTTTTGAATTAAAGGTTAAAAATGATAATTAATGAAAGAATTTTAAAAAAATTTATACCTTCTTTTAAGATTAATAATTTAGAGGATTTTAGATTATTAGTTAATAATCATATTATAGAAGCATCCAGTTATTATCATATTTTGAATGATAATGATAATTTAATAAAAATAGGGAAGATTATAGAATTTATTCCTATTAAAGAAAATAAAAATATTTATTTAGTAAAAATAGATATTAAAACAGAAATTATCACTATTGTTTGTCAAAATTGTGATTTACAAAAAAATAAAAAAGTTATAATTGCTTTGCCTGGTTCTTATTTATTTTTTAATGACAAGAAAACATGGATTAAAAAAAAAAAAATTGATAATATTGAATCTAATGGTATACTTTGTTCTTCTCTACATTTAGGATTAAATTTAGATTATTTAACTGATAATGAAAAAAAAAATATTTTGTTTTTAAGTGATGACGCTAATATTGGAGAATGTGCTTTAGAATATTTAGGTTTTAAAGGTTTTTTTCTAGATTTATCTGTAACTCCTGATAGAAATGATCTTTTATCTTATGTTGGATTTGCTAAAGATTTAAAATCTATTTTAAAGGATAATGAAATAAAAATTCAAACACAATCAATTTTTTCTATTAAAGAAAATTTTGATGTTAATCCTTTTGAAATAAAAATTTCAACTTCTCATTGTTTAGAATATCATATTCGTTATATAAAGAATTTGAGAATTGAAAATTCTCCTTTATGGTTAAGAAATAAATTATTATCACATAATATTATACCTATTAATAATTTAATGGATGTTATTAACTTAGTTTTATTGGAATATGGTATTCCTTTAATTGCATTGGATTCTAGTTTTTTAGAAAATAATTTAATAGAAATCAAAAATGCTGATCTAAATGAACGTTTTTTTTATCATAAAGATAAAAAAAAATATTTTTCTCTTGATAATGAAGATATAGTTATTATTAATAATAATAAAATTATTTCTTTAGCAGGTATAAAAACTAATTTTTTTTATGATATATCTGAAAAAACTCAAGAAATTATTTTATGTTCTTTTTATTTTAAACCTGAATTTATAACTAAAACAAGTAAAAAAGCAGGATTAAAAAACGAAAGTATTTTACGTTTGTCTAGAGGTATTGATCAAAATTTAATTAAAGAAGCTTTAGATAAAGCTACTTTTTTACTTCAAAAAATTATTAATTGTTCGGTTTATAAAAATGTTGTTACTATACAAAAAAATAAATATATTAATCCAGATATTTTTTTATCTTTAAAATTTATTCATAATAAAACAGGAATTAATTTTTCTTTTGAACAAGTTTGTATATTTTTAAAATTTTTAAATTATGAAATAGAAGTTGTAACACCTGAAATTTTAAAAGTTAAAGCCCCTTCCAATCGTTTTTCTGTTACAATACCTGAAGATGTTATTTCTGATTTAATAAGAATATATGGTTATAATAAAATTTCATCTTTATCTCAAGATACTATGTTTGTTACAGAACTTATACCAATAGAGGGTGTAAAAAATATTTTAGATATCAATATACAAAAATTAAGGCATTTATTATCTAGTTTAGGTTTAAATGAAACTATAAATTATAGTTTAGTTAGTCAGGATATGCTTTATTTATTTCCTAATATTTCCGAATCTTTAAGTGTTTTGAAACCTATTTCATATGATAAATTTTTTTTAAGACAAAATTTAAGTTGTAGTTTATTGGAAATTTTAAGTTTTAATCAAAAAAAAAGAAATTTTGATAATGCTTTTTTTGAAATAGGTCATGTTTATACTTCTGAAAAAGAAATAATGCATTTATCTATAATTTTAAGTGGTGTTTTTTTAAAAACTGGATGGTTGAAACAAGATATTTTAAGTTCTTTTTTTATTTTAAAAGGTATTTTATCTAGAATAGAGTCTTTTTTTGGAATTAAATTAAATTTATCTCAAAGTTCTTTTTGTAATAGTTTTTTGCCTAAACAACAAGCAGAAATTTTTTTATGTGATAAGAAAATTGGTTTTATAGGAGAAACTCATCCTTTTTTAAATAAAAAATATCATATTCAAGAAAGTTTTGTTATGGAAATAAGTTTGGAAAATTTACTTTGTAAAGAAAAAAACCAAATTTTATTTCAAGAAATTACTAAATTTCCTTCTATTATTCGTGATTTTAGTTTTTTTGTTAATAAAAAATATGATTTTCAACAATTATATAATACTTTAGAAAGTAAAATTTCAGGTTTTTTTATCAAATGCGAACTTTTAGATTTTTTTCAAAATGATTGTGTTGGATCTAGTGAAGAATATTCTTTAACTTTTCGGTTAACATTTAATGATAAAACTCAAAATTTAAATAAAGAACAGGTTAATTGTTTTATTAAACAAATAGAATTAGAAATGAAAAAAAAATATAGAATTATAATAAGATAAGGCAATAATTTGAAAAAAATAGATTATATTTTGCCTAGAGGAATTGTAATAGAATTTTTAGTTAAAGGTTATATTATTCTAGATTTAGAAACTAAAAAAAAAGTTTATGCTCAAAAAAAAGGAAAATTTAAAAAAAAAAATAATTCAATAGATATTAAAATCGGAGATATTGTTTTTTACGAATGCAAAGGAGAAATGTATTTAATTGATACTGTTTTGCCTAGAAAGAATTTTTTATTAAGACCTAATATAGCTAATATAGATCAAGTTTTTTTAGTTTTTTCTTTAATTAAACCTTATTTACAATTTAAATTATTAGATAAGTTTTTATTAATTTTAAAAAAGATGAATTTAAAAGTTATTTTAATTTTTACCAAAATTGATTTATTATCTAAAAATGAATTATTAATTTTTAAAAAAAAAATATCTTATTATAGAAAAATGTATTTTATTTATTTTATAAATGCTCAAAATAGATCCAATTTATCTTTTTTATTTCCTTTTTTTAAAAATAAAACAACTATTTTTGTTGGCCAAACAGGCGTAGGAAAATCTACTTTAATTAATTCTTTATCTAATTTAAATATAAAAACACAAAAAATTTCACATTTTTCTAATAGAGGAAAACATACAACTAAAAATGCCAAATTATATGTTTTTAAAGAAGGATATATAGCAGATACTCCTGGTTTTTCAAAGTTATTTTTATTTAATATAAAACCTAAAGAAATTAAAAATTTTTATGATGATTTTTTAATTTTTTCTGATAAATGTTTTTTTGGTAATAATTGTTTACATATAAAAGAAAAATATTGTGAAGTAAAATCTGCTTGTCAAAAAGGATTGATTTTAAATTTTAGATATAAAAATTATTTATCTTTATTTGAAGAAGTTAATAAAAAAATAAAAGAAGTTAATAAAAAAAATAAATAAATATTTTTTATAATTTTCAATAAAATTTTTAAAAAAGTTTCATAATGAAAAGGTTTATAATAAATATGAATTTAGATAAAATTAATGAAAGAAAAAAAAAAATACGTAATTTTTCTATTATTGCTCATATAGATCATGGTAAATCTACTTTGGCTGATAGAATTTTAGAAATAACTAATACAGTTGAAAAAAGATTTATGAAATCTCAATATTTAGATTCTATGGCTTTGGAGAGAGAAAGAGGGATTACTATAAAATTGAATTCTGTTGAAATTATTTATAAATCTAAAAATCAAGAAGAATATATTATGCATTTAATTGATACTCCTGGCCATGTAGATTTTAGTTATGAAGTTTCACGTTCTTTAGCTGCTTGTGAAGGAGTTATATTATTGATAGATGCTACTCAAGGTATTCAAGCTCAAACTTTGTCAAATGTTAACTTAGCTTTAGAATACAATCTTACTATTATTCCTGTTTTAAATAAAGTAGATTTACCAAATGCTAATATAGAAAAAACTAAACAAGAGATACAAGAAGTTTTAAACATAAATAAAGATTCTATTATTTTATCAAGTGGAAAAACTGGTTTTGGTGTGGATGAAATTTTAGAAAATATTGTTAAAAAAATTAATCCTCCTCAAGGAGATTCTAAATCTCCTTTACAAGCTTTAATTTTTGACTCTATTTTCGATCCTTATAAAGGTGTTATTCCTTATATTAGAATTTTTAATGGTATTGTTCAAAAAGGAGATAAAATACGTTTTATAGAAAGCAAAGCTATTTATGAAGTTATGGAAGTTGGTATTTTTAATCCTAAACCTATAAAAAAAGATTTTTTGGCTGCTGGCGATGTTGGTTATTTAAGTGCTTTTATTAAAAAAATAGATGATGTAAAGGTAGGAGATACTATTGTTTTAAATAGAAATAAAGATTTTATTCCTTTACCTGGTTATCGTAAAGTTAATCCTGTAGTTTTTTGCGGTTTATATCCTATTGATTCTACAAAATATAATAGTTTAAAAAAAGCTTTACAAAAATTAAAATTAAATGATTATTCCTTGAATTATGAAAATGAAAATTCTAATTTCTTAGGCTTAGGATTTAGAATTGGTTGTTTAGGTCTCTTACATATGGAAATTACAAAAGAAAGAATTATAAGAGAATTTGGTATCGAAGTTATTATAACAGCTCCTTCTGTTATTTTTCATGTTTTTGTAAATCAAAAAAAAATTATTATAGATAATTTATCTAAATGGCCTAAAAATCAATCTATTGATAAAATAGAAGAACCTTATATTCAATCTTTTATTAAATGTCCTGAAGTTTATGTGGGGAATGTAATGGAAATTGCTCAAAATAAAAGAGGTTCTTTGCAAGATATTCAATATTTAGATAATCAAAAAGTAATGTTAAAATATTTATTGCCTTTTTCAGAAGTTATTTATAATTTTTTTGATAAATTAAAATCTTCTACTCAAGGTTATGCTTCTTTTGAATATCAAATGGATAAATATTATTGCAGTAAATTAAAAAAAATAGATATATTGTTAAATTCAGAAATAGTAGATTCTTTATCTTTTATTGTTCATGAAGATTTTGCTTATAAAAAAGCTAAAAATATTTGTCAAAAATTAAAAGAATTAATACCTCAACAAATGTTTGAAATAGTTATACAAGCATCTATTGGTAAAAAAATAATTACCAGGGAAACAATAAAATCTTTAAGAAAAAACGTTATAGATAAATGTTATGGCGGAGATGTTAGTAGAAAAAAAAAACTTTTATCTAAACAAAAAAAAGGTAAGAAAAAGATGAAAAATTTAGGAAAAGTAGTTTTACCTCAAAAAGCTTTTTTAGCTATTTTATCTTCTTATGAAAAATAAAAAAATTTTTTTATTATCTTTTTTTGTATTTTTTTAAGAATAAGAAAGGAGACAAAATGACTAATTTAATAGAACTTATAAATATTAACAAAATTATTAATGAACAAATTATTTTAAAAGATATTAATTTAAAAATTAAAAAAAATGAGTTTGTTACTTTATTAGGTCCTTCTGGTTGTGGTAAAACTACTATTCTAAAGATTATTGGTGGTTTTTATGATTTTAATAGTGGAGATATTTTATTTAATAATCAAAATATTAATAATTTATCTCCGCATCAAAGATTAGTTAATACTGTTTTTCAAAAATATGCTTTATTTCCTCATTTAAATGTTTTTGAAAATATTGCTTTCGGTTTGAGAATTAAAGATTTAAATCGTAATGTTAAAAAACAAATTAGAAAAATGAAAATATATAAAAAAGAAGAACAAAAGAATAATAAAGAATTTTTTTTAAAAGAAGTCAAAAAAATTTTCCCTTTATTTAAAAATAACTTATTTTTTTGGTTTCGAATATGGAATGATAGAAAATTAAAAATTTTAATTAGTGAATTTAAACAAAAAAATAAAGATATTTCTATGAAATATCAAAAAAAAATTCAAGAATTAAATAAAAAAATTTTATTTCATGAACAAAAAGAAGAATTTATTAAAGATAGGGTTTTACATTATTTAAAATTGGTAGGTTTAAAAGGTTTGGAAAAAAGAGAAATTTATCAATTATCAGGTGGTCAACAACAAAGAGTAGCTATTGCTAGGGCTTTAATAAATGAACCTGAAGTTTTGTTATTAGACGAACCCTTGGCTGCTTTAGATTTAAAATTAAGACAAGAAATGCAATATGAGTTAAAAGAAATACAAAGAAATTCTGGTATTACTTTTATTTTTGTTACTCATAATCAAGAAGAGGCTTTAACAATGAGTGATAAAATAGTAGTTATTAACAAAGGAGAAATTCAACAAATCGGAACTCCGGAAGATATTTATAATGAACCGGCAAATAAATTTATAGCTAAATTTATAGGCGAATCAAATTTAATTTTAGGTATTTTTAAAAAAGATTATTTAGTTTTTTTTGATGACAGAGAATTTAATTGTGTAGATTATGGTTTTGAAAAAGAACAAAATGTAGATATTCTTATTAGACCTGAAGATATTGATATTGTTAATATTGAAGATGGTTTATTAAAAGGTATAATTAATTCTATTTTGTTTAAGGGAGTATATTGGGAAGTTATAGTTAAAACTCGACACAGAGATTATATTGTTCATACTACAGATTTTATTAAAATTAATACAGAAGTAGGTATTTTTTTTAAACCAGAAGATTTACATGTTATGGAAATATGGTAGTTTAAAATGATATTGTTTGAAAAGAAAAAAATTAATAAATTTAATAATTTTTTATTTTTACCTTATTTCATTATTATTTTATTTTTGATTTTAATACCTATTTTTATTATTTTTTTTGATTCTATTCAAAAATATGATAATAAAAATCTTTTTAAAATTATTTTAACTTTTGAATATTATAAAAATTTTTATACTAATATTACTTTTATATATGTTTTGTTAAGATCTATTTCTATATCTGTTATAGCTACTTTTTTAATTATTATTTTTTCTTATCCTTTAGCTTATATAGTTTCTAGGATGAATAAAATTACTCAATTGATTTTAGTTTTATTAATTAACGGTACTATTTGGATTAATATGATTTTAAAAATACAGGCTTTAGTTCAAATTTTTTCTTTATTGGAAAAATTTTTTTCTATTAAAATTTTAGAGAGTAACATAGCTATGTTTATTGGTTTTATATATTTATTTTTACCTTATATGTTTTTATCTATTTATATTAGTATTTCCAAAATAGAAAAAAGTTTAGTTGATGCTGCTAAAGATTTAGGAGCTAATGAAAAACAGATTTTTAAAAATATTATTTTACCACTTTCTTTACCAGGTTTGTTTACAGGAACATCTTTAGTTATTTTACAAACTGTGACTAATATCGTTGTTCCTAAATATTTAGGTCCTACCACTGTTATTGTTATTAGTGAATTAATAGAAAATAAAGTTTTTTTAAATGGTGATATTAAAAGTGCTTGCGCTATCTCTATTAATCTTTCTTTTATCATTTTTTTAGTTTTATTATTATTAAGAAAAAATCAATATAATATCGGTGAAATTCATGAAAAAGATAAATAAAAAGAAAAATTATTTTTTAGTTTATTTATTTTTAATTTTAATTTTTATTTATTTACCTATTATATCTTTAATTATTTTTTCATTTAATGAAAATGATGGCAGAATTTCGTCTTTAGTTCATTTCAATAGATTTAGTTTTAAATGGTATATTAAAATTTTTAAGGATAAATCTATTTTGTCTGTTATTAGTGTTACTTTTCGTATAGCTATTTTATCTACTTTTTTATCCACATTTATCGGAACTTTAGCTGCTATTTCTTTAATGAATTATAAGAAAAAATGGCGTCAATTAATTTTAAATACTAATCAATTTTCAATGATTATACCTGAAATTATTAATGCTTTATCTTTATTTGTTTTATTTAGTTTTATAAGATTAGAAAATAATTTTACTAGAATGCTGTTAGCTCATATTTCCTTTAGTGTCCCTTATGTTTTGTTTTCTGTTTATAATAAATGTTCTAATTTAAATACAGATTTTTTGGAAGCATCCTATGATTTAGGAGCTACTCCTTTTCAAACTTTAACAAAAGTTATTTTGCCTCAATTAAAAAGTGTTATGTTGACTAGTGCAGGAATTGTTTTTTCTTTATCTTTTGATGATTTTATAATTTCTTATTTTGTTGGAGGTTCTGATTATCAAAATATATCTGCTTATATTTATAGTTTAAAGGGGACTATTAATCCTACTATAAATGCTCTTTCTTCTTTTTTGATTTTATTTGTTTTAATTAAAATTATTTTCGAATATAAAAAAATTAAGAAAAGACCATATTCAATTTTATGAAAAAAAAGTTTTTATTTTTTATTATTTTTTTCATTTTTTCTATTTATTTAATTTATTTTAATTTTAGTAAATTTTTTCTAAGTGATAAAAAAGTTATTTTATTTTTTAATTGGAGCGAATATATAGATCCTATTATTATTGAACAATATAACAAACAATCTTCTCGTTTTATTATTAAAACAAGTTTTTTTTCTTCTAACGAATTGGCTATTAATAAGATTAAAGCGGGTAATAAATATGACATAGCTATTTTAAGTGAGTATGCGATAGAACAATTAAAAAATGATTATTTAGAAATAATTCAATTAGATAAAATTTCTGAAAATACTCAAAAAACTAAAAAATTTCAAGATTTAATAAAAAAATATTCTATTTCACCAAACATATCTATTCCATATTTTTGGGGAAAATTAGGGTTATTATACAATAAAAATAAAATAAATAAAAAAAAAATTGTTCAGTGGAGAAACTTATTTCAAGATCCTCTTTATAAGATAGCTTTATATAATAATTCTTTTGAAGGACTTTTTTTAGGAATAAAGGCCATAAATGGCGATATTAGTGGAAATAATGATATAGATATACAAAAAGCTCAAAAATGGTTGTTAGAATTAAAAAATAAAAATAGTAATTTATCTTTTTTAACAGATCAACTTTTAGATTATATGAGAATACCAGGAGAAGAACATTATGATATTATTGTAACTTATTCTGGAGATGCTAGATTTTTAATGAAACAAAACAATAATTTAGAATATTATGATTTTTCAGAAGAGACAGAAGATAATTCTAAGGGTAGCAATATTTGGTTAGATAGTTTTGTTTTACCTAAAGGTAGTAATCAAGAAGGGGCTTATGATTTTATTAATTTTTTACTGAAAACAGAAAATATTAATAAAAATATTTGTTTTACTGGTTATGATTCTCCTTATGTCGATTTTTGGCAAAATAAAAATTCAAGATTAATTCTAAATATAAATGAAAAAGATTTATTTTATAAATATAATGAAAAATATAAGATAAAAATTCATGATTCTTGGAATTATGTTTATTCTTATCCAAGACCACAAGACATTTATTTATTTGCTTTTAGTTTTTTTATTTTATTATTTTTTTTATTTATTAAAATTTATTATTCTTAAAAATATTGAAAATAAATAATAATAAAATGTTTATTTTAATTAAAAAAATTTTTATTAACAAAAATAAACATTTTATAAAATTGGTGTGGATAATGAGATTCGAACTCATAAGAGAATAATTCTCACATGCACCTCAAACATGCGCGTATACCGTTCCGCCATACCCACACAAAAAACAAATTTTATATAAAATATTCTATATTATTTATTTTATTTAATCTAAAACAAATATGTATAAATAATTTTCATTATTCATTTTTATTTTCTCTATTTCTATATTATTAAAATTTTTTTTTATAAAATATTCTATTTTTTTTAGATTTTCTTGAACATAATTTTTTTTATTATAAAAAATTGTTAAAAATCTATTTTGTTTTTTTATTATTTTTTTTAATATTTGTTCATTTAAATTAGATAAATTTTCATTATAAATTCGTTCTTTTTCTACAAAAGCTACAAAATTTTTATTTTCTAAATTTTGGTTTTCTTTTGATTTAGTTTTTTCATATTTTAAAAAATTTGAATTCATAATTATACTTACTTTATTTTTTTGAATATTTTGATCCATGTTTTTCAAATTTTTTTCAAAAGATAATTCTTTATCATAAACTAAAAGTGAACTATAAATTTGACCAATATTTTGAGTTTTAACAATATTAATATTGAATTGTGGGAATTTTTTTCCAAATTTTAAACTTTTTTCTATTGTTTTTTTGTTATTTGGTAAAATAATAATGTTATTCACTTCTGCTTTAGCAAGAATTTTTTCAAAATCTTTTTCCGAAGGTTCTTCTTTTTGAATTATATAATAATCTATTTTTAATTCTTGTAAAATTTTTTTAATTTCTGGTTCTGAAGATATTGCAACTATAAAATTTTTCTTATTTTTATTCTTTAAAAACAAGTTTTTTTGTTGCTGCATATCTTCTATTTTACTTTTTAATAAAATACCATATTTTAATAATTTGTTCAAAATATTACCAGGATCATTAGTATGAATATGAATTTTGATATTATTTTTATGTTGAATAAAAATTAAAGAATCTCCAACATTTTCTTGATTAAATTCTTCTTGTTTTTCTTTTAAGTTAAAATCTTTATTATTTAATTTAAAAATAAATTCTGTGCAATAACGATACTTGATAATTTCATTTTTTGATAAAATTTTATGTTTTTCATCTATAAAATTAACATTATTTAAATAATATAATGAATTTTGGTCTTTTTCAATATTAGTTAATAAAACATTATTTAAGTAAAGCAACATCCCTTCTAAAAAAGAGACAAAACCAGCTCCACCGCTATCAACAACATTTGATTTCTTTAAAATAGGTAATAATTCAGGAGTTTTTTGAAGAGAAATATTTGCGTATTTTAATAATTTTTGTAAAGCTTCTTTAATTGTTTTTAAATTTTTTTTTATTTTAATTATTTTTTCTATAGATTCTCTTAAAACAGTCAGAATAGTTCCTTCTACAGGTTTTAGAATAGAATTATATGCTTTTTTATAACCATTATCTAAAGATTCTATAAATTCACAAACATTTATATTTTTTTTTTGTAATTTACATATTTTTTCGTAAAATCCCATAAAAAATTGAGACAGAATAACACCGGAATTTCCTTTAGAACCAAATAATAAAGCATCTGATAAAACTTTCGTAACTTTGATAATTGAGGAATCTTTTATGTTTTTCAGTTTTTCAACACCTTTCATCATAGTCATTTGCATATTAGTTCCTGTATCTCCATCAGGAATAGGAAAAACATTTAAATTATTTATTTCTTTGTGTTTATTTTTTAAATTAATAGTTCCATTTATAAACATTTTTTTAAATAAATTTCCATCTATAGTTTTGTGTTTTATTATTTCAACCATTTTATGAAATCCTTATTTATATTATTTTGAATTTTTTTATTTATAAAATTAATTAAATTTTATTTTTAAATTTTCTGAAAAAAAATATTTTTTTAACTATTTATTTTTTTAATATATTTAAATTTATTATTTTATAATAGAATATATTTCATTTACATCATTATATACTATATACTATATAGTATAAGAATAATTAAATAAATTTAACAAAAAAAAGAGGTTTATAAAAAAAATAATGAGCAAGTGTTATATTACTGGCAAAACTACTTTATTTGGTAATAAAAGAAGCCATGCTATGAATTCTACTCGAAGAAAATGGAAATCTAATTTACAGAAAATACGTATTTTGAATAAAAAAGGTAAAATTTGTAAAATTTATATTTCTGCCCGTGCATTAAAAAAAACAGAATTAAAAAGAGTTTAATAAAAATTAATATTATAAACAAAATATTTATAATATTAATTTTTATTCTTTATCTATTTAAATAAATAAAATTAAAAAAATAAAGTAATATTTTATATATTTATAATAATTATTTTAAATATAATAAGTTTTTTGATTTATATTATTTTATGATATTTTTGTAATTTTATTTATTTTCATAATTAATAAATACAAAATTATACAGAATAATTTACAATGTTAATATCAAAAATGAAATAATAATTGAAATACAAATTTTTGTTTTTTTTGAGGATATATTTTTGAGTTTCCAAATTATAATACTTATCAAAAACATAATAAAAGATATTAATGAAAAGTTGATAAAAAGACCTATCCATCCTTTAGGTTCTTTGTCATATAAAAAATTTAATAAACATTTTCCTATTTTAGGATTAATAAAGCTATAAGGATATGGCATTAAGTTTTCGTTATAAGAATTTATAATTATAAAGAAAAGTAAATATAAAGAAGGATGCCAAAGATAAATATACAATTTATTTAGAGGTATATTTTTTATATTTGATATTAAGAAAAAGATTAAATAAAACAAAGGAAAAACAACATGTTCAAAGTAAATTATACTAAAATAGTCATTTTTTGACAGATTTTTTAACATATTTAAATTATCAATAATAAAGTTATACGCAAGACCGCTTAATAAGATATCTATTAATCCTATAAATGCTAAATATCGAAACCATTTTTTATTTTGATAATTTGTAAACAAATTTAAAGTAATTATGATAAAAATTAAAATAACACTTTGTCTAGAAAAAAATGAAATAAAATTAGTAAAAGTCCAATTTGTTGTTATTTCTGATTTCCTAAAAGCTAAAAAATCCGGTTTATTTATTAATATAAAAAAATATCTTATGATATGAACCGTTATTATGTACCAAAAAAAATAAAGAATTTTGGATTTTTTATTATATTTAACACTATTTTTTTTATTTATTTTCATTTTATATTTTTTTCTTTCTTTATTTTAACTTTTTTTTCTTTCTTTATTTTAACTTTTTTTTTCTTTCTTTATTTTAACTTTATTGATTTTTAACTTATTTTTTTTTAATATATGAATTTTTTTAATAATTCTTTCTATCTGGAAATTTTCTATTTTTTTTATTAAAAATTGAAAATGATGTTTTAAAATCATTTGTATTTTATATTCTATTTTTTGATATGATTTTAGAATTATTTCTGCTGTTGTTTTTATATTATTATTCTCTTTTGTAATATCATTTAAATTTTTTTCTATTTTTTTTAAATAATTATTTAAAATTTTATTTTTCATATTTTCAAATAAATTTATAATTTCTTTTTCTTTTTTAAATTCTTTTTTTTCTTTTTTTAAATTATATATTAATTCTTTATTTTTTCTTGCTAAAGAAATTATAATATTTAAAAAAGTTATTAAATAAGGAGGTCTTATAATATACATTTTTTCATATTCTTGAACTTTTTTAATAGGTAAATCATTTTCTTGATCATATTCTAATTCGCTGACTAAAAGAGCGAATTCAAGTTTTTTATTTTTTCGATCATTATTTAATTTATTAAAATATTGTTTATTTTTTTGTTTTTGTTTGGAAAAATCTGTATTTTTAATTTCTGTTTTCATTTCTAAAATAGCAGATGTTAAAATTTCATCTTCTTTTTTTTCTTTATTTGGATATAATTTAAATATAAAATCTGCTTTACTTCCGTTTATAATTTCATTATCTTTATACCAACTTATATCATTTAAAATTAGCATTTGATTTTGTATTTCATTATCGCACCATTTTTCTAAATTTTCTCCAATTAATTTGTTATTAAAATGACTTCTATTCATTTTTAATTTATAAATTTCTTGGTTTTTTTCATTTTCTAATTTTATTTTCATTTTTTCATATTTATATATTAATTCTTGTGTTTCTTTTTCTTTTTTAATATTTAATTCTTTTAATGATTTTTCTTTATCTTTTAATAGAAAATCTTTTATTTTATTTTTTTCTTTCTCGTGAATTTGTTTTTGGATTAAATTCATATTTAAGTTTATACTGTCTCTTAAATCAATAATATCTCCTTTTTGAGCATTTTCTTGTATTTCTAATTCATATAAATTTTTTATAATTACTTTTATTTTTTTTTTCATTTTTTTTATTACAATACAATAAAAAATTCATTTATAAGATTTTTTTAAAGATACAATTTCATTAAAATTTAAAATTTTTTTTTCTTTTTGATCTGCACTGAAATAACCATGTCTCATAAATTGGATTTTTTCTAAATCTATAACTTTTTCTAATGAATTTTCTACAAAAGAATTTTTTTTAATTAATGAATTAAAATTAAAATTATTGTTTTTATTATTTGAATTATTTTGTTCTTGAAATAATGGTCCAAAAAAGTTAAAAATAGCTTTTTTAGCAGTGGTTTGTTCGACATAATGAATTGTTCCATTAGGTTTTCTTTCTTTAAAACCTGTTCCGCTTTTAGTTTTTTCATCGTAAGTAGCTAAAATTTCTATAATATTGTTGTTTTCATCTTTAATTACTTTATAAGCTTTAATAAAATAAGCATTTAATAATCTTACTTCTCCGTTTAAAAAAAATCTTTTATATTTTTTATCTGGTTTTTGAATACAAAAATCTTCTTTTTCTATATAAATATATCTCGAAAAAAATATTTTTCTTTCTCCGAATGATTTGTTAGGATGAAATGGTATTTTAAAAAATTCTATTTTATTTTTAGGATAATTTGTAATAGTAACTTTTAAAGGATTTATAACAGCTATAGCTTTTTTGGATTTATTTTCTAAATCTTTTCTTAAAAAGTATTCCATCATTTCTATTTTTATATCAGTATTGTTTTTAGCTATTCCTGCTTCTAAAATAAAATTTTTAATGGATTCTGGAGTAAAACCTCTTCTTTTTAATCCTGATAATGTTGGCATTCTAGGATCGTCCCAACCTTGAACTAAAGAATTTTTAACTAAAAAATTAAGATTTCTTTTACTTAAACAAGTATTAATAATATTAAGTCGTCCAAATTCTATTTGAGTAGGAGGATTTTTAATTTCAGTTTCTTTTAATATCCAATTATATAATGGTTTATGATCTTCAAATTCTAAAGAACATAAAGAATGACTAATTTTTTCTATTGAATCTTCTAATGGATGAGCATAATCATAAGAAGGGAAAATAAACCAATGAATTTTTTTTAATGTGTAATTATCTAAAATACGATATAAAACAGGATCTCTTAAATTTATATTTGAACTAGACATGTCAATTTTAGCTCTTAAAACTTTTTCTCCTTTTTTAAAAAAACCTTTTTTCATTTTTTGGAACAAGTCTAAATTTTCTTGAATATTACGGTTTCTATAAGGCGAATTTATACCTTTTTCATTAAGATTACCTCTGTATTTTTTTATTTGTTCAGAATTTAAATCATCTACATATGCTTTATTTTTTTTAATCAAAAGCAAAGCTTTTTGATACATTTTTTCGAAATAATCTGATGCAAAAGTAATTTTATCTGGTTGATATCCTAACCATTTTATATCTTTTAGAATAGCATCTACGTAGATAAGTTTTTCTTTTTCAGGATTAGTATCATCATATCTTAAATAAGTTTTTCCTTTAAAAAAAGATGATAATTCAAAATTAATAACAATAGCTCTAGCATGTCCTAAATGTAGAAAACCATTTGGTTCAGGCGGAAATCTTGTAATTATTTTTTTATATTTTTTATTTTCCAAATCTTTTTTTATTATAGTTTTTATAAAATTAGATGTTTCTTTTATATTTTTCATTTTTTTATCCATATATTAAACATTTTATTTTTTTAAAAGCAAAATTCCAGATTAGCATTTCCTTTTAGATTATATTTTTTTTTAGCTTTTTTGTAAAATTTATTTTGATAATAAGCAGCAATACCAATCATTGCAGCTTGATCAGTACAATATTCTAATTTTGGTACTAATATTTCTAAAAAATTAAAATTTTGTTTGAATTTTTTTTGAAGAAATTGATTTGCTGATACTCCTCCTACTAAAACTAATTGTGAAACAGGGAATTTTTGAAGAGCTCTTTTAGTTTTTTCTAATAAAACATCTATAATACTTGCTTGAAATGAACAACATATATCATTTATAAAATTATTAAAGTTATTATTTTGATTAATAAAATTAATAATTTTGCTTTTTAAACCCGAAAAGCTAAAATTTAAATTTTTATTTTTTAAATAAGGTCTTACAAAATTAAAAACATCTTTTCCTTTTGTTGCTAATTTTTCTATTATTGGTCCACCAGGATATTTTAAATTAAGACTTCTAGCAATTTTATCATAGACCTCACCTACTGCATCATCTAATGTATAACCAATATGTTTAAATTTAAAATGATCTGTGCTATAAAATAATTCTGTATGACCTCCTGAAATTAGGAGCACTAAATTAGGAAATTTTAATTCATTTTCTATTTGTACAGAATAAATATGACCTATAAGATGATTAACTCCTATTAAAGGTTTTTGGTGAATATAAGAAAATGTATTAGCCGCATTTATACCTATTAATAAAGAACTAATTAGACCTGGACCTTCTGTAACTGCTACTAAATCAATTTCTTTTTCTTTTATATTAGCTTTTTTAAAAGCTTTGTTTAGAACAATAGTTAACAATTCTATATGTTTGCGAGCTGCTATTTCCGGAACCACACCTCCAAAATTTTTATGATAATTAATTTGAGAAAAAATTATGTTGGATAAAACTTTTTTTCCGTTTTTTGTAATTGCCACACTAGTTTCATCACAACTTGTTTCTATAGATAAAATATTCATAATTCTAAATCCTTTTTCGTGATTTTATTTATAATAAATTGGTACTAATTTATGAGGATTTATAACTTTTTTCATATAAAAAAAGATATTAGGGACAGATATTTTAATATTATTAATGTTTATTAACAAATGATTATCAAATTTATTTAAAAAAGAATAATTATATATGTTTTCATTTAAAATTATTTGATTATATTTAAAACTTGTGCTATAAAAAAAATTATTATTAGCACAAGCGCAAATTTTAGGTGTTATTATATTTTTATTATTAATATATCCACTTGTTAAAAGAGTTAAACTGCTTATTTTATATAAAGGGATATCCATTCCTAAAGATATAATTTTTGAAGTTAGGACTGCTACTCTAGTTCCTATAAAAGATCCAGGCCCTATTCCTACTATAATACCATTTAAATTTTTTAATTCAATATTATTTTTTTTAATTATTTTATCTATAAGAGGTATTATTTTTTCTACAATTTTTGTAGAAGATTTTTTTTTTATTATATCTATAATTTTATTTTCTGTAGTTAAAATAACAATTTGTACTTTTATAGATATATCTAAAATAAGATATTTTTTTTTTATTTTCATATATTTTAAAACATATTTTATTTATTTTTATTTTTTATTTTATTGTTTTCTATTAATATTTTTCTTTTTTTTATATTTAAAATTTCAATTTTAATTCTAAAATTCCAATATGGTAATAAATATGAAATATTTTGTGTAGATTCTATAACTAAAATATCACCTAATTTTACGATTTCTGTTATTTCTTCTAAAGTAGATATAATAACTGATTTTTCAAATTGTAATATTTTATATAAATCTAAATGATGCATTTGATTTTCGCTATTTTTATAAGATTTAAGTAATAAAAAAGTAGGACTATTAATATTTTTTTTTATACCTAACTTTTTTGCTATTCCTTTAGTTAAAATAGTTTTACCTGAACCGATACAACCTTCTAATAAAATTATGTTTTTTTTATTTTTATATTTTTTTTGATTATTAATAAAATTTACCAATTCAGAACCTATTTTTTTTGTTTCAATGGTTGAATTAGATATTTTATATAATATAGAAAAATTTTTTTTATACATATAATACATATTACTTAAAAATAAAATTTATTTTTATTTATTTAAAATTTATAAATTTATAATTTTTTCTTTTATAACAACAACATTAACTAATTTTTGATTATTATCTAATTTAAATAATCTGTTTCCTTGTGCTATTTTTGATTTAGTAGTTGAAATTTTATCAATTGACATTCTTATAACTTTGCCTCTATCAGAAATTAATATTAATTCTTCTTGTGGTAGCACAGTTTTTAAAGAAACTAATTTACCATTTTTGGAAGTTATTTTTAAAGTTTTAGTTCCTTTTCCGCCTCTTTTTTGTTTTCTATATTCGTCCATTTTTGTTTTTTTACCATAACCAAATTCTGTTAAAACTAGAATATCCTGTTCTTCAGAAGAAACTATAGCGGAACCTACAATATTATCTTCATAAGAAATTCTCATTCCTATAACTCCTGAACCAATTCGAGATGTTTTGCGAATAGAATTTTCATTAAAACGAATTGCTTTTCCGTTGGAAGCAGCCAGTATAATATCTTGATTTCCTGAAGATTTTAAAACATATAGTACTTCATCATCTTTTTTTAATACAAATGCTATTTTGCCATTAACTCTTATATTTTCATAATCTTGAATACAATTTCTTTTAATTAAACCTTTTTTAGTTATTAATATTAAATAATTTTCAATTTTTTTAAAATTTTGAACACTAGTAATAGAAGTTAAAAATTCTCCTTTTTCTAAAGGTATTAAATTAACTAGAGGAATACCTTTCGATTGTCTAGAAAATACAGGTATGTCATATCCTTTTAGTTGATATACCTTTCCTTTATTAGTAAATAATAATTGAAAATCATGAGTCGAAGTAATAATAAAATGTTCTACAAAATCATCTTCATTAATTGAAATCCCTATTACTCCTTTTCCGCCTTTATTTTGTTTTTTATAAGTATTTAAATTTAATCTTTTTGCATATCCTTTATTTGTGATAGTTATAAGTATATGTTCTTTTTCTATAAGATCTTCATTAGGTATATCCAAAATTTCTTGTTTTTTATTTATTAAAGTTTTTCTTTTATCTTGGAATTTGTTTTTAATTTCTAATAATTCTTTTTTTAAAATTTCTTCTTTTTTTTTTTGCGATTCTATGATACTCTTATATTTATTTATTTGTTGAATAAGTTTTTGTTCTTCTTCTTTAATTTTTTCTATTTCTATACTAGTAATTTTTTGTAAGCTCATTTCTAAAATATATTTACTTTGTATTTCATCAAAACCATATCTATTCATTAGTTTTTCTTTAGCATCAGGAATATTTTTTGATTTTTTTATTAATTCTATAGCATTATCTATATCATTTAAAACTATAACAGATGCTTGAATTAAGTGTTTTTTATTAAGAGCTTTTTTTAATTCAAATTTTTTTTGTTTATTTATAATGTCTATTCTGAAAAGAAAAAATTCTTCTATAATTTGTTTTAAATTTACTATTTGTGGAATGCCTTTGACTAAAGCAATCATATTAAAATTAAATGAAATATGAATTTGAGAATGTTTATATAGATTATTTAAAAAAATTTGTGGATTTACATCTCTTCTTAAGTCTATAACAATTCTAATTCCTTTTTTATTTGATGATTCATCTCTTAAATCTGTTATACCATCGATAATTTTTTCTTTAGCTAAAAAAGCAATACGTTCTATAAGATTTGTTTTTTTTATTTGATAGGGTATTTCTGTAATAATAATTGAATTTTTATTTTTATCAGATTTAATAATTTCTGTTTTCGCTCTTATAAAAATTCTACCTCTTCCAGTTTCATAAGCCTCTTTTAAATTATTACAACCTAAAATTTCTCCTCCGGTCGGAAAATCAGGTCCTTTTATATATTTCATTAAATCTTTTATTTTTATATCTTTTTGTTCAATGTATATTAACAAAGCATTAATAACTTCTCCTAAATTATGAGGAGGAATGTTTGTGGCCATTCCAACAGCAATTCCTGAACAACCGTTTATTAATAAATTAGGGAAACTCGTAGGCAATACAACAGGTTCTTTTTCGCTGTTATCATAATTATTCACAAAATTTATTGTTTCTTGATCTATTTCTTTAATCATTTCCATTGCTATTTTAGACATTCTGACTTCTGTATAACGCATAGCAGCTGCAGCGTCTCCATCTATAGAACCAAAATTTCCGTGTCCATCAATTAAAGGATAACGATAATTAAAATTTTGAGCCATTCTAACCATAGCTTCATAAATACTACTATCACCATGAGGATGAAATTTACCCATAACATCACCCACAATTCTTGCAGATTTTTTGTAACTAGAGTTATTATAAACTCCTAATTCTTTCATACCATATAAAATTCTTCTTTGAACAGGTTTTAAACCGTCTTGAATTTCTGGTAAAGCTCTAGAAACTATAACACTCATTGCATAACTTAAAAAAGATTTTTCCATTTCTTCTTTTATATCTATTTGTTGAACATTATCATTTTTATTTGATAATTCAAAATTTTTATTTTCATTATTAACTTTTTGAGATTTTTTTTTTTTTATATTTGTTTTATTTAACATATTTTTCGCCTTATAATATTAAATTTAATTCTTTTTTCAAAAAATTTTTTTATTAAACATCTAAATCTGCATATATAGCATTTTCTTTTATAAAATCTTTTCTAGCCGAAACTTCTTCTCCCATTAACATACTAAAAGTTCTGTCTGCTTCTAAAATATTTTCTAAATTAACTTTTAATAGAGTTCTATTTTCAGGATTCATAGTAGTTTCCCATAATTGTTCAGGGTTCATTTCTCCTAAACCTTTATATCTCTGTAAAAAAATTTTTTTGTTATTTTCTTTTGATAAAAATTCTTTAAGTTCTTTTTCATTATATACATATTGAATTTTTTTATTTTGTTGAATTTTATATAATGGAGGTTGAGCAAAATAAATAAAACCTTTTTCTAATAAAGGTTTTAAATTTCTAAAAAAGAAAGTTAGTAATAGTGTTCTTATATGTGCTCCATCTACATCTGCATCTGTCATTATAATAATACGATGATAACGTAATTTTTCTAAATTAAATTCTTTATCAATTCCTGTACCAATAGCTTGTATTAAAGAGATAATTTCATTATTACTTAATACTTTTTCTAATCTTGATTTTTCAACATTTATTATTTTTCCTCTTAAAGGTAAAATAGCTTGATATTTAGAATCTCTTCCTTGTTTTGCCGAACCGCCTGCCGAATCACCTTCTACAATATATAATTCAGATAAAGATGGTTCTTTAACATAACAATCAGCTAGTTTAGAAGCAAATCCGAAAGAATCTAAAGGAGATTTTCTACGTGTTATCTCTCTAGCTCTTTTTGCGGCTATTCTGGCTTTAATAGATAATAAACATTTTTCTATTATTTTTTTGGCTTCTTTAGGATTTTCTAATAAATATCTTTCTAGTTTGTCTCCAAATGTTTTAGAAATAAATTGTTTTATTTCTATATTGCCTAATTTAGTTTTAGTTTGACCTTCAAATATAGGATTATTATATTTTAACGAAATAATTACTGTAATTCCTTCTAAGCTATCTTCGCTTATAAAACTAATATCTTTTTTTAATAAATTTTTTTCTTTTGCATATTTATTTAAAACTTTATTTAAAGCTGTTTTAAAACCTTCTTCATGTGTTCCTCCTTCGAAAGTAGGAATATTATTTACGAAAGAATAAATATTAGTTGAATAAGTTTCTGAATATTGAAATGATATTTCAAAAGAAATATTATCTGAATAAAATTCTTGATAAAATTCTGTATTAATACTTTTTTTATTTTCATTTAAGTATCTAAGATATTCTTGAATACCTTCTTTATAACAAAAATTAAAATTTTTATTTGGTTCAATGCTTTTATCAATAATATTTAATTTTAAATTTTTATTTAAAAAAGCTAATTGTTGGATTCTATTTTTTAGAATATCTAAACGATAAGAAAAATTTTTTATTTCTTTAAAGATTTCATAATCAGGCAAAAAAGTAATTATGGTACCTGTTTTTTCTGTGTTACCTTTTATTTCTAAAGAAGTAACAGGAACTCCTTTTTCATATTTTTGAAAATGTATTTTTTTATTTAAATGAATTTCAACTGTAAACCAAGAGGAAAGAGCATTTACAACTGATGCTCCTACTCCATGTAAACCTCCTGATATTTTATAAGAATTATTGTTGAATTTTCCTCCTGCATGCAATGTAGTTAAAATAGTTTCTACGGCTGGTTTTTGAGTTTTCGGATGTATTCCTACAGGTATTCCTCGTCCATTATCAGAAATACGAATTACATTATTTTGTAAGATTTCTAAAGTAATTTCGTTTGCGAAACCAGCTAAAGCTTCATCTATAGAGTTATCTACTATTTCCCAAACTAAATGGTATATTCCTTTTTCAGAAGTAGAACCAATGTACATACCTGGTCTTACTCTTACAGCTTCTAAACCTTCTAAAATTTGAATACTTTCTGCATCGTAATTTTTATTTTTAACCATTTATAAAATCCAAATCTCCTTTATATTTTTTTATTAATAATTTAATTTTCATCGAATATTAATATGTTTTTTATATCAGACATTATATCATAAAAGATTGTTTTTTTCTTTTACGTAATTTTTTATTAAATATTAATTTTTTTATTTATTTTTTAAATTATAATAATCTAAATTTTTTTAATTTTTAATAATAAATAAATTATTTATTTAAATAATTATTTAAATAATTTCATAGAAATATCATAAAATTATACAAATAAACTTTTTATTATTTATAATTTATTAATTTTTTATATAAATTAAATATTCTTGATTTTTATTTAATTATGATTTGTAATTACTTTATAATATTGTATAATTTTTATGTGTATTCTAAACTAGAATTAATTAATAAAATTTATTATTTATTTATTGCTATTTTTAAATCATTTTATCTTTATTTTAAATTATTATCTTTATAATATTAAAAAAAAATATTTTTTACAATTTTTTATTTCAATATAAAATTTATAATACAATGTATACATATTAATAATATCTTATAATAACATCTTACGAGTAAATTACTTTATTTTTTTATTTTATTATTAATTTTTTATTATAATATTGAAATAAAGATTTGAATTAATATAGTAAATTTATAATCAATTTGATTTTTTATTTTGAATTATTTATTATTTTTAATATGTAAAATTATATTTATTGATAATTATAAATATTAGAAATTTAAAAAGATTATAAATATTAGAAATTTAAAAAGAATAATTAATTATAATAATTATAACAATAATTAAAATAGTTTTTAAATTAAAAATTAAAATAGTTTTGAAATTAAATTTTAGATTTAAAACTTAATTGTAACAATTTAAATGATAATAATGATAATAATAAATTAAATAAAATGAAAATAAAAATAAATTAAATATTTTTTATTAATTATTTTTTTAATAAATTATTTGTTTTTTTGTAAAAAAATGTAGGAAGATAATGAAAGTTAATAAAATTAATGATGATTCTTTACAGTTTGATTTTCGTATATATAATGAAGAATTTGAACATTATTTAAATTTTGCTTTTGATCAAATAAAGAGTAAAATACAAATAAAAGGTTTTAGAAAAGGTTTTTTGTCTAGAAGTGTTTTTAAAATAAAAATAGGTGATAAAAAACTTTATAAAGAAGCTTTGGATATTCTTATCAAAGATAAAACTAAAGAAATATTAAAAAATAAAAATAAATTTTCTGTTATAGGTGAACCAAAATTAGTTAGTTGCGGAATAGAAAATTTAGAAAAAAATAGTTTTTTTGATTTTACTTTAGAATTTTATATTAAACCAAATATTTCTTTATGTAATTATAAAGGTATTAAAATTAATTCTTTTTCGGAAGAAGATATAAGTGAATCAGAAATAAAAGAAAAGATGGATTTAATTTTTAAAAAAGAAATTTTTTCTTCTTCAAAAGGAAATAATTTGCCTTTAGAAGAAGAAGATATAGCTATTTTTGATTTAAAAATATTTTATGATAATGAAATGAGAAAAATTATCCAAGATTTAAATAATATTTCTTTAGAAGTGGGAAAAGATCAATTTATTCCAGGCTTTGATCAAGGCATTAAAGGGATGAAAATGAATGATAAAAGAACTTTTTCTTTATTAATACCTGATGAATTTTATGATAAAAGAATAGCTTCTAAAAAAATATTTTTTGAAATTTTTTTAAAAGATATTAAAGTAAAAAAGGATTTAATTTTTAATGATGATTTTATTAAAAATATGAAAATACCTAATATTTTGACTTTATCTGATTTAAAAGAAAAAATAAGAGAAAAATTAAAAAACGAAAAGAAAAATTATTTTAAACAAAAAAACGAAGAGGAGGTTTTAGATTTTTTAATTAAGAATTCTGTTGTAGAATTGAGTAAAAATTTGATTATTGATGAAGTTAATACTTTAAATCAAAATTTTATGAAAGAATTGAAAAATAATAATCTTGATCTGGATAAATATTTAGAAATATATAAAATTAGTAAAAATGAATTTAATTTGAAGATCGAAAAACAAGCGATAAGGAATTTAAAAGTTTATTTTATATTAAATGAAATAATGGAAATAGAAAATATAAAAATTTTACCACAAGAATTAGAAAAATATTATAAAGAAATAAGTTTAAATTATAATATTGATATTCTTGAAGTAAAACAAAAATATTTTTTAATACAGAAAGTTAAAAAAGAGATTTTAATAAAAAAAACAATTGATTTTTTATTAAAAAATTCTATTTATAAGAGTTCTTAAATTTTTTATAACAAATTTTAATATAATTTGTTATATTTAAAATTAAAAAAATTATATTTAAATTTATTGAAATTTTTTAAATTAAGGAAATTAAGGATGTTCAAAAAATTATGGTTAAAAAGAAAAAATTAGAATCAGAAACTGATAAAAATAAAATAGAATCAGAAATCATTCCTAAAGAATTACCTTCTATTATTGTTAGAGACATTATTCCTATTCCTTTTAATGATTTAAGATTAGAAATAGGACGTTCTTTTTCTATTAATGCTTTAAATTTTGTAGAAAAAAATAAATGTCCATATGTATTGATTTTGATACAGAAGGATTTTTTTAAAGATGAACCAAAAATTTCTGATATAGAACAATATGGTGTTTTATCAAAAGTTTTAGTTTCTATAAAAATAAATGAATATCTTTATAAAGTAAAATTTCGTATTATAAAAAGAATTAAAGTTCAAAAGATAATTAAAGAAAATAATCTTTATATGACTAAATACAAGGAATTACCTATTGTTTTAGGTGATTTACAAGAAGAAAAAGCTTTAATTAAATTAATAATGCAACAAATTTCTAATAATATTAACCAACTTTTGTTGATTTCTGAAAGTTCTTTTTTAGAACAAATCAAACACGGAATTACAACGGAAAAAGCTTCGGATTTAATTATTTTTTCTTTAAAAATAGAGGAAAAGCATAAATATAAATATATTAAAGAAATTAATTTGAATAAAAGACTTATGTATATTCTTCAAGATATACAAATGAGAATGGAAATTATAGAATTAGAAAATAAGATAAATTCTGAAGTTAAAAAAAGTATTGATGAAAATCAAAAAGAATTTTATTTAAGAGAAAAAATGCGTGTTATTCAAAACGAATTAGGAGATAAAGCTAAAAAAGAAGAAGAAATAGAAGATTTAAGAAAAAAAATTAATTCTTCTAAAATGCCTATCAATATAAAAGAAAAAGCTTTACAAGAATTATCTCGTTATCAAAGTATTTCTTCAGCTATTGCTGATTCTTTTGTTATTCGAAATTATTTAGATTTTTTAATATCATTACCTTGGGGAAAACAAAGCAAAGATGTTGATGATTTGCAAAAAATTCAGATTATTTTAGAAAAAAATCATTATGGTTTGAAAAAGGGCAAAGAACGTATTATTGAATATGCTGCTGTTAAAATAATGACTAAACGTAATCCTCAAACTATTATTTGTTTAGTAGGTCCTCCGGGAGTAGGAAAGACTACTTTAGCTATTTCTATAGCAGAGGCTTTAGGAAAAAAATTTGTTAAACAATCTTTAGGAGGATTACAAGAAGAAAGTGAGATTAGAGGGCATAGAAGAACTTATGTAGGAGCTATGCCAGGTCGTATTTTAAGCGGTATTAAAGATGTAGGTGTTATGAATCCAGTTTTTTTATTAGATGAAATAGATAAATTAGTAAATAATTTTCAACATGATCCAGCATCTTCTTTGTTGGAAGTGTTAGATCCTAAACAAAATAAAAATTTTGTTGATCTTTATCTTTCGGAACCTTTTGATTTATCAAAGGTTTTATTTATCACAACTGCTAATGATCTTAGTAATATTTCTGAACCTTTGAAAGATCGTTTAGAGATAATAGAATTAAATTCATATACAGAACAAGATAAACTGATTATTGCTAGAGAACATTTATTGCCTAAATTATTAAAAGAACACGGAATTAATGAAGATCAATTTTTGATTGATAATTTAACTATAATGCATATTATTAGACATTATACTAAAGAAGCTGGTGTTAGAAATTTAAATAAACAAATTGCTAATGTAATTCGTAAAGTTGTCAAAGATATTTTGATTAATAAAATTAAAAAAATTAAAATTGATAATGATAATATTGAATATTTTTTAGGAAAAAAGATTTATCAACATTTATTATCGACTACTAAAAATCAAATAGGAGTCGTTAATGGATTAGCTTATACTGCTTTTGGGGGAGATATTTTGCCTGTTGAAGTTACTTATTATAAAGGTAGCGGAAAATTAGTTCTTACGGGTCATTTAGGTAAAGTTTTGGAAGAAAGCGCTATTACTGCTTTTAGTTTTTTAAAATCCAATGCTCAAAAATTAGATATTGAATATAATATTTTCGATTCTAATGATTTTCATGTTCATTTTTTAGAAGGTGCTATTCCTAAAGATGGACCTTCAGCTGGTGTAACGATAGCTACTTCTATTTTTTCGGCTATTAAGGGAAAATTTGTAAGAAAAGATGTAGGAATGACAGGTGAAATTACTTTAAGAGGTTCTATTCTTCCTATAGGTGGATTAAAAGAAAAAGCTATTGCCGCGAATCGAAGCGGTTTAAATACTATTTTTATTCCTAAAGATAATATAAAAGATATTGATGATATACCTGAAGAAGTAAGATCTAAATTAAAAATAATTACAATAGAAAACGCTAATGATGTTTTTTTACAAGCTTTATTAGTATCTAAGGAGGAAGTTTATAATAATGTGGTATGATTTATTTTTTTTAAAAAAAAATTTTTTATTATATATTAATTGTATTTCTATTGTTTTATTTATTTTATTTTCTTCAGAAAAAAGTGTTATAGATATGTTTGCGGAACAATATGGTAATTATCAAGTATCTAAATCAGAATTTTTTATAAATTTATTTATATTTTTATTAATTATAATTCTTTTTTTGCATTCTTATGCTAATTTAAAAATACAATTTTCTTAATTAATTATTTATTTTTTAATATAAAAATATGTTTATAATATTATGTTTATGATATAATAATTTTATTATTGTTTTTTTTAGTAAATATTTTAAATTATAAATAAATATTTTAAATTATAAATAAAAATTTTTAATATTAATTTAATACTTGAATAAAATTAATTTTATAAAAAATTTAAATATAGAAATTTGGTGAGTATATAGTAATGACTAAAACTATTGTTAAAAAAGATGAAAATTTTGAAGATACTTTACGTCGTTTTAGACGTGATGTTTCTAAACATGGAAATTTAGCGCAAGCTCGTAAGAAAGAATATTATACTAAACCTAGTGTAGATAAAAAAAATCGTAAAAAAAGTCTTAATAATATGCGCAAAAAAAAAAAAAATAATTTAAATAAATAATATTTCATAAGTATAAAATTATAAAATAAAAAAATAAAATAGTTCGAATTAAAAAAGTTAGGCAACATATAAATATAAGAAAATTAAAGTTGCTTTTTTTATTTTTTTAATTTTCTTTTTTTATTGTTGTTTTTAACTCTTTTATGATATATTTATTTATTTTTAATTTTTATTTTGATTATATTAATTTTTAAATTATTTTTTATTTAAATAGGAGTTAAAAAAATTAATGAATATTAAAATATATAATAAAAGTAAAATTAAAATTAATGATTTAAAAAATAAAATATTTCAATTTTTTAATTATATTTTAGATTATAAAAATATGAATATTATTTTTTTAGAGAATAAAGAAATACAAAAAATTAATTTTTATTATAGACAAAAAAATTATCCTACAGATGTCTTAACTTTTGTTAATGAATTAGAAGAAGATGATTCTTTAGGCGACGTTTTTATTTCTTTAGTTCAAGCATTTAAACAAGCTAAAAAATATAATTATAGTTTTATAAAAGAAGTTTGTTTTTTATCTTTGCATGGTTATTTACATTTGAAAGGATATGAAGATCATACCGAAAAGGATTCTTATAAAATGATTTATATGCAAAAAAAAATCTTAAACAAGTATAATTCATTTTTAAATTTTTAATTATTTTTTTAAAAAAAAGAGGTTATTTTATTGTTTAAATCAGGTTTTATTTCTATCGTAGGAAAGACTAATGTCGGAAAATCAACTTTATTAAATACTTTAATTAAACAAAAAATTTCTATAACTAGTTCTAAAATAAATACTACTTTAAATCCGATCATGGGTATTTGTCACGGAAAAGAATATCAATTAATTTTTTTTGATAATCCAGGAGTTTATTTTAAAAAAAATTTTTTGGATTTTGAATATAATTCTTCTGCTTTTAAAAGTATTCAAGATTGTGATGTTATTTTATTTGTAGTGGATAGAGAATATAAAAAACAAGATCAAAAAATTTTGAATATTTTAAAAAAATATAATAAAAAAATTTTTTTAGTTATTAATAAAACAGATCTTTTAAAAAATAATTTTTTTGTTGATAAAATTATTCTTAGTTATTTAAATAATTTTTATTTTGATGAAATAATACCTTTATCTTGTTTATTAGAAAAAAATGTTAATATTTTAAAAGATAAAATTTTGTTATATATAAAAGAAAGAGAACCTTATTTTTCTAGAAATATTTATACAAATTTAACTCAAGAAGAGTTAATAATGGATTTAATAAGAGAAAAAGTTCTTTTTTATGTTAACAAAGAAATTCCTTATTGTTTTAGAATTTTGATTGAAAATGTTATTTTGAGTAAAAATTTAAATTTAATAGAAATTTTTTCTTTAATTTTAGTTCAAAAAGAAAGTCAAAAAAAGATTATTATTGGTAAAAAAGGTAATAAAATTAAAAAAATAGGGATAGATTCAAGAAAAGATATTAGTAAAATATTAAATATGAATGTTTCTTTAAATTTATATGTAAAGATAGATAAACAAAAAAAATGAATTAAATTAATTAATTTTTAAATATTTTTTAAAAAAATTTTTATAAAAAAGGAATAAAATGATATCTTTAAAAGAAATAATTGATTTTTCAAAAAAAAATGGTTTTATTTTTCCTGGTAGTGAAATTTATGGTGGATTATCTAGTAGTTTTGATTATGGACCTTTAGGTAGTTTAATTAAACAAAATATTAAAAAAGCTTGGATTAAAAAATTTATTCAAGAAAATGAAAATAATGTTTTATTTGATAGTTCTGTTTTGTTAAATTCTCAAGTTTGGTCTTCATCTGGTCATTTAGATTTTTTCATTGATTTTTTAGCAGAAAATAAAGATAATAATAAACGTTATAGGGCTGATATTTTAATTAAAGAACACAATCCAAAAATTGATATTAATATTTTAAATTTAAAAGAAATGACTGATTATTTAATACAAAATAAAATTTTAGGTACAAAAAATTGGGCTCCTGTCCGAAAATTTAACTTATTATTTCAAACTTATCAAGGAGTTATTTTAGATAAAGCTTTGCCTTTATATTTAAGGCCAGAAACCTGTCAGGGTATTTTTATTAATTTTAAAAATATTTTAAAAACTACAAGAAAAAAAATACCTTTCGGAGTTGGACAAATTGGTAAGTCTTTTCGTAATGAAATTACTACTAGTAATTTTATATTTAGAACTTGTGAATTTGAACAAATGGAATTAGAATTTTTTTGTGAACCATCAGAACATAAAAAATGGTTTTATTTTTGGCAAGAATTTGTTTATCAATTTCTTTTGAATTTAGGTTTTAATACACAAAATATTAAACTTAAAGAAAATCAAAAAAACGAATTAAGTCACTATTCTAATAAAACTACTGATGTTTTATTTGATTTTCCTTGGGGATTAGATGAATTATGGGGTATAGCTTCTAGAACTGATTTTGATTTAAAAACTCATCAAAAATTTTCCGGAAAAGATTTACAATATTTCGATGAAATTAGTAGACAAAAAATTTATCCTTTTGTTATTGAACCTTCTGTCGGAGTGGAAAGGTTATTTTTAGCTATTATATTTAATTCTTTAAAGAATGAAAAATTAAAAGATAATAAAACTAGATTATTGTTGAAAATTCATCCTTTTTTAGCTCCTTATAAAATAGCTATTTTACCTTTAATTAAAAAAAAACATTCTTTAAGAGCGAAACAATTGAGGCAAGAATTATGTGTTTTTTTTGAAGTAGATTATGATGAAAGTAAAAGTATTGGAAAAAGATATAGAAGACAAGATATGATAGGAACTCCTTTTTGTTGTACTATAGATGATGAAACTTTGAATAATAATACTGTAACTATTAGAAATAGAGATAATCTAAAACAAGAAAAAATTTACATAAAAGAAATTCGTAGTTATATAGAAAAAAATATATTTTTTTAAATTTTTTATTAATTTTTATGACAAAATAATAAAAAAAATAAATATTAAAACGGTATATAAATTTAAAATGAATAAAAATGTAGTTAGAGAAATTAATCAAAAAATATCTATTTTGGAATTAGTAGTTAAATGTGGAATAAATTTAAAAAAAACAGGAAAAAATTTTATGGCTTTATGCCCTTTTCATAATGAAAAAACACCTTCTTTTTCTGTTTCTCCAGAAAAAAATATTGCTTTATGTATGTCTTGTTTAAAAGGAGGAAATCCTTTAAAATTTTATCAAGAATTTAAAAAAATTTCTATTTCTGATGCTATTGTAGAATTATCTCAAAAATTTAATTTAAAAATATCTTCAATTAATAAAATAACTTATTTTAATCCTTTGTATCAAATTTTAGAAGATACTCATATATATTATCGTAATAGTTTAAAATCTTTTTTTCGTCATGATATTCAATATGATTTTATTGATAATCCTAAAAAATATGAGAGTATCGATTTAAAAGATATATTTAGAAAAGGCATTGAACATCCTTTTTTATATTCTTATTTAGAAGAAAGAGAATTAAATTTAAAAATAATTGAAGAATTTCAGTTAGGTTTTGCTGATTCTCATAATAATTCTTTAACTGAATATTTACTAGAATTCCAGAAATATGATTTAAAAAAAATAATAAAATTAGGATTAATTAAAACAAAAGAAGATATTTCAGAACAATATTATTATGATTTTTTTAGAAATAGAATAATTTTTCCTTTAACAAATGAACAAGGTAAAATAGTTGGTTTTGTAGGACGTTCCATTCAAAAAGATAAACAAAATAAAATTAAATATTTGTTTAACATGGAAACAATTTTTTTTAAAAAAAGTAGTTTATTATATCGTTTTTTTGAACATTATGAGTTTATGAAAGAAAAAAATGAGATTATTTTGTGCGAAGGTTTTTTTGATGTTATCGCTTTTTTTAAGATAAATAAAAAAAATGTTGTTGCTACAATGGGAACTCAATTAACTAAACAACAAATAAATCTTTTAAAGAAAATAACTTGTAATATATTAGTAGCTTATGATGGAGATTTAGCCGGAAAAGAATCTGCTTTAAAAGTATCTCAAATTTTAAATGATAATGGTTTTAAAGTTAGAATAATATTTTTTCCTTTAAATATGGATCCTGATCAGTATATTCATTATCATATAAAAAATAGTCTAGATTTTGATGATTTTATAAGAAATAATGTTGAGGATTTTATATTTTATACTATAGAAAAAAAGATAAAAAAAAAAATAATTGATAATAATAAAATAGAAAAAGAAATTTTGAATTTATTGAAACATCATAATCAATTAAATCAAGAATATTATCAAAAAGAAATATATATCAGATATCAAATTTATATTAATTTAAATAATTTAGATTTTTTTTATAAGAAGAATTTTGTAAGTAATAATTTTTTTTATATAAAACAAAAAATTAATAACAGTATTAAAAATAATATTAGTGCTATTGAAGTGAACATAATAAATGATATATTTTTAAATAAAGAATATATTGATTTTATAAAAGACGATATTATTCATTATATTTCTAACACTTTTATTTTAGATATTATTGATAAAGTTAAGGAATATTATGATGTTTATGCTTCTAATGATGAATTAATTAATGGCATTAATATAGAAAATTTTATTAAGGTTTATAATATTTTTTTAAATAAATTAAGTAATTATTTTTCTGTTTATGATTTATTATTAGAAATTAGACAAAGCTTTGTTTTTAAAAAAAAAAAAAGAATTGAAAATAAGGAGGATTTAAAAATTTTTTATTTTCAATTAAAAATAAATAATATTTTTCAAGAAATAGAAGAAATCAAGAAAAAAAGAGATAATATTATTCATGAAAAAAATAGTTTGGAATCATCCTTATCATTATTAAATAAAACACAATTTAAAGAATTTATGAATAATATAAAATTAAAAGATCAAAAAATACAAAAAAAAAGAGAAGAAATTGAAAAAATAAAAGAAAAAATTAGACTTTATCATAGATTCAAAAATATCAAATAATTAATTTAAATGAAAATATGTAAATTTTATTTGATAAAAAAATAAAATAAAAGGTAATTAAAATATGAATTTAAGAATGTTTTATAAAAATTTATATAAAAAAAAGTATTTTTTATTAAGTAATAATATAAAAGAGAAAGAATCATTTTTATTTTTAAATTTTAATTATAAATTAAAACAAAATTTAAAATATATTAATAGTATTTATAAAGATCAAAATATTTTTAATAAAGAAATTATTAAATTTTCAACTTTTTTAAATCAAAAAAAACAATTAAAAAATAATCAAAAACTTAAAAAAGATCAATTTTCTTTATTAAATAAAGATAAAAACAAAATGAGTATATTTGAACAAAATAATAATGAATTTAAAGAAGAAGAAGAAATATTAGAAGATTTGAATTTAGATAAAATTTCAAATTCTATTAAAATAGATGATCCAGTTAAGATGTATTTAAAAGAGATTGGACAAATACCTTTGTTAACTTTGGAAGAAGAAAAAGAAAAATCTAAAATGGTTTATGATGGATTAAAAGCACAGAAAGAATTAGAAAAATACGAAACAAAAGAAATTGATTTAAGTAAAGAAGAAATTTTAAAAAACAAAAAAATAATAGAAGATTCTTTTGTAGCTAAAAATAAATTAGTAGAAGCTAATTATCGTTTGGTTGTGTCAATAGCTAAACGATATATAGGTAGAAAAATTTTATTTTTAGATTTAATTCAAGAAGGTAATATGGGGTTGATGAGGGCTGTAGATAAGTTTGATTATAATAAAGGTTTTAAATTTTCTACGTATGCTACTTGGTGGATTAGACAAGCTATTACAAGAGCAGTTGCGGATCAAGCTAGAACTATCAGAATTCCTGTTCATATTATAGAAACTATGAATAAAATTTCTCGTTGCAGAGGAAAATTAACACAAGATTTATCAAGAAAAGCCGAAAATAAAGAAGTAGCTGCTAAGATGAATATTGATACTAAACAAATCACTGATATTCAAATGATAGAAAAAGAAACTATTTCGTTAGAGTCTTCTGTAAGAGAAGAGGATGATTCTTCTTTAGGAGATTTCATCCAAGACCCTAACGCTATTTCTCCTCATGATTATATGTTACAAGAAACATTAAAAAAAACTTTAAATGAATCTTTAGAAGAAGCCCTTACCGATAGAGAAGAACAAGTTTTAAAAATGCGTTATGGTCTTTTAGATGGACATATTTATACTTTAGAAGAAATAGGAAATAAATTTGGAGTCACTAGAGAAAGAATACGTCAAATAGAATCAAAAGCTTTAAGAAGATTAAGAACTCCTTCCAGACAAAATAAACTCAAAATGTTGTATCATAACATTAATAAAAAATGAAGAGAATTGATTTTATAGTTAATATTTTAAAAGGGTATAATATAGTTTTAGATATTGGTACAGATCATGGTTTAATTTTAAAAAAAGCTTTTGATTTGAAATATATTAAGAGAGCTATTGCTACTGATATAAAAATAAAACCTTTAACAAATGCTAAAAAGAAATTATCAAATTATCCGGTTGATTTTTATTTAAGTGATGGATTTAATAAAATTTATGATATTGATTTTGATTTAGCATTAATTTGCGGAATGGGGGCTTATTCTATTATAAATATTTTAAATAAAACATTTTTTTATAAAAAACATTTTTTATTAGGTTGTCAAGGAAAAATAAATTATTTAATAAAGTGGTTAGAGGACAATAATTTTGTAATTTTAAAATCTTATGAGATTATAGAAAAATTTTCATATTTATTTTTAAAAGTTGTTAAGTATTCGGAATAATTTTAATATTTTTTTAAAAAAACTAATTTTTGATAAAAAAAAATATTTAAGAAATCAATTGAAAAAAAAAATATTTTATGTATAATTGTTTATATAAATATAATTTTATGATTTATTATTTTGGTTTTTTTTAAAAAAGTTTGAGTAGCTCAGCTGGATAGAGCAACGGCCTTCTAAGCCGTCGGTCAGGGGTTCGAATCCCTTCTCAAACGCCATTTATTTTTTTCAATTAATCAATAACAATAAAATTTTTTTATTTTTAAATAAAATAAAATATTTTATTAAAAAATAAAAAAAGGAGAATAAAAAATGGCTGTTCCTTTTAGACGAACTAGTAAAACTGCAAAAAGAAAAAGACGTACTCATTATAAATTATGCTCACCTACTTTAGTAAAATGTCCTATAACCCATAATTTCACTTTACCTCATCGTATCACACGTAATAGTGGTTATTATAAAGGAAAATTAATTTTAAAAACTCAAAAAAAAGATAATAAAGATAATTAAAATTTTATATTTTAAATTATCTTTTTTACTTTAATGAATTTTAATTTTATAATTTTCATTTTATTAATTAAAAGGAATATAAATTTAAATGAAAAAATTAACTTCTAATCAAATTAGACAAATGTGGATAAATTTTTTTATTCGTAAAAATCATCATAAAGAGAATTCTTTTTCTTTAATACCTAAATATGATCCTACTTTGTTATGGATAAATGCCGGAGTCGCTCCTTTAAAAAAATATTTGAATGGTACTGAAAAACCTCCTTTTAAAAGAATAGTTAATATACAAAAATGTTTAAGAACTAATGATATAGAAAAAATTGGCAATACATCTATTCATCATACTTTTTTTGAAATGTTAGGCAATTTTTCTATAGGTGATTATTTTAAAAAAGAAGCAATTGATTTTGCTTATGAATTATTGATATCTCATGAATGGTTTAATATACCAAAAGAAAGATTATATATTACTTATTTTGAACATGATAAAGAAACTTATTCTTTTTGGTTGAAAAAAGGCATTGATAAATTGAATTTGATTTCTTTAAGAACAAATTTTTGGCAAATTGGCGAGGGGCCTTGTGGACCTTGTACAGAAATTTTTTTTGATCGTGGTTCTAAATATGATCATAGGGGGAAAGAATTGATTTATGAAGAAATTACAAATAATCGTTTTATTGAAATTTGGAATATCGTTTTTTCACAATTTAATTGTGAAGAACATTTAAAAAAAGATGAGTATAAACCACTTCCAAGTAAAAATATTGATACAGGTGCTGGTTTAGAAAGATTAGCATGTATTTTTCAACAAACTGATACTAATTTTGAAACAGATCTTTTTTTCCCTATTATTCAAAAAATTTCTTTTTTAAGTAATTGTGAATATAAGGGACAAAAATTTTTTAAAATAATTGCAGATCATATTAAATCTTTAGTTTTTTGTATTAATGATGGAGCTATTTTTTCTAATTTAGGAAGAGGTTATATTTTAAAAAGAATTTTGAGAAAAGCTTTTCAAAGTGGTAAAAAAATAGGTTTTTCAGAACCTTTTTTATTTAAATTAGTTGGTTCAGTTATAGATATAATGAATGATTTTTATCCTGATTTAAATAAAAAAAAAAATTTAATAGAAAAAATGATTAAAGAAGAAGAAAAAAAATTTTTATTTCATTTAAATAATGGAGAGAAAATTTTTGATAAAATAATAAAAAATAATGAACTTTCAGGTGAAAATTTTTTTAAACTTTATGATACTTTTGGTCTTCCACAAGAAAATATTTTGGAATATGCAAGAAATAAAAAAATTAAAGTAGATTTAGAAAGATTTAATTTTTTTTTACAAAAACAGAAAGATTTATCACGTAATTTTAATAAAAATGATATAAATTATAGTATAAAAAATAAAGATTTTTTATTTTTAAATTTTAAAACTAAAAGTGAATTTGTAGGTTATGAAGAATATGAAATTCAAACACAAATTATAAAAGTTTTTGATAAAGGTATTGTTTTGAAAAAAACTCCTTTTTACGCTACTTCAGGAGGTCAATTATCTGATGAAGGTTTAATTAATGATATTTATATTAAAGAAGTTAATAAATTACCAAATGGACAATTTTTTCATAAGATACAAAATACAGATATTTTTAAAAAAGGACAAAAAGTATTAGCTAAAATTGATATTGAAAAAAGACAAAAAACTTCTTCTAATCATACAGCTACTCATCTTTTGATTGAATCTTTAAAAAAAAAAATAGGTCAACATGTTCAACAACAAGGTTCTTGGTTGAATAATGAAATGTTAAGATTTGATTTTAATCATTATGAAAATCTTTCTTTTGAAAAAATAATTGAAATTGAAGATCAAGTTAATATTTGGATTCATAAAGATTATTCAGTTACTACTCATACAATTTTGTTAAAAGATTTAGATAAAATTAATGACTTTTTTGAAAATGAATATTTTGTTAAAAAAAAGGAAAATTTAGATCAAAATTTAGTAAGAATAGTAAAAATAAATAATATTTCTTCACAATTATGTGGTGGTACTCATGTCAAAAATACTAAATTATTAAAAAAATTTGCTATTTATTCTTATGAAGTTATTGGTTCTGGAATTTATAGAATAGAAGCAACAACAGGTGAAAATACTAGTCTTTTTTTAGCACAAAAAATTAAATCTCTTTCTATAGAAGAAAATCAAATTTTAAATAAAATTAATAAAATGAAAGATTTTATTTTTTCTCAAAAAAATTTTTTTACAGAAAAAATATCGAAATTTTTTGATCAAAATTTTCTTTTTGTAAATAATGATAATGATAGTTACAGATGTATTCATAATTATAAAAAATATTTAATTTTTTTAAGAAAAAAATTATTAATATTACAAAAAGAATTTAATTATTTAAAAACAAAAATAATTTTGGCAAGGGCGAATGAATTTATTCCTTCTAAAAATGAAATTCAAAAAGAATTATTAATATTTATCAAAGATGAAAAAAATGATACAAATAATATTGATAACTATATGTTACAAGTTTTATTAGAACATTTATTTGATAAGTTGAATGTTAATTTTTTATGTTTATGTAAAAAAAGAGAAGATAAACTTTTTTTTATTTGCAAAAGCAAATTTTTATCAATAAATAATTTTATAAAAAAATTAAAAACAAAAATTAATATTAAAGGCGGCGGTAATAATCATTTCGGTCAAGGTATAATTACTAATATAAATCAAATAGATGAATTTTTGTTTAATTGGAGAAATTTTTTACATGAAAATTAAAAATAATTTTTTAGGACTAGATTTAGGGGAAAAAACATTAGGAATAGCTTTTTCTGAATTTGGAATTTTGGCTTCTAATTTGAAAACTATATATTTTAATTCTCATAAATATGAAGAATTATTTCAACCTTTAAAAAAAATTGTTGAAGAACATAATATTAAAATTATTATTTTAGGACTTCCTAAACATATGAATAATGATTTAGGAATTAAAGCTAAAATTAGTTTTAATTTTCAAAAAAAAATAATTTCTTGGTTTAATTTTATTAAAGTTGTTTTATGGGATGAACGTTTATCTACACAGCAGGCTTTGCAAATATTATTAAATAAAAATTCCAAAAAAAAAAAAATAAAATTAAAAGATGAAATATCAGCTATGGTTATTTTACAAAGTTTTCTGAATTACTATCAAAATAGTCATTTATATTAAATTTTTAAATCTATATTTTATTAATTAAAATTAAGTAATTTGAATGAATTGAAATATATAATATTATGGAAGAAAAAAAAAAATTGTTATTAAAATTAAAAAAATATTCTTTTGATAATCATATACCTATAGTTAAAGATGATACTTTATTTTTTCTTCAAAAAATAATTTTTGATAAAAAAATTATTAATATTATGGAAATAGGTACTGCTATTGGATATAGTGCTTTAGGAATGAGTAATTATAATAATCATATTCAGACTATTGAAAGAGATTATGAAAAGTATAAATTAGCTCTTTATTTTTTTAAAAATAGTAATTACAAAATTGATTTTATTTGGTCAGAAGCTTTTTGTTATCAGCCTAAACAAAAATATGATTTAATTTTTATTGATGCTGCTAAGGTTCAATATCAAAAATTATTTGAAAAATATAGTTTATTTTTGAATTCCAAAGGTTTGATTATATGTGATAATATTAATTTAAATAAATTAAAAAATAAAAAAAATTTGAAAAGAATAATCAGGATTATGGAAAAAATGAATGATTTTAAATTGTTTTTAAAAAAAAATATTTTATTTAAAACTATTTTTTATAATATAGGAGATGGTATTAGTATTTCTCAAAAATATATTTAATTTTGTTCAATTTTTTTTATTAAAAATTATTATATAATTTATATTTTCTTTATAAAAAAAATGTTAGACTATATATTATATTTTTTATAAATATGAGAGGAGGTTTAAAATATAATATAAATTATGACAAATAAAATTAAAAAAGTATTTGAATTAACTGAAACTGGAGTGGAAAAGTTAAAAACAGAATTAGAATATTTAAAAAATACTAAAAGAAATGAAAATTTAGAAATATTAAAATCATCTAGAGAATATGGAGATTTACGTGAAAATGCAGAGTATAGTTCTGCACGCGATGAACAAGCTTCGATAGAAAATCGTATTTTAAAGATTCAAAATATTTTAAAAAATGTTAAAATTATTAAAAATTCAGATGAAAATAAAACTGTTGATATTGGTAAAAAAGTTTCTTTAAGATTTTTAAATAAAATGGAAGATAAAATTTTGTATTTAGTTGGTTTTTTAGAAGCTGATCCCTTTACTAACAAAATTTCTATCGATTCTCCCTTAGGTCAAAGTATAAGAGGCGCTAATAAAGGAGATATAGTTTTAGTTAGAACAGAAACAGGAAAAAATTTTAAAGTGGAGATTTTAAAAATAGAATGAACAATAAAATAAAAAAAAATATTCTTGAATATTTACCTGATTATTATTATCCTTCTATTTTCGATATTCCTTATGATTTTTTTGTATCTAAAGGTATCAATGCTTTGATATTTGATTTAGATAATACTTTGTTATCTAGTTCTGATAAATATTTAGATCTTAGAACTTTAAATAAAATAAAAGAGATAAAAAAAAAATTTAAAATTTTTATACTTTCTAATACTTTTCGTAATAAATTAAAAAGGGTTTTGTGTTCAAATTTTGATGTTTCTTATATTTATTTAAAATGGTATCAAAAAAAACCTTGTTTATATGGTTTTAGACAAGCTTTAAATTTGTTAAATGTTTATCATAATCAAGCCATCATGATAGGAGATCAATTGAGAACTGATATATTAGGAGCTAAAAAAATGAAAATATTGTCTATTTTAGTTAACCCTATTAATAAAAAATCAGAATCTGTGTTTAGTAAATTTAATCGTTTTTTTTTTGAAAAACCTGTTATTAATTATATAAAAAAAAAACATTATCAAATTTATATAGAAAAATTTAAAAATTTTGTTGATTTTTAAATTTTTTATAATTATTTATTTAAATTATTAATATTTATTTAAGCGAGATAAGAATTTATGATTCGTATTATTAGTGGAAAATATAAAGGTTTTAAATTGAAAATGGTTCCTTCTTCAAAAACACGAAGTACTTCTAATTTATTAAGAAAATCTTTATTTAATACTATTGGCGATTTTATACAAAATGCTATCTTACTAGATTTATTTTCTGGTTCTGGTTGTTATGGATTTGAAGCTTTAAGTAGAAATGCTAAAGAAATTTATTTAGTTGATAATTTGTTTGTGGCTTTTAAGACTATGCATGCTAATAAAAAAAAACTAAGTTTAAGTAATGATCAGATTAAAATTTTTTTTTCAGATGCTTTTAAAATTTTGAAAAAATTTGTAAAAGAAAAAAAAAAATTTGATATTATAATTATTGACCCTCCTTATTTTTATGATTATCACTATAAATTTTTCCCTTATTTAGATAAAATTTCTTATTCTCATAGCTTTATTATTTATGAAATATATCATACAGAAAATTTACCTAATGAAATAGGTTTTTTTAGTTTATTCAAAACCAAAAAATATGGAAATAAAAGATTAAATTATTATAATAAAAAATAATTTTATTTCTATATTTTTTTGAATTTATAATTTATAATAAAATTATTTTTTATTATATTTTGATTTTATAATTTTTATTGTTATATATAAAGAGGTTTTAATTATATGAATATTGTTTTTCAATTAATTTTATTTTTTGTTATAGGTTTTATTATCGGAGGTATTATTGTATTTTTTCTATTTAAAAAATATTTGGAAAAAAATCCACCAATAACAGAAAGACAAATTAAAGAAATTTTTAAACAAATGGGAAGAACTCCTAGCGAAAAGCAAATTAAGCAAATTATGTCTACTTTTATGAAAAATAAAAAGTAAAATTTAATTAACATTTAATTATAATTTTTAAATGAAAATAAATACGGAGTTGTTTTTTATATGTTTTATAATTTTATTAATATTACTCTAGAATTTTTATTTCAATTTTTTATATTTTTTTTTATATCATTAATAATTCTTGTTTTTATGTTATTTTTACATAAAAGAAGTAAAAGAATTTATATTAAAAAATGTTTATTAAAATTTAATCTTTTAGAGAAAGAAATTTTAAAAACTATTTTAAAATATAAAGATAAGAAGTTTCCTTTAACTTCAAATTCTCCAATTACAAAAAAATTTTTAGAACTAAATATTTTATTTAAATCAGATGAAATATCTGATAATCCATTACATTATGTTTATTATTTAAATTTAGAAGTATTTAATTTAATTCGTAAAGATTCTGAATTAGTTAAAATTTATTTTTAATTTTTTTATAATTTCTGTTATATTAATTATTTTTGTGTAATTGAAATTTATTTTTTTTACTGTATAATTTATTTGTATTAGTTTTTAAGTTAAATTTATTTTAAAAAAAATGTGAAAAGAAAAGATAAATAAATTATTTTTTTCTCTCTTCTGCCTGAAAAAATGATTAATGAAATAAAAATTATTTTTTAGGTTTCAAGCACAAAATAATAAAGTCATTTGTAAATAATTAATATTTCATTATTATTAATTCTAATTTTTGATTTTTTATTTTTTTAATTAAAAGAGGAGTACTTATATAATAAGTACTTTTTTCATATTTTGAAATTTTATTTATTTTAATTCACCACAATTAAAAAAAGAAAGAGGTTTAATATTAATAAATATAAAAAAAATATTAAAGAAAATTTTTTATTTAATGATCAAATTCCTCAAGGAGAATATTTAGTTTTAGATGAAAATGGAAATAAATTAGGTGTTTTAGAAAAATCTGAAATTGTAAAATTATCTGAAGAAAAAGAAATTGATATGGTTTTAATTAATACTAATTCAAATCCGAAAGTGATTCGTTTAATGGATTTTTCTCGGTTTCGATATCAACAACAAAAAAAAATGAAAGAAATTAGTAAAAAACAAAAAGTAATTATTATTAAGGAGATACGTATTAATCCTAATATTGAAAATAATGATTTAAATATTAAAATTAATAAAGTTATTTCTTTTTTAAGCAAAGGTTTTAAAGTAAAATTTATTATTAGGTTTAGAGGCAGAATGATTAATAATACAGTTTTAGGTAAAGAAATTTTTCAAAAAATTTCACAAAAATTAATGAATATTGGTTTTTTAGAAATTAATCCTAAAATAGAAGGCAACAGAATGATTGCTGTTTTTAGTTCGAAACAAAAACAATAATTTAAATTTTATATTTTTTTATTTTTGAAATTAATTTATATAATTTTTTTTATTATTCATAATATAATTTCAATAAAATATTAAGAAAGTGATAGTTTATTCAAAAATGATTAAAAAGAAGATACATAAGGGTTTAAAAAAAAGAATTAAAATCACTAGTACAGGTAAATTTTTAAGAAAACACGCTTTTAAAAATCATTTAGCTAGTTCCAAAACTAAAAAACAAAATAGACAATTAAGAAAAATTACACAAGTAGATAAGTCTGATTTGAAAAGAATCAAATATCTTTTAGTCTAAATTATATTTATAATAAAATCCATATAAAAGATAAAGGAAAGTAGGAGAAATGGTAAAAATAAATTTTACGAATGCAAGACGAAAGAAAAGAAAAAAAATTTTAAAATTAGCTAAAGGATATTTTGGTTCTAAAAGTATTCTTTATAAGACAGCACATGAACAAGTTATGCGCTCTTTGCAATATGCTTATAGAGATAGAAGAAGAAAAAAAAGAGATTTTAGAAAATTATGGATAACCAGAGTGAATGCAGGTTGTTTGAATAATAATATAAGTTATTCTCTTTTTATGCATGGATTAAAATTATCTAAAACAGAGATTAATCGTAAAATGTTGGCGGAAATTGCTTTTTCACAACCTCAAATGTTTAAAGAATATGTTAATTTGTCAAAAAAATATTTAGATCAAAAACAAAATAATATTTTAAATATTTCTGACACAAATAATAATTTAGAATTGACTTCTTCTTCTTTATCTAATGAAGATTTAAATATAGATTCATCTAAAATAGAAGAAAAAACATTAGAAGATGATAATAATCAAAATATTAAGAAAAAAGATAATAATATTGTATTGGAAAAAATGTTATTAACTGATCTTAGAATATTAGCTAGAGAAAGAAAGATAAAAAATTTTTCTAAATTAAAAAAAACAGAATTAATTAATATTTTAAAAAATAAATAAAAAAATAGAATAAATCATTTTAATATTCATTGTTAATATTAATAATATTAATAAATTTTCAAATATAATAAAGATAAAATATATGTTAGAATAAATTAGATACTTTTTCAAATTTATTTATTTTTATAAATATATATATAAAAAAAGTTATAAAATTAAGGATAGTTATTGTTAAAATGTTTCAAAAAAAAAGTATTTTTTTAAATTTAATTAAAATTGTATTCAGTTTGATATTTTCTATTTCTTGTTTTTTTTATGAAAAATTGGTGTTTACTTTACCTTATACTCATAATCAAATAAAAGTATGTGATATTTTATTGGGTATTTTAATTTGTATAATAAATTATTATTTTGTCGTTCCTAAAATTAATAAAAATAAACAGATGGTTAAATTTTTATTTTTTTTTGAAAGTTTAGTTTTAATTTTAATATCTTTAATTTTATTATCTAGTACTTTTATTACAAAAAGTTTTTTAAAAAACTTTTTTCAGATAAATAATATGATATTATATATCATTATTGTGCATAGTGTCGTTGAATTATATATAGAGTATTTAAAAAAAAATAAACAAATTATTCCTTTGAATTTTTTTTGTTATTTAATTTTATTTGGATTAAGTTTTTATCTTTGCGGAAAAAAATTTAATTTAACTTCTTTTGTTTTGCAATGTTTAGGTTGGTTTTTTTTAATCTTAACTTTATTTTTTATTTTTTCTTTTTGGAAAAAAATAAATATTTATTCAAAATATAATCAAAAAAATAATAAACAAAATACAAACTAAAAATATTTGATTTTTATTTTTTTGTTTTTTATTTTCAAAATTAAATATATTTTTTTATATTATTTTTTCGATATATATTAAATTAATATTAATTTTAATATATATTTTGAAATTTTAATTTAATTTAAAAATTTAATTTAATTTAAAAATATAAGGATTATTATTTTTGATTTTATTTTGACTTTAATTTTAAAATACAATTTTTTTTAATTTATAAAATTAAACTTAATTAAAAAGGGATATAAATTTTATGAAAAGAACATATCAGCCAAGTAAAATAAAAAGAAAAAGAACTCATGGCTTTAGAACAAGAATGTCTACTAAAGGCGGTCGTGATGTTATTAGTTCTAGAAGAAAAAAAGGTCGTTTAAAATTAAGTTGTTAATTTTTTTAAAATTACAATTATATTATTTAGAAAGGAAAGCAAGAAAATTATGTTTGATTTATTATCTGAAATGAAAAATTTAACAAGTTTAAGTGGTGTTCCTGGTCAAGAAAAAAAAGTTAATTTATATATAAAGGAAAAAATTCAAAAATTTGTTGATAAGATAGAATATGATAATCTAGGCAGTATGATAACTTATAAAGGTTTAGAAGGACCAAAGATATTATTAGCTAGTCATGTTGATGAAATAGGTTTAATAGTGACTGAAATAACTAAAGAAGGATTTATCAAATTTCAGACTTTAGGCGGTTGGTTACCTCATGTAATGTTAGCACAAGTTTGGCAAATTCATACTTATAAAGGTATTTTATTTGCTGTTACAGGTTCCAAACCTCCACATGTTTTAACTTCTGCAGATAGAGAGAAAATGCCTCAAATTAAAGATTTATTTTTGGATTTAGGTGTACAAAATAAGGAAGAAGCCGAAAAATTAGGAGTAAAAATAGGTGATATGGTTACTCCTTATACTGAATTTAGAGTATTAGGCAATTCTAATTTTTTATTATCTAAAGCTATAGATAATCGCGTAGGAGTTTTTGTTATAATGGAATTACTTAAATCTTTAAAAGATAACCCTAATCAGTTTATTGGAGCTTTTACTGTTCAAGAAGAAGTAGGTTTAAGAGGAGCTATTACAAGTGCTAACAAAACAAAACCATCTATTGCTATAGCTGTTGATACTGGCATTGCTGATGATACCCCTGGTTGTGAATTAAATGTTTCTGGACAAATGTTAGGTAAAGGGCCTCAAATTCCTGTTTTTGATTATGGTTTAGTTGCTCATAAATATTTAAGAGAAATGGTAATGAATATTGCTATAGAAAATAATATTCCTTTTCAACAACCTAAACCTACGGGAGGTCAAACAGATGCTTCAGCTATGCATTTACAAAATGAAGGATCTGCTTCTATTGTTATAGGTATACCAACACGTTATATTCATTCTCATACTTCTATAGTTCATAAAGAAGATATTCAAAATACTATTAAACTTCTTAAATTATTAATTCTAAAACTGGATAAAAATAAAGTTAAAGATATTTTAGAAAATTAAAAAAAATGTTTTTTTATGAATCCGAGATAAGAATATTTTGTTTTTTAGAACAAGTTTATATTATGATAAAGGGTTTATAAAATTTTATAATGAAAAAAAAATTTATTTTGACCAAAAGAAAAGAAATTAACTTAATTTTTAAATTTAAAAAAAATGTTAGAAATTATTTTTTCATATTATATTATGCTAAGAATAATCATTTTAGTCATTTTAAATTCGCTTTAAGTATTAATAAAAAATATGGTAAATCTCATGAAAGAAATTTAATAAAAAGACGTTTAAGAATGATTATTCATAATTATTATTCCATAATAGATTATAAATCTTCTTTTGTTTTAGTTATTAAACCTTCTGCAAAAAAATTAAATTTTAAAGAATTATCTGAAAAATTTTTATATTTATTAAAAAAATCTTTTTTAATTTATGATAATATACATAATAAGGAAAAAAAACTACAATGAATAATATTAAAAAATTTTTCAAAATATTTCTTTTTTCTATTACTTTTTTTTTAATAATTCAAACAATTTCAAGCTTTTTTTCTAAAAAAAAAAATCCATTAACTAATGAGAGAATAGAAATTGTTTTTTTAAATAAGTTAGAAGAAAATGATTTAAAAAAAATAAAAAACTCTATAGATCAAGAAAATTATGATTATATTGAATTAAGTCATTATTTTCAAGTTTTCAAAATAGGTTTTAATCAAAAACAGGAAATAATAATACAGAATATTGATTCTGCAGAATTTTCAAAAGAAAAACAACAAATTAGAGAAAACTTATATAAAATTTTCGAAAATGAAAAATTTTATTTTTATTATAAAGACTATTCTTCTATAAAAAAAGATAATATTATTTCTAATATAAAAGATTTTGTTACTATTAAAGTAGGTTCAAATTTGAATTATTTTCAAAAAAAATATTTAGATCCGAAATCATTTTTAAAAATTAGTATTTGTGATAATTTTCAGTTGAAAGATATAGAAAATTTAAAAGATTTGAAAATTTGTGAAAATTTAGATACTACAGATACAATTTCTTTAAAAAATTATAATATCGTGATTAGAGAAAAAAAACAAAATTCTAATAAATTAAATAGTTTTTTTGTAAAATCAAGTTTAAATAAATGTTTTTTTGAAGTGTTTGTTGATGATAGTGGCGATTTACCTATACAGTGGCCGTTTAAATTAAAATGGGATTATTTATTGTTTTGGGGATATATTTGGAATGTTTTATTAATTTTTATAAGTTCTTTATTATATTATTCTACTTATATTTTTTCTCTTAAAGAAGGTATTTTTTTAGGTAATTTAGGATTAGGTATTTTAATAACAACTATTTTAATACGAACTTTATTATGGCCTATTTATACTAAAACCAGTACTTTTTCTTTAAATATGAGTATGGCTCAACCCGAAATTAATAAGATTCAACAGAAATATTATTTAAAAAAAGATCCTGATTCAATAAAAAAAATGCAGTTAGAAATTTTTAAAGTTTATAAAAAACATAATTTTAGTGTTTTTGATATTTTGATTTCTTTTTTACAAATGCCCATTTTTATAGCTATGTTAAGAACTTTAAATCGTATTCGTGTTAAAGGTGGTATTTTTTCTATTTCTGTACAAAAACCCTTTTTAAATTTTATATATTTATCTTCTGATTATGATGTTCCTAGATATTATTTTTTAATAAAATTTTTATTATCTTTTTGTGTAGGTTTAAGTATGTTTTTTTTAAATAAAATTAATTTTCAAAAAAATTTTCATATAAAAAAAAATGACAAAATTTTAACTACAGAACAAATTATAAAAAATAAGGCTCAAGAAAAAAATATGAAGATAGTTAATTATTTTATGATTTGTTTAATGATGTTAACATCATTGCAAGATTCTTGTTTATCTTTATATTGGATTATAGGTAATATTTATACTATTTTTCAAACTATTATAAATCGTAATATTATTAATAAAAAAATTAATTTATTAAATGAAAATTAAAATTTATATTTTATTTTGTTCAATAAATATTTATTTTTTTTAATAAATATGTTAAAATCAATTAGTAATTATTTTTTTAATATTATTTTATTTGAATATAAATAAAAAGCTATTTTATATTTAAAATAGCTGGAGGGATAGCGAAGTGGTTAAACGCATCAGTCTGTAAAACTGCTCCGAAAGGTACGGTGGTTCGAATCCACCTCCCTCCACCATATTTTTTATTATTTGAATTATTTCTTTGAAAACTGAAGATGATTTTATAAAATTAATATTTTTCTTTTT